>PMIF01000096.1:0-10489 GCA_003157035.1 Rhodocyclaceae bacterium
GAGTTCGCGCATCCGCCGCAGCACGTAGAGTTGGCGCAGGCGCGCGCGCTTCGGATTGGCGACCGGATTGAAGGCCGAGGGTGCCTTGGGCAGCCCGGCGAGCATGGCGCATTCGGCGACGCTCAAGTCTTTGAGGGATTTGCCGAAATAGATCTGGGCAGCGGCCGAAAAGCCATAGGCGCGCTGACCGAGATAAATCTGGTTGACGTAGAGTTCGAGGATCTCGTCCTTGCTCAGGTTGTGTTCGATCTTCAGCGCCAGGAGGATTTCGTACAGCTTGCGGCTGAGGGTCTTTTCGGAGGAGAGGAAGAAATTGCGTGCAACCTGCATGGTGATCGTCGATGCGCCCTGTTTGCGCCCGCCGCCGACGAAATTCGAGTATGCGGCGCGGATGATGCCCAGCGTATCGATGCCCGGATGTTGATAGAAGCGTTCATCTTCAGCGGCCAGAATGGCGTGCTTCATGTCGTCGGGAACGGCGCCGATGCGCACCAGCGTGCGTCGTTCCTCGCCGAATTCGCCAATCAGCGTGCCCTCGGACGAATAGATGCGCAGTGGAATCTTTGGCCGATAGTCGGTCATCGCATCCAGGGAGGGCAGTTGGGGGTAAGCGAGGATGACGAAGATCCCCGCCAGGGCGGCAATCACCAGTGCCGCCCCGACGAGGGCAAGCAACGGATAGGCGATCCAGGTCAGGAAGCGGGAAAGGGTGGGTGGCAAGATAGCCTCGCAGCAGTATGGCGGCGGCCATTATATCGGCCAGGCAACAACCGCTCTGCTTCCCGTGTTTCGAGCGAAATATTCCTTTACAGGGGTAGTAGTTGCTGATAGCATCTGATGTAAATTATGCGTAACCCATCTAAGCTTAGGTTCTGAAAGGGGAATTTCTTGCAGATCGATCTCTCGATCTTCAACCCCAAGGCGCGACCGCTACTTGGGCTGGACATCAGTACGTCGGCCGTAAAGATGGTCGAACTGACCGAGACAGGCCAGAATGCCTATCGCGTCGAGCGCTTCGGTATTGAATATCTGCCACGGGACGTCGTCGTCGACGGCAATATTGCCAACCTGGAAGCTGCCGCCGAGGCCGTACGCCGCTGCTGGCGTCGCCTGGGAACGTCGACCAAGTATGTGGCGATGTCGTTGCCGACCGCAGCGGTAATCACCAAGAAGATCATCCTGCCGGCCAATCTCCGCGAAACGGAGATGGAAGTGCAGGTTGAGTCCGAGGCCAACCAGTACATTCCGTTTGCGCTCGACGAAGTGAATCTCGACTTTCAGATCCTTGGTCCGGCGCCCTCCAGTCCGGACGAAGTGGAAGTGTTGATCGCCGCTTCGCGCAAGGAAAAGGTTGAAGACCGAATTGCCTGTGCCGAAGCTGCGGAATTGAAGCCGCTGGTCATGGACGTCGAATCCTTTGCCACGCAAGCCGCTTTCGAGCTGATCCGGCCGCAGTTGCCGGTCACTATCAAGGATCCAATCGTGGCGCTGGTGGACGTCGGCGCTGTCGCGACCAAGGTGACCGTGATGCGCGGTGATCAGCCCGTATATTCGCGCGAACAGGCATTCGGTGGTGCCCAGCTGACTCAGGACGTCATGCGCTCCTACGGCATGAGCGCCGAAGAGGCGGAGTCGATCAAGCGTTCCGGCGCGGCGCCGGAGAACTACGAACCGGAACTGCTGCGTCCGTTCGTCGAGAATCTGGCCCTTGAAGTTTCGCGGGCGCTGCAGTTCTTCTTTACCTCGACCCAGTTCAATCAGGTGCACCAGATCGTCCTGGCCGGCGGTTGCGCAGCCATTCCCGGTGTCGACGAAGTCGTGGCAACGCGGACGCAGGTGCCGACGGTGATTGCCAACCCGTTTGCCGGCATGTCGATCTCTTCCCGTGTTCGTCCCCGCCAACTTCAGCAGGAAGCGCCGCTGTTGATGGTGGCCTGTGGCTTGGCTTTGCGGAGGTTTGATCAGTGATCCGCATTAATCTGCTGCCTCACCGCGAAGAGAAACGGCGGGCGCGCAGCCGGCAGTTCTACGCCCTGGTTGGTTTGGTCGTTGTTCTGGGCGCGGCGATCTGGCTGCTTGGTTTCACCGTGCTCAATGGCTACCTGAACGGCCAGCAAGCGACCAATGACTTCCTGAAGAGCCAGATTGCGTCGCTCGACAAAGAGATCGACGAAATCAAGAAGCTCAAGGAACAAACGGAGGCACTTCTGGCGCGCAAGCAGGTCATCGAGTCACTCCAGGCCAATCGTGCCGAAACCGTCCATTTGTTCAATGAACTGGCTCGCCAGATGCCTACCGGGATCTATCTCAAGTCGGTCAAGCAGTCGGCCCGTATGATTACGCTGAACGGCTATTCGCAATCGAGCGCTCGCGTGTCGACCCTGATGCGCAACCTGGACGAGACGCAATTGCTCGAAAAGCCCGATTTGGTTGAGATCAAGGCGGCCACGGTGGACAAGCGGCGGGTCAGCGAATTCACCCTGAACGTGAAGCTTGAAGAGCGGACCGGAGAGGCCGGCACGGCTTCCGGCAAGAACGCTGAATCGACCAAAGGTGGCAAGCCGTGAGTTCCGCCAGCAAACTCCCCTCGCTTGATCTGCAAACGCTGATCGATGACTTTCGCACCCTCGACCCACGCGATCCGGGCTTGTGGCCGGCGCTGCCGAGGGCGATCATTCTCATTGGTCTGCTGGTCCTGATTCTGCTCGCCGGTTGGTGGTTCGGCTGGCGGACGCAGATGGACGAACTGACCGTGATGCAAGAGCAGGAGGACAAGCTCAAGCAGGAATGGCTGGACAAGAAACGGCAGTCGGTCAATCTCGCCCAGTATCAGCAGCAGCTGACTGACATCAATGCCGCCTTTGGCGCACTGCTCAAGCAGTTGCCGAATGCCTCGGAAATGGAATCGCTGCTGGTCGACATCAATCAGGCCGGGCTTGGCCGTGGCCTGCAGTTCGATTTGTTCAGGCCCGGAGCCGAGTCGCAAAAGGAGTTCTACGCCGAATTGCCGATTACCATTCGAGTCACCGGCAGCTATCACGACCTCGGTGCCTTCGTCGGCGACATCGCGCGCTTGCCGCGCATTGTCACCCTGAACGATATCGAAGCCGTCCCCAACAAGGATGGCGGTCTGACGATGTCGGCGGTGGCCAAGACCTTCCGCTACCTGGATGACGAAGAGGTTGCCCGGCAGAAGAAGGCCAAGGCGGCCAAGAAGGCAGGGGGTGCCTGATGAAGCCTAATTGGGCAGCGATCGTCATGGCCACGGCGTTTTTGTCGGCGTGTGGTGGCGACGAACATCAGGACCTCAAGCAATGGATGGCAGACTCGGCCAAGGATTTGCAAGGCCGAATTCAGCCGATCCCCGAGGTGAAGGCGTTCCCGGTGGTTTCCTATGATGCCGCCGACCTGATCGATCCCTTCGACGCGCGCAAGATCCTGCCGGAGAAGCGTGGTCAGGGTACCGGCCTGCAGCCGGACTTCGACCGGCCGCGGGAACCGCTGGAGGCATTCCCGCTCGAGAGCTTGAAGATGGTCGGCGTCGTCCGCACAAAGAGCGGATTTCACGGCTTGATCGATGCCTCGGGCGTTGTCCATCAAGTGAAACCTGGTAGCCATATCGGGCTGGATTTCGGCGTTATCACCGCCATTACCGAATCCGAAGTGCGCATCAAGGAGCTCGTGCAAGATCCAAGCGGCCAGACCGCTGATTGGGTGGAGCGTCCGACGACCTTGCAGATTCAGGAATCGGCCGCATCGCAAAAGGAGTCGAGGAAATGAAAACCCAACATCATCGTTTTGTCTGCGCGATTCTGTTCCTGCTGTCGTTTTTAACCAGCGCCTGGGCACAGACGAGCGCCGGTACGGAAGCTGCGGCTTCGGCTGCGAACAACATCGATACTTTGCAAGTCACCCAGCGTGGTGGCAATACCGTCATCAAGGTGGGCTTGACCAAGCCGCTGGCTGGCGAGCCGTCGAGTTTCAGTGTTGCCAATCCGGCGCGGGTGGTGTTCGATTTTCCGGCCACAACGAACAGCCTCGGCCGCACCTCGCAACAAGTGAATGAAGGCGATCTGCGCAGCATCAATATCGTCCAGGTTGGCGATCGCACGCGCATGGTGCTGAACCTGAACAGAGTCGGCAATTTCCAGGGCGCGGTCGAAGGGAATGCCTTCCTGGTGACCCTGAGTCCGGCGCCGGCAGTCATCACGTCCAATGCGCAGCACTTCGCGCCCACGACCCAGGCGGTCGCCAGCGAAGTGCGTGCCATTCGCGACCTCAAGTTCCGCCGCGGCAAGGCAGGCGAAGGGCAGGTGACGGTCGACTTGTCCGACCCCAGTGTCAGCATTGATGTGCGGCAACAAGGACCGGATCTGATTGTCGACTTTCAGCACACGACCTTGCCTGAAAGCCTGGCACGCAAGCTTGATGTCACCGACTTCGCAACCCCAGTGACGACGGTCACGACATCCCAACAAGGCGAAAATGTCCGCGTGGTCATTTCACCCAAAGGACTTTGGGAACACACTGCCTATCAGACCGACCATCAATTCGTCGTTGAGGTGAAGCCGCTCAAGGAAGATCCTTCGAAGTTGTTCCAGGGCACACAGCGGCAGGGCTATCAGGGCGAAAAGGTCTCGCTCAACTTCCAGAACATCCCGCTGCGCGAGCTGCTCCACGTCTTCGCCGATATCACCAACTTCAATATCGTCATCAGCGATTCGGTGAGCGGTAACGTCTCTTTGCGCCTCAACGACATTCCCTGGGATCAAGCCCTGGAAATCGTGTTGAAGCAAAAGGGCCTGGCGATGCGCAAGAACGGCAACGTCGTCTGGATCGCTCCCGCCGACGAATTGGCGGCGCGCGAGAAGATTGAACTGGAATCCATGCAGGCGATCGCGGACCTTGAGCCGCTGCGCACCGAGAGCTTCCAGCTCAACTACCAAAAAGCCGACGTGATCGAAAAGATGCTGCGCGGCATCAGCACGGCTACCGGGACTGGCGGTGCCGCCCCGGCCGCCAGTGGTGCTCCCGGCAAGGGCCGCGTGCTGTCCGATCGCGGCTACGCCATGTTTGATGGCCGCACCAACAAACTCTTCGTCACTGATACACCCACGAAACTTGCCGAAGTCCGTCGCCTGATCGCGGAGATCGACATCGCCGTCAGGCAAGTCCTGATCGAGGCGCGTATCGTCGAGGCCAGCGACACCTTCTCCAAGTCCTTGGGCGCTCGCATCGGCGGTAGCGACAATACCGGTCTGGCCGGCAGCGGCCACACCATCAATAGCAACCTGCGCTATGGCATCTCGGCCACAAACTCCGATGCCGGCCAACTGATTCCCTGGGGCCCCAACTTTGTCCCGCAAGGCCGCATTACCAACATCAGCAAGGACGGTTCGGTCACCTTTGTGCCGCTGTCACCGGCGAGCAGCCAGACCTACCAGGATGCGCAGTTTGTGAACTTGCCGGCGAGCAACGCTGCCGGCAGCTTTGCCTTGTCGCTCTTCTCCAAGTCTTTGGGTGAAATCCTCAATCTGGAAATTTCGGCCATGGAGGCCGATGGCAAGGGCAAGACGGTATCGAGCCCGCGCGTGTTGACCGCCGATCAGGTGGAAGCGGAAATTCGCCAAGGCACGCGGACACCCTACCTGCAGTCAACATCTTCGGGGGCGACGTCGATTTCCTACCAGGATGCCGTCCTGTCGTTGAAGGTGCGCCCGCAGATTACCCCCGACAATCGCGTCATCGTCTCCCTCGATATCCATAAGGATGCGCTTGGCACCTTGATCGCCAATCTGGGTCGGGAAATCGATACCAAGTCGATCAAGACCGACGTCCTGGTTGACAACGGCGGCACGGTGGTCATCGGCGGCATCTTCATCCAGGAAGAAACCAACGACGTTACGCGCGTTCCCTTGCTCGGCGAGCTGCCTGTGCTGGGCTTGTTGTTCCGCAAGACCGACAAGACCGACAACCGGCGCGAGTTGCTGATCTTCATCACGCCCAAGATCGTTTCCGACTCCTTGGCTGTGCGCTGAGTTCCCTCGCTTGACGCAACGGGCCGGCAATGCCGGCCCGTTCTGTTTCCGCTGCTAGAATTACCCGATGCTTGCCGCCGCCAATATTTACCTGATTGGTTTGATGGGGGCCGGGAAGACCACGGTCGGACGGCAACTGGCGAAAAACCTTGGCCGCCGCTTCGTCGACAGCGACCACGAGATCGAGGCCAGAACCGGTGTCCGCGTTCCTACCATCTTTGAGATCGAAGGCGAAGCCGGTTTTCGTGCCCGGGAGACACAGGTTCTGGGCGAGCTTGCCCAAGAGCATGGCCTCGTCCTGGCCACCGGCGGCGGCGCTGTGCTTTCGCCGGCCAACCGCCAATGCCTGAGTGCCACGGGTAACGTGATCTACCTCTACGCTTCCCCCGAAGTGCTCTATGCCCGCACCCGCCACGACCGCAATCGCCCGTTGCTGCGCGTTGCCGATCCGCTGGCCAAGCTGAAGGAGTTGTTCCTTGAACGCGACCCCCTTTACCGACAGGTCGCGGACCTCGTCGTCGAGGCCAGGGAAGGCGGTGCCGCTGCCTTGGCCCTGGCGATCGAAGCAAAATTGAGCTCGTGATGTTAGCCCTTACCGTCAACCTCTCGGATCGATCCTACCCAATCCTCATCGGCCCGGGTGTGATTGCCGCGGCCGACCGAATTATCGAAGTCCTGACCAGCCCGCGAGTGCTCGTGGTCAGCAATACCGTGGTCGCGCCGCTGTACTTGCAGCGCCTGACGGCGGGATTGCACGCCAGCGACATTCATGTCGCGGCCACCATACTTGCCGATGGCGAGGCCAACAAGAACTGGCAAACGCTGAATCAGATCTTCGATGGGCTGTTGGCAGAACGCTGCGATCGCACGACGACATTGATCGCCCTGGGGGGCGGTGTGGTCGGCGACCTGGCCGGATTCGCCGCCGCAACCTACCAGCGTGGCATCCCTTTCATTCAGGTTCCGACGACTCTGCTGGCCCAGGTTGATTCCTCCGTGGGCGGTAAGACCGGCATCAACCACCCGCGCGGCAAGAATATGGTTGGGGCTTTCTGGCAGCCGCGTCTTGTCCTGGCGGACACAGACACTCTGCAAACCCTTCCCGACCGTGAGCTCTCCGCGGGGCTGGCGGAGGTGATCAAATACGGCTTGATCCGTGATCTGCCGTTCCTGACCTGGCTTGAGAGCAATCTCGATGCACTGCTGGTCCGCGATGGCGGGGCACTCGCCTATGCGATCGAGCGGTCGTGCGCCAACAAGGCGGAGGTGGTGGCGGCAGACGAGCGGGAGACGGCCAAGGATGGTGGTCGCGCCCTGCTCAACCTGGGCCATACCTTTGGCCACGCCATCGAAACCGGCGTTGGCTACGGCGAGTGGCTGCACGGCGAGGCAGTTGCGGCCGGTATGGTCATGGCCGCGGAATTGTCTCGCCGGCTCGGCTGGCTGACGGCCGCAGACCTCGACCGCGTGGTCAGGCTGCTCGATCGCGCAGGCTTGCCAGTACGTGGCCCGCGGTTGGGGGCAGACCGTTACCTGGACCTGATGGGCCACGACAAGAAAGTGCTTGCTGGCCAGCTGCGCTTGGTGCTGCTGCGCCGGCTGGGCGAAGCGATGACGTTCGCCGATGCGCCCAAGGCCGAGATACGCGCGGCGATCGAGCACTGTTGCGGCGATAAAGGCATCTAGGCCAATTCGGCCCCGGCCACGGGTCCGCATCTTGAGTTGTGCGCCCCCAGTAGGGTATATTTAGTAGTTCGCCTAACAATACCAAACAGGCCGGGGAGAGGTGCCCCCGGCTTTTTTGACGGCTGCTCTTCAGGATTGCGAGATGGATGCACACTACCCACCCCAGCGACAGGGACTCTACGACCCTGCCAACGAGCACGACGCCTGCGGCGTCGGCTTTGTCGCCCATATCAGGAACGTCAAGAGCCACGGCATCGTCGCCCAAGGCTTGCAGATCCTCGAAAACCTGACCCACCGCGGCGCGACCGGCTACGATCCGTTGCTGGGCGATGGTGCCGGTATCCTGATCCAGGTGCCTGACGCTTTCCTGCGCGACGAAGCGGCCCAGCTCGGCCTGTCTTTGCCCGCGGTTGGCGAGTACGCCTGCGGCAACGTTTTCCTGCCGCCGTCCGAGGCCAGCCAGCATTTCTGTACGGCCGCTCTGGCGAGAATCGTCGCTGAGGAGGGGCAGTGCATCCTCGGCTGGCGCGACGTGCCGACCGACAATCATGGCTTGGCCCAGGCCGCCTGCGACGACGAACCGGTGGTCCGGCAGGTGTTCGTTGCCCGCGGCGATGGCGTCGCCAACCAGGATGCCTTTGAGCGCAAGCTGTTTGTGATCCGCAAGCGCGTCGAGCACGAAGTGCGGGCGCTGAAACTCGCCGACGGCCGCCAGTTCTACGTCACCACGCTCTCGTCGAGAACCATCGGCTACAAGGGCATGCTGCTCGCCCACCAAGTCGGCGAGTACTATCCGGAGCTGCGCGATGCGCGCATGGTGTCGGCCATGGCGCTGGTGCACCAGCGCTTCTCGACCAACACGTTCCCGACCTGGGATCTGGCTCACCCGTTCAGGATGATTGCCCACAATGGTGAGATCAACACCCTGCGCGGCAACATCAATTGGATGGCGGCTCGTCATGCGTCGATGTCCAGCAAATGGCTGGAAGGCGATCTGGAAAAGCTCTGGCCGCTGATTGTCGAAGGCCAGAGTGACTCGGCGTCGTTCGACAATGCGTTGGAACTGCTGGTCATGGGCGGTTACCCGTTGGCGCACGCCATGATGTTGCTGATCCCGGAAGCCTGGGCCAGCAACCCGCTGATGGACGAAGAACTCCGCGCTTTCTACGAATTTCACGCGGCGGTGATGGAGCCCTGGGATGGCCCGGCGGCGGTTGCATTTACCGACGGCCGCCAGATTGGCGCGACCCTCGACCGCAATGGCTTGCGTCCGGCCCGCTACCTGGTGACCGACGACGATCTGGTGCTCATGGCATCGGAAATGGGCGTACTCGATATTCCGGAAGAGAGGATCATCAAGAAGTGGCGCCTCCAGCCGGGCAAGATGTTCCTGATCGATCTCGAGCAGGGGCGGATCATCGACGATGCCGAGTTGAAAAGCTTCCTGGCGACGGGCGAGCCTTATCGCAAGTGGGTTAACGAGTCGCGGGTATTCCTCTCTGACCTTCCGGCCGGGAAAGCCGCCAAGCCGACGGTCGAATCGCTTCTCGACACCCAGCAAGCCTTCGGTTACACCCAGGAGGACGTCAAGTTCATCATCGAACCGATGACTCGCACCGGCGAAGAGCCGGTCGGCTCCATGGGTACGGACACGGCGCTGCCGGTGCTATCAAGCAAGAACAAGTCCCTGTACGCCTACTTCCAACAGATCTTCGCCCAGGTCACCAATCCGCCGATCGATCCGATTCGCGAAGAAATTGTCATGTCGCTGACCAGCTTCATCGGCCCGCGGCCCAACCTGTTGGGCATTGCCAACGATAACGAAGGCCTGACGCCGCGCCTGGAAGTACACCAGCCCGTGCTGTCGGAAGAGGATTGTGGCCGCCTGCGCGCGATCGACAAGCTGACCAAGGGACGTTTCAAGTCCCTGGTGGTGGACATCACCTACCCGGTTGCCGAAGGCGCCGAAGGCTGCGCCCGGGCCCTGGAACGAATTGCCGACAGCGCCGAGCATTCGGTTGCCGACGGCTTCAACATCCTGATCCTCAGTGATCGCGGCGTATCGCGCGATCGCGTCGCGGTCCCCGCGCTGCTTGCCTGCGCCGGTGCTCACCATCACCTCGTGCGCAAAGGCCTGCGGACAAGCACCGGCATCGTCATCGATACCGGCTCGGTACGCGAGGTCCATCAATTCGCCCTCCTCGCTGCCTATGGCGCCGAGGCGATCTGCCCGTGGCTTGCCTATGCCACCGTCCAGGACCTGGCAGGTGACAAGGCCAAGGATGCGCTGAAGAACTACGTCAAGGCGATCAACAAAGGCCTCAACAAGGTCATGTCGAAGATGGGTATTTCGACCTACCTGTCGTACTGTGGAGCGCAGATCTTCGAGGCGATCGGCCTCAACGCCGACTTCATCGCCGACCACTTTCCTGGCACCGCCAGCCAGGTCGGCGGTATTGGCCTCGATGAAGTTGCCGAAGAAGCCGTGCGTACGCATCTGGCGGCCTTCTCCGCCGATCCCGTGCTTCGCAACATGCTCGACATCGGTGGCGAGTATGCCTTCCGTATCCGTGGCGAAGATCACATGTGGACACCGGACGTGATCGCCAAGCTCCAGCATGCCACCCGCGCCGGCAACTTCGAAACCTACAAGCAATACGCGGCGTTGATCAATGATCAGTCGCGCCGCTACATGACTTTGCGTGGTCTGTTCGAGATCAAGGCCGCCGGCGAGTCGGTGCCGCTCGAGGAGGTCGAATCGGCGA
>PMIF01000096.1:10641-13521 GCA_003157035.1 Rhodocyclaceae bacterium
GTTTCCGAGTACATTGGTTTTCTGCGCCACTCGGTGCCCGGCGTGCAGCTGATCTCGCCACCGCCCCACCACGATATCTACTCGATCGAGGATCTGGCGCAGTTGATCCACGATCTCAAGAACGCCAACCCGCAGGCCTCGGTGTCGGTGAAACTGGTCTCCGAAATTGGCGTCGGCACGGTCGCCGCTGGCGTCTCGAAGGCCAAGGCCGATCATGTGGTCATCTCTGGCTTCGATGGTGGTACCGGGGCATCGCCGATCTCGTCGATCAAGCATGCCGGCACGCCCTGGGAACTCGGTTTGGCCGAAACACAACAGACGCTGGTGCTCAACCGCCTGCGTGGCCGCATTCGCGTCCAGGCCGACGGCCAGATGAAGACGGGGCGCGATGTGCTCATCGCGGCGCTGCTCGGTGCCGACGAATTCGGTTTTGCCACGGCGCCCCTGGTGGTCGAAGGTTGCCTGATGATGCGCAAGTGCCACCTCAACACCTGCCCGGTTGGTGTTGCGACGCAGGATCCGGTGTTGCGGCGCCGCTTCACCGGCCAGCCCGAGCACGTCATCAACTACTTCTTCTTCGTCGCGGAAGAACTGCGGCAGCTGATGGCGCAGATCGGTGTGCGCAAGTTCGAGGACCTGATTGGCCGCGCCGACTTGCTCGACATGCGCAAGGGCATCGAGCACTGGAAAGCCAGGGGCCTCGATTTCAGCCGCATCTTCCACACGCCTGCTGTCGCCGCGGAGGTCGCTCGTCATCACTGCGAAAGCCAGGACCACAACCTGGACCGGGCACTCGATCATCGCCTGATCGAAAAGGCACTTCCGGCGCTGGAAGGCGGCGACGCCGTGACCATCGAATCGCCGGTGAGAAACGTCAATCGAACGGTCGGCACCATGCTCTCCTATGAATTGGTGAAGCGCTACGGCCACACCGGACTGCCCGATGACACGATCCGGGTCAACATGCACGGCACGGCGGGACAAAGCTTTGGCGCGTTCCTGGCCCACGGCATTACCCTCGATCTCACCGGCGCAGCCAACGACTATGTCGGCAAAGGGCTCTCAGGCGGCAAGATCATCGTCAGGCCGCCGAAGGAATTCAAGGGTCGGCCGAGTGAGAACATCATCGTCGGCAACACCGTACTTTATGGCGCCATCGCTGGCGACGTGTATTTCCGCGGTGTTGCNNACCGGCGACCATGGCTGCGAATACATGACGGGCGGCACGGTCGTCGTCCTCGGCGCCACAGGCCGCAACTTCGCTGCCGGCATGTCCGGCGGTATCGCCTATGTCTTCGACGAAGACGGAATGTTCGCGCAGCGCTGCAACCTGGCCATGGTTTCTCTGGAGAAGGTGTTGCCGGCCGCCGATCAGTTGGACGACGGCACTCGCCACCGCAACAGCACCGACGAGACACTGCTGAAGAGCTTGATCGAGCAGCATCTTGCCACGACCGGGAGCGAGCAGGCACAGCGCATCCTTGCCGACTGGGGCCAGTGCCGCAGCCGGTTCGTCAAAGTGTTCCCCCATGAATATCGCCGCGCGCTCAAGGAAATGGCGACCGCGACCAGCAAGCAGAAGGAAGCAGCCTGATGGGTAAGCCGACCGGTTTCTTGGAATTCGACCGCAAAGCCGAGAGCTACGCGCCAGTCGCTCGTCGCCTGCGCAACTATGGCGAATTCGTCTTGCACTTGGTTGATGCCGACGCCAAGGTGCAGGGTGCGCGGTGCATGGATTGCGGTATCCCGTTCTGTAACAACGGCTGCCCGGTCAACAACAACATTCCGGACTTCAACGACGCGGTCTACCACGATGATTGGCGGCTGGCGCTGGAGATTCTTCATTCGACCAACAACTTTCCCGAGATCACGGGCCGCGTCTGTCCGGCGCCGTGCGAAACGGCTTGCACACTCGGTTACGTGGCAGAGCCGGTCGGCATCAAGTCACTCGAGCGCGCCATCATTGACAAGGCCGGCGAAAATGGTTGGGTGCTGCCGCAGCCGGCAAAGCGTCGCACTGGCAAGAAGATTGCCGTGGTTGGCTCGGGTCCTGCCGGGTTGGCGTGCGCACAGCAGCTGGCGCGTGCCGGTCACGCGGTCACGGTGTACGAGAAGAATGCCGAACCGGGAGGCCTGCTGCGTTACGGCATCCCTGACTTCAAACTGGACAAGCGCCTGATCGATTGGCGCCTGGCACAGTTGAAAGTCGAGGGCGTCAAGTTTCAAACCCGGACGCTGATTGCCGAAGGTCTGCCCGCAGGCGTCGCCAGCGACGCCGAGAAGGTCGTCGCCGCTGCGAAGCTGCAAAAGGACTACGACGCCGTGGTTCTGGCCGGTGGCTCCGAGACCCCGCGCGACCTGCCGATTCCCGGCCGCGATCTTGCCGGCGTGCACTTCGCCCTCGAATTTCTCATCCCGCAGAACAAGGAAGTCGCTGGTGGTGACAAGAACCCGATCAACGCCGCCGGCAAACATGTCGTCATCATCGGCGGCGGCGATACGGGTTCGGACTGTGTTGGCACCTCGAACCGTCACGGTGCGGCTACAGTCACTCAATTCGAGTTGTTGTCCAAGCCGCCGGTGCAGGAGGACAAGTCGCTGACTTGGCCGTACTGGCCCAACAAGCTGCGCACCTCGTCCTCTCACGCCGAAGGCTGCCAACGCGACTGGTCGATCGCAACCAAGGAATTCATCGGCGAGAATGGCCGTTTGAAAGCCCTCAGGGTGGTGCGGCTGGACTGGCAGGACGGCAAGCCGACGGAGATCCCCGGTAGCGAATTCGAGGTCAAGGCCGACCTGGTCTTCCTGGCCATGGGGTTCACCCATACGGTCGCGTGCTTGCTCGACGCCATCGGGGTGGTTCGCGATGCGCGTGGCAAT
>PMIF01000260.1 GCA_003157035.1 Rhodocyclaceae bacterium
GCAGCCGCATGGACGACGTGATTTACGAAGAGTTCAAGGGCACCGGCAACATGGAAATCCATCTCGACCGCCGGATGGCCGAGAAGCGGGTCTACCCCTCGATCAACGTTAATCGCTCGGGCACCCGCCGTGAAGAGCTGCTGCTTAAACCCGACGTCTTGCAAAAGGTCTGGATTCTGCGCAAGCTGCTCTACGGTCTGGACGACCTTGAGGCAATGGAATTCCTCCTCGACAAGATCAAGGCTACCAAGAACAACGGCGAATTCTTCGACGCCATGCGGCGCGGCTAGACCGGCTTGATTTGGCGGGCTATTGACGGTATAATGCCGGCCTCTTCCAGCCCGCCAAATTCACGGGCACCACGAATCCAAGGAAACCAGACCATGAAAGAAGGCATTCACCCGAAGTACCATGAGATCGAGGTGACCTGTAGCTGCGGTAACATCTTCAAGACGAGTTCGACCAACAGCAAGCCGCTGCACATCGAAGTCTGCTCGTCCTGTCATCCCTTCTATACCGGCAAGCAAAAGATCCTCGACACTGCCGGCCGTGTTGAGCGCTTCCGGCAGAAGTACGGCAAGCGCGCGGCAGCCTGATTGCAGTGATTAGGCGAAGAAAGGCAGCCATGGCTGCCTTTTTTTGTTGCTGAAGAGATGGTCGCAAGCTTCGATCAAACGCACGATCATGGGCCTCGCCCCTGGCTGGTTCTGCTCCTTTGTGCGCTCTACGCCTTCGCCGGATTGACCGGGCACGATCCCTGGAAATCCGACGACGCGATTCAACTGGGCATTGCGCACGGATTCTTCTCGGGCGGCAATTGGCTAGTACCGACGCTTGCCGGTGAAACGGTTGTCGAAGCCGAACCGCTGTATCCGTGGCTCGCGGCCGCGACGGCCAGCGCGACGCGATCGCTGTTGCCCTTCCACGCCGGGGCCCGACTGGCGTCGGCACTATTCGCCGCCGGCTTCCTTTTCGCCCTGGGCGCCGCGGCACGCCGACTGATCGGCCACGACGAGGGCTGGGGGACGCCGCTGCTGGCAATCGGCACCCTCGGCCTGCTCGTTCCCATCCACGAAGCCCAGCCGGCGTCGGCCATCCTGGCAGCCTGCGCCATTGCCTATTGGGGCACCTCGCTGGCCAGCAAGCAGCCTATACGCGGCGGGGCGACTCTCGGCCTTGGCATCGGTGCCGCGCTCCTGGCCGGTGGCCTGCTGGCCGCTCTGCCGTTGGCAGTTCTACTGCTGCCGATCGCCGCCGGGGGCTGGGTTTCAATGTTGATCGCCCTTGGCGTAGCCGCCATGCTCGGCAGCGCCTGGCTGATCGGACTGCACATGGTGTCGCCAGCGCTGCTTCAGCAATGGTGGATTGCCCAGACCGCCGCGCTATCCTGCCACGGCGGGTTCTCGGTGCAACACCTGGAGCTGCTCGCCTGGTTTGGCTGGCCGGTGCTCTACATTGCTCTTTGGGCACTTTGGTCGAGCCGCCGTCATTTGCTGACGCCGGCCATCAAGATACCGCTGGTTGGCTTGTTGGCCGGGTTACTCTGGTTCCTCCTGCACGAAGCGCGGGCAAGCACACTACTGCCGGCCGTGGTACCAATGGTCCTGCTTGCCGCCTCCGGAGGCCCGCGCTTGCGCCGAGGCGCCGCCAATGCCTGGGACTGGTTCAGCATGATGACCATGTCGATTATCGTCGGCCTGGTCTGGCTCGGCGCCGCCGGCCTCTACTTGAATTGGCCAGTAAGGTTGGCTCGTAACATTCAACGGCTGACGCCAGGATTTGCCGGCGAACTTTGGCTGCCCGGCCTGCTCATAGCGTGCGCACTTTCGTTTCTTTGGCTGGCAATGCTCTTCAATCTGCCGCGCTCACCGTGGCGTGTAGTGAGCCGCTGGGCCGCTGGCGTCACTGTCGTTTGGGCGTCCTTGGCAGCCCTATGGCTGCCGTGGATCGACTACAGCAAGACTTTCCGGCCGGTGGTCGCTTCCCTGCGTGAAGCCCTGCCCGCCAATATCGACTGCCTGGGCAGGCTGGACTTCGGCCTCGGCCAGCGGGCGGCATTGGATTATTTCGGCGGGCTGCGCACGCGGGCAGAGACCGGCCAGTGCCATTGGCTGATCAACCAGATGCAATCGGCCGAAGCCGCCGACCCGCCCGGCTGGACGCGGACCTGGGAAGGGCGTCGCCCGGGCGATAGAAGTGAGATCTGGCGACTTTACCGCCGCTAGACTTTCAGGAAGTGCTCGCGATAGTACTTGAGCTCGTCGATCGACTCGTAAATGTCGGCCAGCGCTTCGTGCCGCGACTTCTTCTCGAAACCCTTGGCGACCTCCGGCTGCCAGCGCTTGCACAGTTCCTTGAGCGTCGACACGTCCAGGTTGCGGTAATGGAAGTAGGTTTCCAGCTTCGGCATCCAGCGCACCATGAAGCGACGGTCCTGGCAGATGGAATTGCCGCACATCGGTGACTTGCCGGCCGGGACATGCCGCTTGAGGAAATCGAGACATTGGGCCTCGACATCGGCCTCGCCAAGCACGGACGATTTCACTTTTTCGATCAGTCCTGACTTGCCGTGCGTCTTCTTGTTCCAGTCGTCCATGCCACCGAGCACCGCGTCTGCCTGATGCACCACCCAGACGGCACTTTCCGCCACGGTTTCCAGTTGGCTGTTGGTAATCACCACAGCCATTTCGATGATGTGATCCTTGTCCGGGTCGAGGCCGGTCATTTCCATATCCAGCCAAACGAGGGCATTCTGATCTTGCGCCATGGTGGTCGAAGTCAAATCCAAGTAGTTGCCATGCAGGAGAATAGCGCAACAGACAAGGGGCGGCACGCTTGCCCGATCATGTGCGCTCAAACGAAACAGCGGACCAATTCTACGCTGCCGTAAGGCTGCTGCCCGCCTTCAGGGCGCGACGGCCGAACGCCTCATGGTCATCACGATACCGCTAAAGATCAGGGCGATGCCGAAGTAGTGGTACCACTGCGGCACTTCGCCGAGAAAGATCGCCGAGAGTAGCGTGCCGAATACCGGCATCAGGTGGATGAACAAGCTTGCCTTGCTGGCACCGATCTCGGCCACGCCGCGATTGTAGAAAACGTAACTGACGAAACCGGGGAAGACGCCGAGATAGGCGACGGCCGCCATCGCACCAGGGCTGAGCTTCACTTCACGGCTCTGGGCAAGTTCCCAGGCATGCCCGGGAGCCAGAATGGCGAGGCCCACCAGGATCATCGCGGCCAGCATCAGCATCGGATGCACGCCCGCCGGCCGCCAGGCCAGGGCAACAGTGTAGAGGGCCCAGTCGACGACGGCGACCAGCATCCACAGGTCGCCAACATTGAGGTTGAAAGTCAAGAGGACTGCCAGGTCGCCGCGGCCGACGATGGTCAGTGCACCGCAGAGGGACACCATCACGCCAATGACCTCGATGCGCCGCAGGTGCTTGCCGAGGAACGCCCAGGAGATGGCAATCGTGGCAATCGGAATGAAGGAGTTGAGCAAGGCCGCGTTGGTCGCGGTGGTGTGCTGCAAACCCAGATAGGCGAAGGTGTTGTAGCCGCCGATGCCGAGCACGCCGAGGACCAGCAACGACCGCCAGGCCTGCTTCAACTGCGGCCACTGCTGCTTCAAGTGCGGCAGGCCAAGCGGGACGATGAACAACGCTGCGACCACCCAGCGCCAGAACGCCAGCGTCAGCGGTGGCACATCGGCACGAATGGCCCGGCCGATGACCATGTTGCTGGACCAGAACAGTGCGGTCAGCGTCAGCAGCAAGTAGGGGTTGGCGAATCGGCGCAGCATCGCCGGCACACCTATGGCCGCTGGCGCCAGGCGCTACGCAGTGCCACGGCCAGCAACGCCAGAGTACTGAAAGCCGCTCCGGCCATGAACGTGGAGGGCGCGCCCCAACCATCCCACAACATCCCCGCCAATGCGCTGGCGATCAACATCGCGACGCCACTGGCGAGATTGAAGAAGCCGTAGGCGGTGCCGCGCAGATCCGCCGGCGCGGTATCGGCGATCATCGCCGCCAGCAGACCCTGGGTCATTGCCAGATGCAGGCCCCAGAGCACGATGCCTGCCCAAACCACGCTCCAGTGGCCATCCCAGGCCAGTGCCGTGTCGGCCAGGATCAGAATCACCAGTCCCCAGGCCAGCAGCGTGGTATGGCTCATGGAATCGGCCAGCTTGCCGAAGGGATAGGCGGCCAACGCATAGACGACGTTCATCACGATCAGCACCAGGGGCACGAAGGCGAGCGGCAAGCCCCCAGATTGCACCCGCAGGATGAGAAATGCTTCGGAGAAACGCGCCAGAGTGAACATCGCACCGATTGTGACAACCCACCAATACTCGCGGGGCAGGCGGCGTAGGGCCTCGCGGCGGATCGGATTGACGCGCTTGCCACCCAGACGACCCTCGGGCTCCTGCACGCCGAAAAAGAGCAGCGCGACGGCAAGCAAGCCCGGAATAGCCGCCACCCAGAATACGGCGCGGAAATCGTCGGCCCACAGCAGCATCAAGCCCATCGCCAGCAGCGGGCCGAGGAAGGCGCCAACGGTATCGAGCGACTGCCGTAAGCCGAAGGCCGCACCGCGTATTTCGGCTGGAGCAATATCGGCTACCAACGCATCACGCGGCGCACCGCGAATGCCCTTGCCGACGCGGTCGATCAAGCGCGCGGCGACCACCAGCCCAGCACCGCCAGCGATGGCGAAAAGCGGTTTCGACGCGGCGCCGAGACCATAGCCAAGCAAGGCGAGCGGCTTGCGCCTGCCCCACCAGTCGGACAACGCACCGGAGAAGACCTTGACGATCAGCGCCGTCGCCTCGGCCGCGCCCTCGATGAGACCAATGGTCAAGGCCGAGATGCCGAGCGCGGTGAACATGAACACCGGCAGCAGACTGTGGATGAGCTCCGACGAAACATCCATCAGCAGGCTGACGAAGCCCAGCGCCCAGATGGCGCGAGGGATGCGGGGTTTCCGCGCAGTGATGGCGTCGTTATTGGGGGTCATGGCGGTCACCGCTGGTTGGCATTGCTTGTTTCAGCGCACAACATACACGCTGCACGCCGCGTTGCAACGAATCGGCGCCAGCATGACCAGTTTAATGCGCTTGGGCATGCTTGCCGTCGCCATCGCAGCCCAGCTAAAACCTGGATTTGTCCGCCAGTTCATCGGCCCAGCCGATGGCGAGGCGACTGCCCGCTTGGCGAGTGCCCGCTGTATGCCATAATTTTCCTTTCCTTGCCCGTTTTCGCCTTCCTTGCCAATGACCATTGTCGTCTTCCTCGCCGCCATCGCGGTCAGTGTCTGCCTGCGCTTGTGGCTCGCCATGCGCCAGTCCCGCTACGTCCTGGCGCATCGCAGCAAGGTACCGGCGGCATTCACTGCCGGCATCGCGCTTGATCAGCACCAGAAGGCCGCCGACTACACGCTGGCCAAGATCCGCTTCTCGCGGGCGTCATTGGCTGTCGAAGTAGTCTTTCTGCTTGTCCTGACCCTGGGTGGCTTGCTCCAGCGGCTGGCGGATTTCTGGCTGACCACCTTTGATGGTGCGGGCTATTCCTACGGTCTGGCCTTGTTCGCCAGCGTCGGCCTGCTCGGCCTGCTGATCGACCTGCCGCTGCGGACATACCAGACCTTCGTCATCGAAGCCAGATTCGGCTTCAACAAGATGACGCCGACGCTATTCGTTGCCGACATCGTCAAGCAAATGCTGCTGAGCATCGTCATCGGCGCGCCCCTGCTGTTGGCGGTACTCTGGCTGATGGCGGTCATGGGCGCAAACTGGTGGATCTATGTCTGGCTGCTCTGGTTGACATTCAATCTGCTGGCATTGTTGCTCTACCCGACCCTGATCGCGCCGCTGTTCAACAAATTCACCCCCCTGGCCGAAGGGCCCCTGAAAGAGCGGATCGCCAGTCTTCTGGCACGCTGCGGCTTCGCCGCTTCCGGCTTGTTCGTCATGGACGGCTCGAAGCGCTCGGCGCGCGGCAATGCCTACTTCTCCGGGTTTGGCAAAGCGAAGCGCATCGTTTTCTTCGATACCCTGATCGACAAACTGACGGCAGCGGAAATCGAGGCCGTGCTGGCGCACGAACTCGGGCACTTCCGTCGCCACCATTTGTGGCAGTCCCTGGCGCTGATTGCCGCATTCAGCTTCGGCTTGCTTTGGCTGCTGGGCAGGCTGATCGAGGCGCCTGGCTTCTTCCTCGCCCTCGGTGTGTCGACGCCGGGCACGGCGATGGCATTGATTCTTTTCGCCCAGGTGCTGCCGGTATTTCTCTTTCCGCTGACACCGCTGGCAACCGCCTTTTCGCGGCGCAACGAGTACGCTGCCGACGCCTATGCGGCAGCGCATGCCGCTGCCGACGACCTGGTATCGGCCCTGGTCAAGCTCTACCGCGACAATGCTGCCACCTTGACCCCCGATCCCCTGCATTCCCTGTTCTACGACTCGCACCCCCCCGCCAGCTTGCGCATCGCCCATCTGCGGGACCGCGCCACTTGATCCGCGAGGCCACCATCGTCGCCGCCCACGGGCGGCACTACGAGGTCGAGGATAGCCACGGCGACCGCTGTCAGGCGTTACCATTTGGCAAGACCAGTACCTTTGCCTGCGGCGATCGCGTCCGCATTCGCAGCGCGGCGGCGGATCAGGCGCGCATCGTCGAACTGATCCCGCGCAGTTCCTGCCTGTTTCGCAGCGACCAATGGAAACAGAAGCTGATCGCCGCCAATGCCAGCCAGATCGTGATCGTGGTCGCCAGCGAACCCGCCTTCAGTGCGGAACTGGTTTCGCGCGCCTTGGCCGCCGCCGAAAACCAGCATATGCGAGCATTGATCGTCCTCAACAAGAACGATCTGACCGCCAATCTAGCCACCGGCCGCCGGCAACTCGAAGCGTTTGCCACACTCGGTTACCGTGTGATCGAAATGGCCGCCAAGCAAGACGTCAACCAGTTGCGCCCCATGCTCCACGGCCAGTGCAGCGTTCTGGTCGGCCAATCGGGAATGGGCAAGTCGACATTGATCAACACCCTCGTTCCGGGTGCGGGCGCCGCCACCCGGGAGATTTCCACCGCCCTCGATTCAGGCAAGCACACGACAACGCATGCAACGCTCTACGGCATCGATGTCGATTCGACCATCATCGACAGTCCCGGACTACAGGAATTCGGCCTGGCGCACCTGACTTTCGGCGAGATCGAGCACGCCTTCATCGAATTCCGGCCAACCCTTGGCCAGTGCCGCTTTCATGACTGCCGCCACGACGCGGAGCCCGACTGCGCGGTAAAGGATCTACTTGCCGCGGGCGTCATCGATCGCGACCGTTACGACCATTTCCGCACCATCATTCGTCAGCAAGAAAAAGGGGCCGGTCTCGCCGGCCCCTCGTCCCGATGAGAAAACCTTAGGCTACAGACGTTCCCAGATCGTGCTGATGCCCTGGCCGCCACCGATGCACATGGTGGCAAGGCCGTAGCGGCCATTGGTACGAATGAGTTCGTGCAGCAGTTTGGTGACGATCACGCCACCGGTGGCTCCCACCGGGTGGCCAAGCGCGATGGCGCCACCGTTGGGATTGGTCTTTGCCGGATCGAGTCCAAGGCCGCGAGCGACGGTGATCGACTGGGCGGCAAAGGCTTCGTTCGCTTCGATCACGTCCATTTTGTCCAGCGACAGGCCGGCCTTCTGCAGCGCGACCTTGGTCGACGGAATCGGCCCTTCGCCCATCACGTCGTTGGGCACACCGGCGATGGCATAAGCCACCAGGCGCGCGATCGGCTTGTGGCCGCCGGCAACGGCCTTGGCGGCGTCGGCCAGAACCAGGAAAGCGGCGGCGTCGTTGATGCCGGATGCGTTGCCGGCCGTGACGGTACCGTCCTTCTTGAACGCCGGTTTCATCTTCGCCAGCGCTTCCATGGTGGTCGCGCGCGGATGCTCGTCGGTGTCGAACACCACATCACCCTTCCGGGTCTGAAAGGTGATCGGCACGATCTGGCCCTTGAAGTGGCCCGCCGCAATCGCCGCTGCGGCACGCTTCTGCGATTCCAGCGCGAACTCATCCTGCTCCTGCCGGCTGATGCCATGCTTGACCGCCAGATTCTCTGCCGTAATGCCCATGTGGCCGACGCCGAAGGGGTCGGTCAGCACCGATACCATGGCGTCGATGGCCTTGGTATCACCCATACGGGCGCCAGCACGCAATGCCGGCAGCATATAGGCACCACGCGACATCACCTCGACACCGCCACCGAGGGCGAAGTCGGCATCGCCGAGCATGATCGCCTGCGCCGAACTAACGATCGCCTGCTGAGCTGAACCGCACAGCCGGTTCACGGCGAATGCCACAGAATCCATGCTCATGCCGCCCTGGATGGTCGCGACGCGGGCGACGTAGGGATAGCGCGACTCGGTCGGAATGCAGTTGCCGACCGTAGCAAAGGTCACTTGCTTCGGGTCGACGCCGGCGCGGGCGATCGCCTCTTTTACCACTAGGCCACCGAGTTCGGCCGGCTCGATGTCCTTCAATGCTCCATTGAACGTGCCGACGGCACTGCGCACTGCGCTTAGAACTACAACTTCTCTCTTGTCAGACATCTCTTCCACTCCTTGTTGGGAAATCACTTTCCGACCCAGCTGGCAATACCCAGCAAGGCCAACAATAGCAGTGCCATGACCAGGGTCCGCCAGACCAGGCCCACGGCGCTCTGCATCAGATCCGGACCGGCATCATCGCCAATCCCCATTTCAGGGCGGTCGCCCAAATCGACGCTCGTCCGCACCGGCATACCGAGGCGAACGCCAAGAGCACCGGCACCACTGGCCAGCAGTATTCCGGTCTCGATATCCGGCCAGCGCTCGGCCTGCGTCCGCCAGCAATACACCGCATCCTCGAAATCGCCGACGACGGCAAACGCCGCCGCGGTCAAGCGCAGTGGCAGCCAATCGACGACGGCAAATGCCCGTTGCGAGAAGTCACCAAAGCGACCGTAGTCCTTCGGGTCGCGAAACGCCCAGCGGAAACAGAAATGCCGCGTCAACCGGTAGAGCAGCGCCCCGGCCGGTCCGAGCACGACGAACCAGAACAGTGGCGCGAATACATGCCGGTGCGAAGCGGTGAGAGCCTCCTCGATCGCCAGTCGCGCCACCTCCTCCGAACTCAGGGCGTCCGCCGGCAGTCCCCGCCATGCCGAGATCAGCCGCCGCGCCCGGTCGAGCTCCCCCATCCTGAGGGCCATATTTATGTCTGTGTAATAGTGACTGAATTGACGGAAGCCGGTAGTCAAGTAGAGAACCACAATGCTGAATAGCGCTGCGGCAAACCAGTTGAGCCACGTCAGGAGGACAAACAGCAGCAGTACCAGCGCCGCTGGCGCCGCCACGCCGATCGTCCAGGCAGCGGCGCCATGTCGCCACTGGCCAGCGTTCAGCCGCGCCTCGAGGTAGGCGGCCCAGGCGTCGAGCCACGCGTCCACGCGCACAACCGGCAACGGCTTTGCCTGTTCGAACAGGAGTACAGCAACAATGGCGAGAAGAGTCATGACGATCGGCGATTGCACCGCAGCAAAGATATCACATCGATTCCAACAGGAAATTACGCAGCTCGACCAACATCCCGGCCGTAGCGCCCCAAATATAGTATTGCTGCCAGGGAACAGCCCAGTAGTCGCGCATGCAGCCGCGCACTTCGATCTGCTCACGGCGAAAACTTGCCGCGTCGAGAAGAAAATCCAGCGGTGGCTCGAACACATCGTCCACTTCGAAATCGTCCAGCCGCAGGTTCAATGGCGGCATCACCAAAGCCACCACCGGCGTCACCGCAAAGCCGGTGCCGGTACGGTATTCGCCCAAAGTGCCAAGTGGCTCGACCTGCCGCGGGTCAAGGCCGATTTCCTCGCCTGCCTCGCGCAACGCGGTCGCAATCGGCGAGTCATCGACCGGCTCGCAACGTCCGCCGGGAAAGCTGACCTGTCCTGGATGGTCGCGCAAATGCGCCGTCCGCTTGGTCATGATCACCGTCAGGCCGGAATCGCGGACGACGATCGGAATAAGCACCGCAGCCGGAATCAGCGCTACCGGCAATGGTTCTTCCTGGAAGGGCAGCCTTGGCGAGGCTGTGGCGAACCGCTGCCGCAGCAGCGCGATGCTGAATTCCATCAATACCGCTTCTTCAGGGTCATGGTTTGACCGTCGCGCTTCATTTCCATGCGATTGAGAAAGCTCATGCCGAGCAGGACAACGGGAAGGTTGCTCTCGTGAACGACCGCATCCACCTGATTCAGCAGCACGTCGCCGACGCGAACGGAGTTGAGCTTTACTCGCCAAACGCGCACCGAGCCGTTGGCGGTCATCATTGCTCCCGTCTGACCCTTCTGGTAATCCACGTTGGCGCGAATGGCGTCGGCCATACCCATGGAAATGAATGTGGCGCCAGTATCGACGAGCAATCTGACCGGCACACCATTGATCGTGCCGACGGTAAAGAAATGCCCTGCCGGGTCCGCGGTCAGGCTGATGGTATCGTTACCACCGACGCCGCCGGTGGAAACCGCATTCTGGCCAATCACCAAACGCTGCCGCCGACCGTCGATCTCGAAGACCGCGGCATTGTCTTCCAGGCTGAGCAGCTTGACTCCGTTGTTCAACACTCCCGGCGTCACCGACCGCGGTTTGCCGCCGTCAATGACCACCAGCGCCTTACCTGAGTACAAACCGACCAGCGACACCTCGGTGGCGCCAGCGACGGCCGCAGCCAGGACGACCAAAGACATCAGGATAGAATGCACGCATCGACGCCTGCCGCTAGCCGCTAAAATGAAACCGGTCGCCATCTTTCGCCACAGTCCTGGAGAAGGTCCGGGCTATTTTGCCACATTCCTCGATAGCCACTCGATCCCGCACCAGTTGATCTGCATTGACCAGGGTGACGCGGTGCCGGCGCGCACCGGCGGTTATTCTGGCTTGTGCTTCATGGGCGGACCGATGAGCGTCAATGACCCACTGCCGTGGATTCCGCCCGTCTCGAACCTGATTCGCCTTGCGGTCGCCGGCGGTCAGCCGGTGATCGGCCATTGCCTGGGCGGTCAGCTGATGGCCAAGGCCCTGGGCGGCACGATCAGCAGGAATCCGGTCAAGGAGATCGGCTGGGGCGAAGTCACGGCAACTGGCGCCGTGCCCGAGTGGCTGGGTGACATCGCCGGCTTCGAGGCCTTTCACTGGCATGGCGAAACATTTACGCTGCCGCCCGGCGCGACGCGCATCCTCGAAAGTGTCCACTGTGCCAATCAGGGCTTCGTCCTTGGCCCACACCTCGGCCTGCAATGTCACGTCGAAATGACCGAGGCGATGATCCGCCTCTGGAACCGACAGTGGGCCGAAGAGAGTGCAATCGCCTCAGCTTCGGTACAAACGCCGGAGCAGATGTACCAGCGCATGGATGAGCGCATCGACGCCATGCGCATCGCCGCTAATCGGCTGTACACACACTGGCTGGCGGGACTACAGCCCTAGTCGCGGAAGTTGCCGTAGACCAGCGGATATTCGGTGATCGACTTCTTCACCAGCGCGATGGCTTCTTGCAGCAAGTCGCGCTTGGCGCCGGTGACGCGCACAGCATCGCCCTGGATCGTGGCCTGGACTTTCAG
>PMIF01000008.1 GCA_003157035.1 Rhodocyclaceae bacterium
CATGGTAATCACGGCAACGGCGCCGGCATCGAGGATGCGCTCCTCGAGCGACTTGGCGGAGAAGCCGCCGAACACCACCGAGTGGATGGCACCGATGCGGGCGCAGGCCTGCATGGCAATCACGCCTTCGACCGACATGGCGACATAGATGAGGACGCGGTCGCCCTTCTTGATGCCTTTGGCGCGCAGGGCGTTGGCGAACTTGCTGGTCCTGACCAGCAGTTCCTTGTACGTGACCTTGGTCACCGTTCCATCGTCGGCTTCGAAGATGATGGCAACCTTGTCGCCCAGGCCCGCCTCGACGTTCTTGTCCAGACAGTTGTAGGAGACATTCAGCGTGCCATCGGCAAACCACTTGTAAAATGGCGCCTCCGACTCGTCGAGCGTGGTCGTGAACGGCTGCTTCCAGACCACGTGTTCCTTGGCCAGCCGCGCCCAGAAGCCGGCATAGTCCTGCTCGGCCTCCTGGCACAGCGCCTGATAAGCGGCCATGCCGGAGATGGTGGCTTTGGCGACAGTTTCCGCGGACGGGGGAAAGACGCGGGTTTCGTGGGATACCGATTCAATTGCGGACATTTCATCCTCTCCTTTTTTGATGCTGCTAGCGGCTTGTTGTCCGGCCGAGGCCGGTACTGGCATGGCAATCGCCAGTCATTAGAGTCGAAGAGCCTTACGAGGCTCTTACTGGGCGGGCGTGGAAGCAGACGAATATTATCGCAATGCAGCAATCCGGGCGCAAACCTGCGCGATGCTAGAATTTTCCGTTGCCCGAGGACATGCCCATGACCACCATCAAGCAGGAAGACCTGATCGCCTCCGTCGCCGACGCCTTCCAGTACATCAGCTACTACCATCCACTCGACTACATCAAGGCCCTGGGCGCCGCCTATGAGCGCGAGGAGAGCCCCGCGGCCAAGGATGCCATCGCCCAGATCCTCACCAACTCGCGCATGTGCGCCGAGGGCAAACGACCCATTTGCCAGGACACCGGCATCGCGCTGGTCTTCCTCAAGGTGGGCATGAACGTCCAATGGGATGCCACGCTGAGCCTGCAGGAGATGGTGAACGAAGGCGTCCGCCGCGCCTACCTGAACCCGGACAACAAGCTGCGCGCCTCGGTGCTGGCCGATCCGGCCGGTGCGCGCAGGAACACCAAGGACAACACACCGGCGGTGGTGCATTATGAGATCGTCCCCGGCGACCATGTCGAAGTCATTTGCGCCGCCAAAGGTGGCGGCAGCGAGGCCAAAACCAAGTTCGCCATGCTCAACCCGTCCGACGACCTGGTCGAATGGGTGCTGAAGACCGTCCCGCAGATGGGCGCCGGCTGGTGCCCGCCGGGCATCCTCGGTATCGGCATCGGCGGCACGCCCGAGAAGGCCATGCTACTGGCCAAGGAGTCCATCATGGCGCCGGTGGATATCCAGGAACTGAAGGAAAAGGCGGCTCGCGGCGACAAGCTCGTGCGCGCCGAGGAACTGCGCCTGGAACTCTACGAGAAGGTCAATGCGCTGGGCATCGGCGCCCAGGGCCTGGGCGGCCTGACCACGGTGCTCGATGTCAAGGTGCTCGACTATCCGACCCACGCCGCCAACCTGCCGGTGGCGATGATCCCCAACTGCGCCGCCACCCGCCATATCCATTTCGAACTCGACGGCACAGGCCCGGCCAGGCTGGAGCCGCCCGACCTCGACCAGTGGCCGAAAGTGACCTGGCAAGCCGACACCGAGACTTCGACGCGCGTCAATCTGGATACGTTGACGCCGGCTGAAGTCGCCGCCTGGCAGCCGGGACAAACGTTGCTCTTGAACGGCAAGATGCTCACCGGCCGCGACGCTGCCCACAAGCGCATCGCCGACATGCTCGGCCGCGGCGAAAAGCTGCCGGTCGACTTCACCAACCGCGTNNGGACAAGTTCACCCGCATGATGCTCGAGCAGACCGGCCTCATCGCCATGGTCGGCAAGGCCGAGCGCGGCCCCGCCGCCATCGAGGCGATCCGTGACAACAAATCGGCTTACCTGATGGCCGTCGGCGGCGCCGCCTACCTGGTGGCCAAGGCGATCAAGGCGTCGCGCGTCGTCGCCTTCGCAGACCTGGGCATGGAAGCGATCTACGAGTTCGAGGTGAAGGACATGCCGGTCACGGTCGCGGTCGACAGTACCGGCAGTTCGGTGCACAAGACCGGCCCGCACGAGTGGCTGATCAAGATCGGCAAGATTTCGCCGTCACTCGTCGCCGGCGCGCACCACTGAGCGTTTCCTGCGCGCAGCGCGGGCCCGCAGCTGGCCGCAGCCGCCATCGATGTCCTGGCCGGCGGACTGACGCAGCTTGGTGAGTATGCCGCGCTGGTAAAGGTAGTAGGACATCGCCTCGGCCCGCGCGGCAGCGGGCCGCGAGAACGGCAAGCCTTCGATGGCGTTGTAGGGAATCAGATTCATCACCGCGTACTTGCCGGCCAGCAGGCGGACGATGCCGTCGAGTTCGGCATCGGTGTCGTTCACGCCTTCGAGCACCGTCCATTGATACTGAATCGGATAGTGCGTCGCCCGCGCATAGCGCTCGCCCAGTTCGACCAGTTCCGCCGGCTCGATGGCCGGCGCCCGCGGCAGCAATTTCGCCCGCAGCGCGGCGTCGCTCGAATGCAGCGACAGGGCCAGGGCAGGCCGCACCGGCCCTAGCGGCAGGCGCTCGAATACCCGCCGATCGCCGACCGTCGAGAAGACCAGGTTCTTCTGACCGATGCCGCCAATCGTGGCCAGCAAGTCGATGGCCGACATCACGGCAGCGAGATTGTGCGCCGGCTCGCCCATGCCCATGAANNGCAGCCCACCGCGCAACCGACTTGGGTCGAGACGCAAACGCCATCGCGCGGCAGTAGAACGCTCTCGATTGTCTGCCCGTCAGCAAGGTCAAGCAGCAGACGCACCGAGCCATCCTCGCCGGCATGCTCCGAATGAACCGTCGCCAGGCCGGCCAGGTGCGTTGCCAAGGCCGGCAAGTCGGCACACACCGCTGCCGGCGGCCGGTGCATTTGCGGCAGGGCATCCGCAGCGATCGCCTGCCCCCGCAGCCAGGCGCGCAATACCGTCTCTTCGTGCCGTGGTCCGGCGCCAAGGGAACGCAGTCTGCGCTGGATATCGTTGATATTCATCAGGCCGCGAATGCTACACCTACGACCGCTGGCATTCATGTGGCAGAATCACGGCCGCGGAGGCAACTCAAGCGGGTTCTAGCCCGCAAACCTGGAGAATGAAATGACACCTGTTCGAGTAATTCTTGGCTGCCTGTTGCTGGGCTTGTCCTCACTCGCCGCCGCCGCCCCCATCGTCGACGCCGCCTATGTCAAGGCCGCCGCTGCACGCGGCGCCATCGTCTGGGACGTGCGGGCGACGCCGCAATACAAGAAAGGCCACATTCCCGGCGCCGTCAGCATTGGCGATGCCGGCGCTGCCCTACGCGAGATGACCAAGGAAGACTTCATCGAAACCGACAAGATCGAGAAAATCCTTGGCGCCGCCGGCATCGATCCGGCGCAGGAAGTGATCGTGTACGGTGACCGCGGCTCGCCCTACGCCTATTTCGGCCGTTTTACCCTGCGCTATTTCGGCGGCAAGAACGTGGCCGTCTTTCACGACGGCGTCGATGGCTGGACCGCCGCCGGCAACGCCCTGGAAACGACTGATGCGACACGGCAACCGGTGACGCTCAAGCTGACGCCGGTGGCGGCGCTGTCGCCGACCACCGACGAAGTCGTCGCCCTGGTCGGCAAGGGCGTGCAGATCGTCGATGCGCGCTCACCGGCCGAATACTCCGGCCAGGACGTGCGGGCGATCCGCGGCGGCCACATCCCCGGCGCCGTAAACGTTCCCTTCGAACAAAACTGGAAAGACCCCGAGACGGCAGCCAAGCTGGCCAAGAAGGCGGTGCCGGATAACAGCGGCATGACGCTGAAGGCCACCGAGGACTTGAAGGCGCTCTACGCCAAGCTCGACCCGAGCAAGGAAACCGTCGTCTATTGCCAAAGCGGTGTCCGCGCTTCGGAAGACGCGGCCATACTCGAACAACTCGGCTTCAAGAACGTCAAGGTCTACGACTCGTCCTGGCTCGGCTACGCCGCCCGCCTCAATGCACCCGTGGCTGACGAGACCTTCTTCAACGTCGGCGCTACCACGGCCAAGCTGGGCGCCCTGACCAAGCGCGTAGAGGAACTAGAGCGCCTGGTCGAACAGTTGGCCAAAAACGCCACCAAATAGCTCGGAATGAATGGCGCCCGATCGATGCACGCACAGATCTGTCACCACCACCGGCGCCTGCGAGCCTCCTCGATTGCCCATGCCCTAGCCGCGGCATGGGCACTTCTCGCGGCGAACACCGCCTGGGCGGTCGCNNTCCAGTTGCTCTTCTGGATCCTCTTCGATCTACCCTTCCCCTTCAATATCATCGTCATCGGCATCGTCGCCGCGCTGATCTGGCGCGGCACGCGCAACGTGCAAGCCCGTTCGGCACTCAACGGCATTCCGGCGCTGACGGCGCCGCCAAGGAACTTCACGCTGCCGGCGGAGTTCATGCGCCGCAATCCGGGCTTTGACCCGGCAACGCTCCTGGCCAAGGCCAACACGGCTTTCCTGGCGATACAGCAGGCCTGGACAGCGCAGAACATGGCGCCGGTGCGGCGCTGGATCTCCGATGGCGTCTGGCAGCGCTTCAACACCCAGTTCGCCATGATGCGGCTGCTCGGCCAGACCAACGTCGTCGGCAATGTCCTGATCCGCAAGTGCTACATCGATGACTGGGAGCAGGATGGCGCCTTCGACATCGTCCATCTCGGCATACAGTTCACTGCCAGCGACGATTTCGTTTCCAGCCGCTTGCCGCAACTCGACCGCCACGGCCAAGTGGAAATGCTCGAATACTGGAGTTTCATGCGCAAGGCCGGCGCCGGCGACCATGACATCTACCACAGCAACCAGTGCCCCTCCTGTGGCACTGCCTTGCCCGACGACATGGGCGAGGTGGCGCGCTGTCCGAGTTGTGGTGCCGTCAGCACGCTGGGCGAATACGACTGGGTGCTGGCCGAAATCACCCAGGCCGACGACTATGCCAACCAGAACGCTCACCTGGCCAAGGACGGCCGGCTGACGGAGCGCATCCGCAGCGCCTTTGCCGCCGACGGCGACTTCTCCGTGCAGTTGCTTGAAGACAAGGCGGCCAACGCCTACATGCAGATTCTCGCCGCCCAGGTCATGCATCGACCTGAGCAAATGCGCCGCTTCGTCAGCGACAATGAGTTCGAAAACCTCAATCGCGACTTCGGCACCCAGGCGCCGTTCGTCTTCAACCGGCTCTACCTCAACAGCGTCACGCTGATCGATTACTACCGGGAAGACAACTGCGACAACATGGTCGTGGCCATCAAACGCACTGCCCAGCGCGTGGCCAGCGACGGCGATCAACTGCGGCTGATCGATCAGGGTCTCTATGTGTGCAGCGAGATGATGGTGATGTCGCGCGACGCCGGCACCGGCAGCGCCAAGGGCTCGCTCTACGCCCACGCCTGCCCCGCTTGCGGCGCGCCGGTCGGCGACACCCTCGACACGAAATGCGCCTACTGTGGCAGCACGCTCAACAGTACGCGCCACGAATGGATCGTCAGCCGCCTGATGTCGACAGAAGAGTACCGCACCCATGCCGAAGAGCGAGCGCCGACACTGACCACGCAAGTTGATGCCGACCAACTCGATCCGCTCTTCGCCGCCCGCGACCTGGTATTCAACAACGTGCTGGTGATGATCGCCTGCGACGGCAGGCTCAGCGCGGAAGAAATTACGCTCGCCGAAGATGTCGCCCGGCGCATGGGCTACCAGCCCGCCAAGCTCGCCGGCATGCTGGACCTCGCCCGTAACGGCAAACTGGCCTTGCGCCTGCCGGANNATGGCCAAGTGAAGGCCTTGCCGCGCTAGGACACCGGCTCGCCGTCGGCGGTCAGGCTGAGGCTGCCATCGGCGGAGAACTGCAAGGCAATCGTGGCGTAGTGGCGATTGTCGGCAAACAGGTAGCGGTACTTCGCCAGCACGGCATCAGCTTCGGCCTGCGTGCCAGCGGCCGCATATTCCTGCTGGAACGGAATGCTCTTCCTCATCTCGACCAGATCCGAGGTAAGCGCGTTCACCGTACTGAGCTCCCGCGCCATCGTCGGGTTGTTCGCCAACGCTTGCTTGAATTGCGCTGCGTATGGGTAATCCCCCGGCAGCTGAATTTTTCCCTCGCTATCGTAAGTTATGCTCGAAGGCGGGAACGGGATATGGTTCTGCGCCAGAAATTGCGGGAATGCCGACGAGATATGGCCCCGGAGAGCATCGATGTTCTGTTGGTTCGGCAACAACAGCGGCGGCAGCGAAAACGCGGTCCCGCTCGTTTGCTTGGCGGGCGTGAAGTAGTCGTCGATGTTCAAGGTCAGCGAACCTTGATCGGTTTCAAAGACGGCCGTAGTGCCGCTTGGCGATGGCACGGCCGAGTTGGCGTGGGCGGCAAGACGATCCCGGGCAGCCTGGGAAATCGTTGCCCTGTCGGTAATAGTTGCCGCCCCGAGGGTTGATTTCGCCGAAGCGGCAATGGTGGACTGTTGCCGTTGCGACGCCGCGACATTCAAGAGAGGCCAGGCCGAATAGGCGCTCGCGGATTGAACTTGCACGACAGACTCCTCAGACGTTGACGATCACATGCTCATCGCTAGCAATGGTCGTACCACCAGGGCGCAGACCAACCCCCACATATACCGCTCGTTCCTGGACCAAGTTGCCATGTCGCTCGGCCTTGTGGCAATCTGTACCTCCCGAGTTGGCCCGCTGGAGAAGATCATGTCATTCGCCGTCGAAGCATTGGAAGCCGAAGCACTAAATCTATCCATCACCGATCGCGCCCGTCTCGTGGAGAAATTGATCGTAAGCCTGAATAGTGAGCCCGATGTCGAAGCAGCCTGGGCCGCAGAGGTTGAGCGACGCCACGCTGAAATGGAGAGTGGTACGGTGTCACTCATTCCCGGCCCTGAAGCACTTGCACGCTTGAAGGCCGAGTTTCAATGAACTACTCGCTGCATCCTGAAGCCGAATTCGACCCCCAAGAGTGAAAGCCTTTTGCGCCCGGATACAAATCGAACTACCATTACTCACCTGATTTCAACTTCAGCAACGCGCCGCCTAGGAGTCACCATGGCCGAAATCGAAAACATCATCCTTGAACACGTCAAGAAAATCCAAGCAGAACAAACAGCCACTAGAGAACGAGACGCGGAAATCATGACACGGCTCTCCAGCATCGAATCCGGAATCGCTCGAATCGGCCGCGACGAATCGGTCAACTACACAGAAATCATTAGCGACCGCCACGCCGTAGACAAGCTCAAGGAACGAATAGAGCGCATCGAGCGACGATTAGAACTCTCCAACTAAAAGGCCGGCGAAAGCCGGCTTTTTCTTGACCTCGAACAACTTCAACCGCGCGAATACCGCGGTTCATCCCCGCAGGTCGCGGGGAACACTATTTCCGATTGATTCCGGACACCTTATGCAGCGGTTCATCCCCGCAGGCGCGGGGAACACTTCCCGAAGGGATCGCTCATCAAGCGGGTGCACGGCTCATCCCCGCAGGCACTTGCACGACAGACTCGCACGACTCCTCAGACATTGACGATCACATTCTCGTCGCAGACAATGGTCGTGCCACCATGGCGCAAGCGGGCCAAGTATGGAGAAGACGAAGGACTGCTGTTGCCGACGTCTGTGAATGATCCCCGCGCAGGCGGTCTACTTGTAGTTGGGCGCCGTCAGCCTCTACGCGTATCATTTCGCTTATGAGTCCGACAATCTTTCGTGAAGGTGGCTTCCGGTTCTACTTCTTCTCGCGGGAGGAGCCGAGAATGCATGTGCACGTTCAAGGTCAGAACGGCGAGGCGAAGCTCTGGCTTGAACCGACTATTGAACTATCCCAACACACTGGGCTTTCTCGGCGGGAAATCAACGAAGCCCTTCGTCTCGTCCAGGAGCATGAAAATGACATTCGCAGCGCTTGGCACAAGCACTTCTCCCGTTGAAGTAACAAACATTTCTCAGTATGGCTTCTGGGTCTTGCTGGGTGATGAAGAGCTATTCCTACCGTTTTCCGAGTTCCCGTGGTTCCGCGACGTAGCAGTTGCGAAGATTCTTCGTATTGAACTGCCGTCACCCAATCACCTCTACTGGCCCGAGCTAGACGTTGATCTGGCAGTTGAGTCCATACGGCACCCTGAGCAGTTTCCGCTTGTCAGTCAAGTCGGCGCGTAACCCATCATTCCACCGGCCCTGCGCGAAACGTCACGCAGGCGCGGCGCTGAACGAACAATCTGCACTTGAACACGACACAGGTATCGACAAGCCGACGAATCATTCACTGGTCTGGATAAGCGGAGCTCCGCTTGGATCAGCGGAGCATTCCGACTGACGTAATGCTTGTTCCGAAAGACGTGTCTGCGCGGTGAGCAGTTCCATGAGCGATGCATCGATGGGAACAGCGACAAACACCGGGCGGCCGTACCTGGTAACCAGGGACAGCCTGCCCGCCTCGGCTTCTCGTATCAGATCGCCGGTGTTGCGTCGCAAGTCTCGAATGGTGAATACGTTCATGGCTGCGTCCTGTCGAAACACGAACGCCGCCCGGTGGCGCACGCGGCCCTGCCGATACCCAAGCATCGGGTCGTGGACTCATTGCAACACCAGCGCTGCAAACAGGCGATACTCATCACATATCCCCCTTGGGTGATCCGTTATGCCGATGATATGCTGAACGGGCGGCCGCTTGCAACGCCACAAATGAGAAGCCCGGCGAGTTGCCCCGCCGGGCTGGATACAGAATCTTTCGATTCTTTATTGTAGCAACGGCTCTCACCCCGGATAGCCACAACGGGGACGATTATGCGGGAGGAAGGAATGACAAGCAATACCCACGGTCCACTGACCTTTGGTTTCGATATTGGCATCGCCTCGGTAGGCTGGTGCGTGCTTGGCGAAGACCGCATCGTCGATCTCGGCGTGCGCTGCTTCGATAAAGCCGAAACCGCCAAGGAAGGCGAGTCGCTGAACCTTGTGCGACGTATGGCCCGACTCATGCGCCGCCGCCTGCGTAGGCGCGCGTGGCGGTTGACCAAGCTGGCGCGACTGCTGAAACGCGAAGGACTGATCGACGACACGGCTCTTCTGAGACAACCAACACCCACGTCGCCCTGGCGCCTGCGAGCCGATGGGCTCAACCGAAAACTGAGCGCTGACGAATGGGCGCGTGTCATCTACCACCTGTGCAAGCACCGTGGCTTTCACTGGATCAGCCGGGCCGAAGAGAAGAAGGCCGAATCCGACGCCAAGGGCGAAGGTGGCCGAGTCAAGAAAGGTCTGTCCGACACCAAGCGGCGCATGGAGGAGAAAGGCTACCGCAGTGCGGCCGAAATGGTGCTCGCCGAATTCCCCGATTCCCAGCGCAACAAGCAAGGCGACTATGGGAAGGCGCTTTCGCGTGTGTTGCTCGCCGATGAGATGGCCCTGCTGTTTCAGAAGCAACGCGAATTCGGCAACACTCACGCGGGGGCCGTTCTTGAGGCCCAAATACTTGACCGGAAGAGTGGCTTGCTCTGGGCGCAAAAACCGGCGCTTTCTGGCGAAGCCATGCTTGACCGAATTGGCCGATGCACCTTTGAAAGAGCTTCCGTCGGCAGACCCGGCGGCCCCGATGGGAAAGGCGAGTACCGCGCCCCCAAGGCCAACTTCACCGCCGAGCGCCATGTCTGGCTGACCCGCCTCAACAATCTGCGCATCGTCGTCGATGGCGAAGCTCGTCCCCTCAACGCCGAAGAGCGGCGGGTCGCGCTGCCGCTGCCCTACGAACAGGCGAGCGATCTCACCTACAAGCAACTGCATGCTGCCTTGGTCAAGAAGGGCCTGCTGCCCGAGAGTTTCGAATTCACTGGCTTGCGCGCCAGCAAAGACAAAGACCCGAAGGCTGAAAGGCTCGTCAGGCTGCCGGCATGGCAGGAACTGCGCAAGAAGTTGAAAGAACACGGATTGGAAACCGAATGGGAGAGCATCGCCGGCGCTGCGACCGGCGGCGACCCGACGTTACTCGACGAGATTGCCCGCGTATTGAGCGTTTACAAGGACGGCGACGAGGTGATCGGCGAGTTGCGACGGCTGACTTTGCCCGGCGGTCAGCCGATGATCGACGCCCTGAGCGAAGTCAGCTTCGACAAGTTCCACGCGCTCTCGCTCAAGGCGCTGCGCAAAATCGTGCCACACATGGAAGGAGGCATGCGCTACGACGAAGCCTGTGCGGCGGCTGGCTATCACCACAGCCAGTTGCAGAAGGTCGGCGCGGGCGAGGACAAGTACCTGCCGCCGCTCTACTCGGGCCGCGACAAAGAAGGCCGCATGATTTTCCGCGACGACCTTGACGTACCGCGCAACCCGGTCGTACTACGCGCGCTCAACCAGGCGCGCAAGGTGATGAACGCCCTGATTCGACGCCACGGCTCGCCGTCCGCCGTCCACATCGAAATGGCGCGTGACCTTTCCCGCCCGATGGACGAGCGGAACAAGGTCAAGAAAGCACAGGAGGAATACCGCGACCGCAACGAGAAGGACAAAGCCGCCTTCATGGAAGAATTCAAGATGGCGGCTAGAAGTCGCGAGTTCGAGAAGTTCCAGCTTTACCGGGAGCAGCAGGGCAAGTGCGCCTATTCGCTGGCGCCACTCGACCTGCATCGTGTGCTCAACGACATCGGCTATGCGGAAGTCGATCACGCCCTGCCCTACTCGCGCAGCTTTGACGACAGCAAGAACAACAAAGTGCTGGCGCTGACCGAGGAAAACCGCAACAAGGGTAACCGCACGCCTTACGAATATCTGGACGGGGCCAACACCAGCCAGCGCTGGCGGGAGTTCACCGCCTTCGTCGAATCGAACAAGGCCTACCGGCTCGCCAAGCGAAGTCGCCTGCTGCGCAAAGACTTCGCGGGCAAGGCCGCTGAGGAGTTCCGCGAACGCAACCTCAACGACACCCGCTATGTCTGTCGCTTCTTCAAGAACTACGTGGAGCAATCACTGAAACTCGCCGATGGCAGCGAAGCCAAGCGTTGCGTCGTATTGAGCGGCCAGATGACCGCATTTCTGCGTGCGCGCTGGGGCCTCACCAAGGTGCGCGGCGACAGCGACCGNNTTTCGTCGACCCGGAAACGGGCGAGATACCCGATCCCGCCATGTACCAGCAGCTTCACGCGCACTTCCCCGACCCGTGGCCGCGCTTCCGCGACGAACTGTTGGCCCGACTGAACATCGACGATCCGAACGAATTGCATGCCAAGATGGAATCGCTCGGTACCTATTCGCCTGAGAATCTGGATGCGCTACGGCCTGTTTTCGTCTCCCGCGCGCCGCAGCGGCGCAACGGCGGCGCTGCGCATAAGGACACCATCTACGGCCAGCCCGAACGTCTCAAGGAGCAAGGCGGCGTGACGCAGAAGGTGCCGTTGGCGAGCCTCACGCTCAAGAATGTCAGCAATCTGATCGATCCCCACCGCAACGAGAAGCTATATGCGGCAATCCGCGCCCGTCTCGAAGCCCACGCCGGCAAGGGAGACAAGGCGTTCCCGGCCAACAACCCGCTGCGCAAACCGGACCGCGATGGCAATCCAACCGGCCCCATCGTGCGCACCGTCACGATGGTGATCGACAAGCTCTCGGGCATCCCCGTGCGCGGCGGCATCGCCAAGAACGACACCATGCTCCGGGTCGACGTCTTCCGACACAAGAAGGACGGTAAGTTCCACCTAGTGCCGGTATATGTGTATCACGCGGTGGCGAAGGAACTACCCGACCGCGCGATCGTGCAAGCCAAGGAAGAAGATGAATGGACGATAATTGACGACAACTTCGAGTTCCGCTTTGCTCTTTGCCCGAACGACCTAGTTCAGGTGAAGTTGCGGGACTGCATTCGTTTCGGGTATTACGCAGGATGCGACCGCTCAACCGGTTGCATCCATCTTTGGGGACATGATCGTAACGCCAATTTCGGCAAAGACGGTCTGATACGAAGCATAGGTGTGAAGATGGCGCAGTCGATGGACAAGTTCCACGTCGATGCACTCGGCAACGTCTATCCCGCCCCACCGGAGACCCGTCATGGTCTGGCGTAGCGTGATGATCTCCCGCCCTGCGAAGCTGCGGCGGGAACATTTCTCCCTCGCCATCGAACAGGAGGAAACCGCCTTCGTGCCCTTCGAGGACATTGCGGTTATCGTCCTCAATCACCGCGAAATCACCCTCACCCATCCGGTGCTCTCCGCCTGTGCCGAATACGGCATTGGCCTTTACGCCACGGGCAACAACCACCAGCCGGCCGGCGTATTTCTGCCTTTCCTTCCACACTCGCGCACTACGCGCATGATGCGACTGCAACTGGCGATCGCCAAACCGGCGGCCAAGCAAGCCTGGGCGAGCATCGTTCGCCGAAAGATCGAGAATCAGGCCGAGTGCCTGAAACTTGCCGGAGGCAAGGGTGCGGATCGACTAGAGTCCTACGCGCGCCGCGTGCGTTCCGGCGATCCGGAAAACATGGAGGCGCAGGCTGCGGCCTTCTATTTCGCTCAGTTGTTCGGCGCCAAGTTCTATCGCGCCGAGGAGTGCTGGAGCAATGCCGCACTCGACTACGGTTACGCGGTGCTGCGCGGCGCTATCGCCCGCGGGCTGGTTGCCCATGGGCTGCACCCGACCGTCGGCCTGTTTCACGACAGCGAGCAGAATGCTTTCAATCTGGCGGACGATGTGATCGAACCCTTCCGACCGCTAGTCGATCTGCATGTCATTCGGCATCCCGCCGCCACCGAAGGTGACTTGATCCCTGCCGACAAGACGGGGCTGGTCGCCTTGCTCAATGTGGATGTCGCCATGCCCCAGGGCCGGATGTCGGTGCTTTCAGCAATCGAATATGCGGTGGAAAGTCTGGTGCGCGTCTACGAAGGCGCTACCCGCGAGCCGGACTTGCCACGCCTTGTCGGCCTACAACTGCACGCCCTGGAGCATTGAGTGGGCATCGAGACGAGACGATACATGAGACTGCTCGTCTTATTCGATCTACCCATGGTTACCAAGGCCGAGAAACGGGCCTACGTGCAATTCCGTCGCTTTCTGCTCAATGATGGCTACGACATGATCCAGTGGTCGGTCTACGGCCGCATCGTTAACGGCCGGGACGCCGAAACAAAACACTTGGCACGGCTCTCCGAGAACTTACCCCCGGAAGGCTCCGTGCGAACAATGACGGTGACGGAAAAGCAGTACGCTGGAATGCGTCTACTCGTCGGCATGCCCCTCTTTCAGGAAAGAAAGGTCGCCGCTTCACAGATGCTACTGTTCTGAGATCGGCGAGGTACCGGGTTAGCCGTGCGCCATTTCTTCGCGGATCACACGACGAAGCATCACTTCGATCTCTTCGCCTGTCATAGCGAACTGCAGGGCCTGATTGATGAGCGTCTGGTAGCCGCGGCCCCCCGCTTTCGCCTTGAAGAACTCGACTACCGCCGTATCGAGCATGATCGAGACGCGCTGCTTACCCGTCCGAGTACCCACCGCCCACGCGAACTCCTCACGCGTGGCGGGCTTGCCGCCCACCCGCAGGCTGGCACGACGCACATCGGCATCGGTCATTTCGGGAATCTCTTCGTACTCCTTCTTGGAGACAGCGTGGCCGTCAATCTTTCTCAAGTTGCTTCGAATAGCGTTCAATTTCGCGGTCATTGGCCTTCCTCATCGAAAAAATCTGCCGAACACTGCCGCGTTGCACGTAACCCACGGCCATCAACCTGCCAGCCAGCAAGCCAAAACAGATCACTCGGCACTCCCCATAGTCGCGGCGAGTGTCTTCATATTCGACTGTCGGACCGGCGAAGACGACCTCTGCGTCGGCGAAATCAATGCCGCGCTGACGCAGAGTGGCTCGCCGCTTCCCTTCGTCCCAGGTGCATTTCACAATGGAATAGTATACATATTTGCATACATATTCAAGCCAAAGAGGATCGCAAGTAGGCGCTTCCGAATTTCCGAAAATAGCGCAGGGTCACTACATCGACTGGCCCATTGCGAATCGAAACGCGCAAAGAAAACCCACACCAGACCTAGGTCTGGTGTGGGTTTGCGCTCAGTCAGATTGTAGCTATCCGGGGTGAGA
>PMIF01000112.1 GCA_003157035.1 Rhodocyclaceae bacterium
CCGCCAAGGTACTGGCGCAAGAGCCGCAGGCGATCCTCCTGCGCTATCTGGAAACGCTGACGGTAATCGGTGCCGACAAGAACACCACGATTGTCTTTCCGCTGCCGATGGACCTCGTTGCTCCTTTCCTGAAAAAGGAAATCGGTGCCCACGGTCCCTAGCCGTCCAGCTGGCGGCCTTCGAAACGATAGACGGCCAAACCGAGCGCGATGCCGGTCACGGCCGCGCTGCCGGTGACCCACAGCGTATCGTGCCACTGCCCGCTGGCCGCCACCAGGGAGGCGATCAGCGGCGGGCCGACGAACTGGCCAAGGTTGGCACATTGCATAAACAATCCTTGAAAGGTGCCTATCTGGCGCGGGCTCTTGGCCAGCACCAGCGACGACGACAGCACTGCGGCCGGAATCAGGCCGCCGATGAACGAAAGCAGCAGACAGCAGGCGTAGCGCGCCAGATCGGGCAAGCCGTCCAGGTAGATGGCCAGGCTCAACAGGCTGGTGACGGCACTGGCCGCCATGATCAACGACCCGCGGCGGACGTGGCGCTGAATCAGCGAACCGCCGAGCACCGTGCCCGGCGCATTGACGATCACGATCATCGCCGTCAACAGGCCGACGGCGGTCGGTGCCAGGCCGCGCTGCTCCTTGAGGAAGGTCGGCAACCAGATGACCAGGGCGAAGTACTGGATCGCCCACGAGCACAAGGAAAAGCCGAGTAGCCAGGGCGCCGGTTGCGCCACCGCCTCGCGCGCCGCCTTGAAGCTGTGCCCGGCGAGCGAAGCATGTGGCAGATCGTAGGCGCCGCGGTGGCGAAACAGGGTCAACGCCGCCAGAGTGAGTCCAACCAGGGCGGTAATCCACAACGCCCGCCAGCCGCCCAGGGGCATCACCAGCGGCGCCAGCACCATTGCCGAGCCGACGCCGACCGGCATGAAGCTGGCCCAAAGCCCGAGGGCGAAACGCCGATCGGCCGCCTGTGCCGCCGCGCTGACCAGACCCGGCGCCGAGACAGCGATGCACAGGAAGCCCATGCCCTCGAACAGGCGTGTCCACAGCAAGGCAGCGCTGGTCGGCGCGAACAACGCCGTCAGGCCGGCAACGAAGCTGATCACCAGGCCGACGGCGACCATGCGCAGGTGGCCGACGCGGTCACAGATCATGCCAAAGAAGATGGCCGTGACCATGGTCAGGGTGTTGAACATCGAGGCGATCCAACTGGCAGCGACCAGCGACAGGCCGTATTCCTCGCGCAGCTGGGCGAGCGCGATCGGCACCTTGCCGATGTTGAACGTCACGGCAATGCCGCAAAAGACGGCGGCGAGGACGGCCGGCCAGTTGCTGGCGCGTGTCTGCTCCCCGCCGCTCCCTCCACTCACGCCGCTGGCGCCGCCGGCTGGCCGCGATAGTCGGTATCGATGACGATACGGCCACCGACCGGCCGCGACACACAGGTGCACAGGCGGGATCCCGCAGCTTTTTCGGCATCGCCGAGGAAAACATCGCGGTGGTCGAGCGGCGCATCGCAGTCGAGAACATCGACGGCACACAAGCCGCATTCGCCACGCCGGCAACCGGAGAGCACCTCGACGCCGGCCGTCTCCAGCGCCGACAGCAGCGACTGCTGTGCCGACACCGCCAGTTCGAGTCCGTAGCGCGGCAAGGCAGCGGTGAACGGCCGGTTGGCGGCGCGACCGCCGGAGGCAAAACTCTCGAAGCGAAGGTGGTCCACGGAGCGCCCGGCCGCCTGCCAGGCCGTGCGGGTGGCGGCGAGCATGCCGACCGGACCGCAGACATATAACTCGGCGTCCTGCCGACAGGCGCGGATCATGCCCTCGACATCGAGCCGCGAACCCTCGGCCGAGACATGAAGGTGCAAACGGTCACCCAACCACGAGCGCAGCAGCGCGACGAACACAGCCTCCTCGCGGCTGCGAACGGCATAGTGAAACGCTACGGGCACATTCCGGCGAACCAGGGCATGGGCCATCGACAACAGCGGCGTGACACCGATGCCGCCGGCCAGGAGCAGATAAGACGGCGCGTCGAGGCCGAGTTCGAAGTCGTTCTGCGGCTGGCTGATTTCGACGCTATCCCCTGCCGCCAGCGACCACAGGTAACGCGAGCCACCCAGTCCGTCGTCGATCCGTTTGACGGCGATGCGGTAGCGGTCGTTGGCACGGCCGAGATCAAGCAATGAATAGTGGCGGCCTTCTGTAACATCGCCGCAGCGCACGCGGACACCCAGGTGTGCCCCGGGTCGCCAGGGCTCGGCGCCCGCAGGCAGGGCGATTTCGAACAGCCGGATGTCGGCACAAAGGGCTTCGGTGCGCTCGATGCGGGCACCGTGCCAAAGGTCACGGCTGCTCATGCCGCGATCTCCAGCGGTCGCGGCGTACCGGGGCTCTCTGCCGCGATCATGGCGTCGATGAGGCGGCGGGCCCACATCGCCCCGGCATCGATGTTGAGGTTGTAGAACTCCTTGTCCGGATGATCGAGGATCGCCTGTTGCTGCGCGGCCAGGATCGTCTCATCCTCGCCGAAGACGCGGGTGACACCTTCGCGCAGCCATTGCGTCAGGCCCTGGTCGTGCAGGTTGTAGTTGCGACAGAAGGCCCAGAAGTAGTGGCAGGTGGTATCGGTCTCGGGCGTCATGGTATTGAGCACATAGCCGTTCACCCCCGCCGCACGGTCGCCTTCCGGCGCCCCGCTGCCGACCGGCGCGACACCGACGTCGATGGTCACCGTGCCCGGCGGCTCGAAGGTGATGATCTGCCAGCGATCGCTCCGTCCGGCGGCGCCATTCTTCTTGCTCAGTTGATAGGCCCAGAAGGGCGGCGGCTCGATGTCGCGCATCCAGCGCGTGACGACGACGCGGTCGTCGGTGTACGTGACCTTGAATGGCGCTTCGGCGACGGCGCGATTGCCGATGCTCGAACCATGGACGAAGGTCTCGTGGGTGAGGTCCATCAGGTTGTCCACGACCAGGCGGTAGTCGCACTTGGCGTGGATGCGGCGACCGTCGCCGGCCCATTCCGGATCGCCGTTCCAGTGCATGTCCGGCACCTTGGCCGGATCGGCAAGTGCCGGATCCCCCAGCCAGAGCCAGATCAGGCGGTGGCGTTCGATGGCCGGATAGCCACGCACGCAGGCCGAAGGATTGACCGTCTGCTGTGACGGCATCGACGTACAGCGGCCATTCGGGCCGTAGACCAGCCCGTGATAGCCGCACACCAGCTGGTCGCCATCGAGGTGGCCTTTGGATAGCGGCAGCATGCGGTGCCAGCAGGCATCTTCGAGAGCCACCGGAGTACCGTCCTGGCGCCGGTACATGACCAGCTTCTGGTTGCAGATGGTGCGCGCGAGCAAGGCCCGGTTGAGTTCGATATCGTAGGCCGCGGCGTACCAGGCGTTGCGCGGGAAGTTCTGTCTTGTAGTTGTCATTATTGTCTCCTGTTGGGGCCAGCAAAGTCTTCTGCTATGGCACCTCCGCCGCATCCCAGCCCTCGTGCGCGAGGCCGGGGCCGAGGCCGAGTCGCATCTCGGCGGAGCGCAAGGTATTTTCAATCAGCATGGTCACCGTCATCGGGCCGACACCACCGGGCACCGGTGTGATCCACGAGGCCTTCTTCTTGACGCCTTCAAAGTCGACGTCGCCGACGATGCTGTTGTCGGGCAGCCGGTTGATGCCGACGTCGATGACGATCGCNNTGGGCGAGATCGCGCGTCTTGGCGTGGCAGATGGTCACGGTCGCCTCGCGCTGCAGCAGCATCAGCGCCATCGGCTTGCCGACGATGTTGGACGCGCCGACGATAACCACGTTCTTGCCCGCAACCTCGACGCCGGTGGTTTCCAGCAGCAGCTCGACGCCGTAGGGCGTGCACGGCGGGAAAATGCTGTTACCGACCACCAGACCACCGACGTTGTAGAGGTGGAAGCCGTCGACATCCTTGTCGACCGCGATACCTTCGATGACGTGCCGGACGTCGATATGCGGCGGCAACGGCAGTTGCACCAAAATGCCGTGGACCGAGCGATCGGCGTTCAGGCGCTGGATCAGCGCCAGCACGTCGGCCTCGGTAGCATCGGCCGGCAAGGCATGATGGAATGACTGGACACCGCATTCCTCACAGGCCTTGACCTTGTTGCCAACGTACACCTTCGAGGCCGGGTTCTCACCGACCAGGATCACTGCCAGGCCGGGATGAATGCCTTTCTTCAGCAGGGCTTCGACCCGCTGGCGAAATTTGATGCGCAAGGACTTTGCCAATGCCTTGCCGTCGATGATCTTTGCCGTCATTGTCTGCCTTTCATTCGCCAGACCTGGCGCGGCTGGCGCAGGGCCTGGACATTTTGAAAGGGCGAATTATCCAGCAGTACCGCCTCGAACGGGGCGCCGCGAGCCAGGATGGGATTCGACTCGCCGAAATGCCGGCGCCCGGCGGCCGTCGCAGCGGCCAGCACCTTCGTCAGTGACAAGCCCGCCTCGAGATAGCGGTCGATTTCCTCGAACATGGCGTGGCCGTGCAGGACACCCATGCTGCCGGCGTCGGTACCCATGAGCAGGCGCACGCCCATTTCGTCGGCCAGGCGAAGGTGATCGGCATGGCCATCGAGGATGCGGCGCAGGTTGCCGACCGTGTTCGCCGACCAACCGACCGCCTCTGGCCGTGCCCATTGAAAATGCACCGGACAGAAGGTCGGCGTCCAGGCGACGTCGTTGTCGCGCATGATGGCCAGCGTCTCGCGGTTCATGAAGAAGCCATGCTCGATCGAACCGACGGCGGCGCGGGCGGCGATGGCCAGCCCCTTCTCGCCGCTGCAATGAACGAAGGTCCGGCGCCCATGCGCCTTGGCGGTGTCGACCACCAGCTGTGCCGATTCCAGATCGAACTGCGGCTCGTCGGTGACTGCCCCGGCGTCGAAGTCGATGATGCCGGTCAGGATGAGCTTGATCTCGTCGTTCTCGCCCGCCAGCCGGGCCACCGAGCTGCGGATGGCGTCGGCGTCTTCGACATCCATAGCCATGAAGGCGCCATAGCGCTTCGGTCGCTTGACGCCAAGCCCGCCCGAGCGCACCCGCGCCATGTCGCCCGCGCTCGCCGCCTCCGCGCGCAGCCGATTGTTGATGCCGTGCTTGTCGCCGGCGTCACGTACCAGAGTGACGCCACAAGCCAGCGCCTGGCGCGCGCTCTGCCGCGCCGCTTCAGCGAGTTCTTCCACCGGCTTCTTCATGTGCGCCGAGCGGGTCGCACCATCGGTCGGCTTGCCGTCGAGGAACAGATGCACGTGAGCATCGACCAGGCCGGGCAACAAGAAACCGCCATGGAGCACCGGCAGGCCGCGGCCAGCCAGCTCGCGACCGTGATCACCCGCGGCGATGTCACTGATGATGCCGTCGCGGACGACGAAACTTGCCGGCCCGGCATGATGTCGTTCGCCGTCGAACCAGGCATCGACCACGACCGCAAACTCCTGCAATTTGTCCACGCTCACGCCTTATAGAATTTTCGAACAGCACGCAGAGCGTTGCTGCCCTTTTGCTCGAGGAAGTTCTTGTACGTGGTCAGCACGTAGTGGTCGTCGGCGAGGCGCTGGTAACCACGCCAGGGCGTGCCGAGCACGAAGTCGAAACCGTGCTCGACCGTCAGCGTCAGGAACGCGTTCTCCAGGCAATGCTTGAGGTCGGAGCCGTCGGCCGCCTTGGGCGGCAATTGCTGGCCGATGTTCGAAAGACCGCCCATCATGTGCACCCCCTTCAAGTCCGCGTCGGCACCAATGTGTTTGATCGCGTCCACGGTGCTGCGGTTCAATCCTTCGGTGTCGGCAATGATGGCCGACACCGACATGTCGATAAAGATGTGCTCGAGCGGCATGCCGTACTCGTTCTTCAGTCTCAGCGCCGCGCGGCGGGCCGTGCTGTAGATTTCGTCGGCGGTCTTGTTGCCCAGCGCGCGGCCATCTTCGACACGCTCCGAGGCCATCAGGATGACCTTGAACTGGTACTTGCCGTAGAGTTCCATCAAGTCCCAGCGGTGCTCGGTGATGGAATTGACGATGGGCAGCTCATTGTTGGCCTTGGCCGGGTCGTAGCAACTGAGGCAGATCTCCTGCACCGACTTGCTCGGAAAGTCGAAAGAAAGCGGTGTCGTCACCACTTCCTGGATCGCCTCGATGACGCGGGCCATCCACTGCGGGTCGGTGAGCGCCCGGGCGCCGATGTTCACGTTCTGGTAGCGGGCGCCAGCCTCGGCCTGCTTCACGGCCAGGGCCTGAATGCCTGCCAGGTCCTGGTTCTCGAACAATGCCTTGGTGCTCTTGAAGCCGGGATTGATACGCTCGCCGATGATGCCGATGTTGAACCCGTTCACTTCATGTCTCCTCGTTGTTGTGGTTTCTGAAAGCCGATGTGTTTCAGAAATACTTTCTGGAAATCGCTGCGGGAACTGAGTTCCAGGTAGCGACACTCTTCGGCCAGCGTCTTGGCCCTTGTCCGCGCAAAGGTACTGGCCAGCATGCGGCGGATGCCGACGCCGGCGGCATTGCCGACCTGGTGGAATCGTTCGCGCGGCAGATCGGGAAACAAGCCGATGGCCACGCCACTATCGACGTCGATATAGGCGCCGAACGATCCGGCGATGATGAAACGCTCGATGGCTGCTGCCTGCAACCCGGCCTCGTCGAGCAAGAGCTCGGTGGCGGTGCGAATCGCCGCTTTCGCCAGCTGCACGGCGCGAACGTCGTCCTGGCTGAAGAGCACATCTTGCGCCAGCTGCACGGCGCGCTTACCACCGCTTTTGCCGGACAGGGGCACGATGTCGGCATGTGCGGGCGCCAGGCGACCGGCATCGTTGATCAGGCCACCGCGATGCAGCGTCGCCAGCGTGTCGAGCACGCCCGAGCCACACAGGCCGATCGCCTTCCGGTGGCCGATGGTTTCGATCTTGAGCCGGCCATTGTCGATTTTCACGCGCTCGATGGCACCTTCGGCAGCGCGCATGCCGCAACTGATGTGGCCGCCTTCGAGCGCCGGCCCGGAAGGGGCCGAGGCGGTGTGGATGCTCCCGTCATGGATGACGCTGATCTCGGTGTTGGTACCGATATCCATGACCAGCGCGGTCCGGCAAGGCGCCCATTCGGCTTCGGTCGCCAGAAGTGCCGCGACGTGATCGCCACCGACGAAGCCGCCAACATTGGGCGCCACGTGCACCCAGGCACCGGACGCCACCGTGAAGCCGAGTTCGCGTGCCTTGACGTCCAGGCCGGCGCGCACAACAGCAACGAAGGGCGCCCGGCCGAGTTGCCGCACCGGCAGGCCAAGCACCAGGTGATGCATGGCCGTGTTGCCGCATAGCGCAACATCGACGATGTCGCCGACGGTCTGGCCGACACTGTGGCAGAGGTCATGAGCCAGCGCGTTGACGCCCGCAACGGCCGCATCGCGCAGCTCCGCCGCAGCAGCAGCGCCATGAATGGCGTAGTTCAGCCGACTGATCAGGTCGGCGCCCCAGGCCGCTTGTGGATTCTCGACGCCCAGGCTGGCCAGCCGCTCACCGGTCGCCAGATCGACCAGAAAGCCGGCGGCGTTGGTGGTACCCAGATCGACGGCCAGGCCGAGAAGACGCCGACCGACCGGTGCGAAGTGGATCAGCTCGTCGCCGCGAGCGACGACCCGTACCGACCAGGACTCAGCCTGCTCGTCGCGGCGCAACTCACCAGGTAGCAGGCGCGCGGCTTCGCGGTCGACCGTAGCGCCGGCGCTGCCAAGGCCGCGCAGCACGCGCTCGACATCCGCCAGGTTGTCCTTCAGGGTCGCCGCCGGCACCCGGATGTCCATGGTCGTGACGGCCGCTGCCAGCGGCAGCATTTCCTTCTCGCCGGTATCGGTCTCGGCGCGTACGATGGCTGCCAGGGAACGCGGTGCCACCTCGATCGTACAGTCGGAGCGGGCCGACAGCTGACAGGCACGCAGCCACTTGCGCCGATCGGCCCGCTTGTCGACCTGAGGCGCCGGATCCTGCTCATCGAAGACAATGGCATCGGGCTGACCATGCACTTGCGCGACTTCGCCATGGACGCGGATGACGCAGCTGCCGCAAGCACCGCGACCGCCGCAGGCACCGACGATGCGCACGCCGTGCCGCCGCGCGCACTGAAAGATGGTCTCGTCATCGCGCGCCGCGATCTCGCGATCGACGTGCGGGAAGTGCAGGCGGTAGCTGACCGGGCTCATGTCAGGCCAACGCCAAAGGGGCAGCGATCGGTTGGGCGCGGCGGCCGAAATTGCATTTGGCCTTGGACGGGCAGTCGTCGCAGCGCGACCAGGTCACCTCGGGCAGGTTGCGACCGACGGCGAAGACCACCGAGCCCGACTTGAGCGGCGTGATGAGGTGTCCGCCATGCAGGCCAACACCGATCTTGTCGGCCTCGGCCAGGCGCAGCACTGCCGCCTGCGCAGCCAGTTCCAGGCCGGGGTCGCCAGCGTGGAGTTCAGCGCCCATTGCCAGTCGCTTGCGGTAGCACTCGGAGAGCATGCGGTCCTGAATGCGCCGGCCGAGCGCGAACAGCAACTCATTGCCGATCTCATCAAGCGACACCGCCAAAGAGGCACGCCGCTCGGCGAACAGCGCCGAAACGCGGGCGCCAAGCTTCGGCCCCAGGGTGCACACGCCGCAGCCCAGCGCCGTCAGTTCGCCCGATTCCGGCAGCAGGCGTGGCGCCTGAATGCTCTCGCCGCCAGCGTACAAGGTCTCGCCGGCGGGCTGCTGCAGCGGCACAATGTTGTAGCTGTAGCACGCCTCGACCAGGTCTTCAGCCAGAATCAATGCAATGGCCTCGTTACGCAGTCGAGCGCGAACCGGCGACAAGCCTTCCGGCGCGTTCGCCAGTTCACGCCGCAGATCGACACCACGGACGGATGCCATGATGGCTAGCCGGCGTACTTGCGCGCCGCCTTGAACATGGCGCGCACGTTGTCGACCGGTGTCTCGTCGGGAATGCCGAAGGCGCCGTCGAGAATCATGCAACCGCCCTTGTTCCAGATGTTGTCGACCAGGTGCTTGACCGCGGCATCCACGTCTTCCGGCGTGCCGGTCGTCAGCATCGA
>PMIF01000215.1:0-7176 GCA_003157035.1 Rhodocyclaceae bacterium
GACGGCGCCGATGGCGCCCTTGAGCCAGGCCGGAGCGGCTGCGAGCTGGATCTTATCCATCGTGCCGCCGCCCGTGGTCTGGAACAGCGTCTGCTGAGCCGCCGACGCGGCCTTGCACTTGTCGCCGGCGAGGTAGGCGTGCAGGACGACCGGGAAGTTGGTCGTGTTGACAACGGATCCGACATTCGCGTGGGTGTCCTGGATGCCGCTGTCGGCCGGGTAGTCGGTCTTGGCCGGCAGGTTCGCCATCGCGCCCGAGATCGCCATAGCGTCGGCGGTGCTCTGGGTGTTGACGTCGACCGTCTGGGTGGTGAAGCACCGGCCGTCCGACATGATTTCCCAGGACACATCTCCGGCGCTCCAGGTCACGCCTTCGGCCGTGGCGGCCTTGGCCGGTACGTTGATCGTGGTGGCCACGATGGTCGCTACGAGCGAGCCCGCCAGTGCCAGGGTGAGGATGCCCCCCTTCGAGAATTTCCTGAGGGCCGTGGCGTAGTGCGAGGAGAATTTCTTCTCATCGACCGTATGCTGCTCATCTTTGTGCTGCATGACCGCTTCCTTCTGCAGGTATTACTGGAACTCTCTCAACCTGGATCGGCAACGGTTACGCGACAATGGGTTCGACCTGGCTCGAAAGGGACATGACCGAAAACGGACGAGTGAGGCCTTTCTGGAGGCCCGCCTAGAGGTCGATGCGCGCGAGGAGTTACGGTGGCTGTTGCCGGGACCTCTGCACCTTCTGGCGGCGCGAACCTCAAGATGCGGCCAGAGGGATCCGAAGAGACATCGGACGCTTCAACGGAAGAGAACTGCGATCGGTGGAATCGAGAGTGACTGCCACGTGAAGAGGCGGCTTTGGAGACTGTTGACGCTCCTGGTTCTCATTCCCATGGGTCTCGTTGCCTGCACCTCGGCTGCCCAGCAGTCGCCCGCCAAGCCAACCGAGTCGACGGCGGAAGTATCCAAGGCCACCCCACTCATATTCCTCGGCAACAAGAAAATCGCTCCCGTGGTCTACCTGGAGGGAACCACCCCGTCGGGAGTTGCGGTCGACCTGACGCGAGCACTTGCGAAACATATCTCGCAGCCCATTGAAATCAGGGCCATGGATTGGTCCCAGGCGCAGGGGTTGGTTGCCCAAGGTCAAGCGGACGCCCTGATCCAGATCAACGAGACCGAGCAGCGGCGGAAGCTCTACGACTTTTCCGACGCCCTGCTCGAGTCCAGGTTCTCGATCTTTACCAACACCGACAGAACCGCCATTTCAAGTGCTTCAAGTCTTCGGGGCCTGCGCGTCGGCGTCGAGTCCGGTGGTTTGCCGCAACTGCTTCTGGCCAAGGATTCGCTAATTGGCTTAACCACAATCCCCAACTTCCTTGCGGGATTTCGCCAACTCAGCGAGGGCTCCCTCGATGCGATCGTGGTGGACCACCGAGTTGGCTCGTATGTCATCGCCGAGAACAATCTGCGCGGCATCAAGGTGAGCGGCAGTCCGATCGCCTTATCGCATTCGGCCATCGCCGTACGCAAGGGCAACACCGACCTGCTCCAATCAATTAACAAGGCTCTGCGCGCCATCAAGGCCGACGGCACCTACGATGCCGTCCTCGAAAAGTGGCGGCCCAAGGAAGTCGTTTTCCAGACGCGCGAACAGATCAGCCGCGACACCTACTATGCGGTCACCGCCGCCCTGCTGCTGCTGCTTCTCGTATCCGCCGTCTGGATGGTGTTCTTGCGCAGGGAGTTGGCCCGGCGGCACAACTCGGAGGAGCGCCTGCACGCGCTGGTGCAAACGATTCCCGATCTGGTCTGGCTGAAGGACATGGAGGGTGCCTATCTGTTTTGCAACCAGCAGTTCGAACGCTTTTTCGGCGCCAGCGAAGCCGAGATCGTCGGCAAGACCGACTACGATTTCGTCAACCGAGAACTGGCCGATTTCTTTCGTGACAACGATCGCAAGGCCATGGCGGCGGGCGAGCCGCGCAGCAACGAAGAGTGGCTGACCTTTGCCCGCGACGGCTACCGCGGCCTGTTCGAAACCATCAAGACGCCGATGCTGGACCACGCTCAGCAAGTCATTGGCGTTCTCGGCATTGCCCGCGACGTCACGGCGCGCAAGGCGGCGGAAGAGAAGATCGAGCGCCTGGCCTTCTACGATCCGCTGACCGAGCTGCCCAACCGCCGCCTGGTGCTCGACCGCCTGCGCCAAGCCATCGCTGGCAGCTTGCGCGATGGCCGTCAAGGCGCCTTGCTGTTCATCGATCTTGACAACTTCAAGGTCCTCAACGACACCAGCGGCCACGCGGTCGGCGACCTGCTGTTGATCGAAGTGTCGCGCCGACTGGCGCTGTGCGTGCGCGGGAACGATACGATTGCCCGCCTCGGTGGCGACGAGTTCGTCGTCATGCTTGAGGACCTTAGCGCCAATCCCGGGGAAGCCGCAGCACAAGCCAAGGGCGTGGGCGAGAAGATCCACGCCGCACTCGACCGGCCTTATGCCATCGGCGACGCGCCGCACCGCACCACCGCCAGCATCGGCATCACCCTGTTTGGCGATGGCGAGCAGTCCGTGGAGGACGTCCTGAAGCAGGCGGATATCGCCATGTATCAGGCGAAGGCCGCCGGACGCGATACTTTGCGTTTCTTCGACATTGTCATGGAAACCGCCGTTGCTGCGCGGGCAGCCATGGAAACCGTGCTGCGCTCGGCCTTGACCAATCGCCAACTCATGCTGCACTACCAGCCGCAGGTCAACGGCGCGCGTGGCACCATCGGCGCCGAAGCCCTGTTACGCTGGCAACATCCCCGGCGCGGCGTCGTCATGCCCGGCGAATTCGTCCCCCTGGCCGAAGAAACCGGCCTCATCATTTCGATCGGCCAATGGGTCCTGGAGACCGCGTGCACCCAGCTCGCGGCCTGGGCCGGTGATGCCGCCACCGCCCACTTGCAACTGGCGATAAACGTCAGCGCCCGCCAGTTCCGCCAGCCCAATTTCGTCGACTGCGTGCGCACGGCGCTCGATCAAACCGGCGCGCCCCCCGGGCGCCTGGAACTAGAGTTGACCGAAAGCGTCGTTCTCGACAACATCGACGACACGATTGCCAAGATGCAGCAGTTGAAGGAGATCGGCGTCGGCTTTGCCATGGATGACTTCGGCACCGGCTATTCCTCGTTGTCCTACCTCACCCGGCTGCCGCTCGACCGGCTGAAGATCGACCGATCCTTCATCTGCAATCTACCCGACAGCGAGAGCGACGCCATCGTCGTCCAGGCGATCATCACCATGGCCCACACGCTCGGCCTGAAGGTCGTCGCCGAAGGCGTGGAAACCACCGAGCAGCACGATTTCCTCGGCCAACAAGGTTGCAAGATCTTTCAGGGCTACCTGTTCGGCAAGCCCATGCCGCTTGGTGAGTTCGAAGCCGCCGTGGCCGCCCGTTAGCCGACCATGCGCGCCACCATTCTTGCGACAGCCATCGGGGACGCGCATGCTGGCGCAACTTCACCGCCGAGCGGACCATGACATTGAATTTGTGCCACCATCCCCGAGTGAGGGCTACTCAAGTATCCGAAACTGCTGTACCTTTGTCGTGTCACGCGATTTGAATAGAACAAGACGCCATGTCGGCTTCCCCTTCCCGCCTCTACGCCATGATCGATCAAGTCGATCGCGCAAGCCTGTGTCGCTAATGCACAAGCACTTGACGGTGCTGGTTTACGCCATAGCGCTGGCGTTACTTGCCGGCTGCGCCAATCTGGCCGAGATACAGGAATTCGGCAAGCTGTCTGCGGACAGTGCTGGCTATACCAGGCTCACAGACGAGTATCTCACTGCCCCGGAACAGCAGAAGAAATATACGCTGGCCTCGGAGACCGACGCCAGGGCAACGCTTGATCGCCTGGGCAAGGAACGACTGCAGCAAGCGGAACAGCTCAAGCTCTATCACCGGGCAATCGAAGGCTACATGACGGCTCTTGCCGACCTGGCAGGCGATCAAGTCACGGCATACGACAAAGAACTGGGTGGCCTGGTTGATTCCGCGGCAAAGGGATCCCTCATTGCCAAGGACGAGACTGCTTCACTGAAGGCCATTTCCGGTCTGCTGGCTGATGCAGCGACCGATTACTACCGCCAACGAAGGTTGCATGAGGTCATCGAACGCGCCAATGCGCCGCTGCAAGAAATCCTGCGGCACTTGACCGCGATGGTGGAAGGATATAGCGCTGCCATTGAAGATGAGCGGGCGGCCTTCACTGCCTACTACCGGCTTCTCATCGCCACGGCTCGTGAGAACGGACAACGGCCGCCCGGCACGATGAGGGAGCCTGCCGCCGCACAGTTGATTTCCGACACCTTCGACGCCCAGGCGCCTTCATTCGACACGCGCAAGAAGGCCGTGAACGCCTACCTCAAGACCCTCAAGACAATCGCTGAGGCGCATCAAAATCTTTACGACAACCGCGATAGTTTGAGTAACGACAATTTACTGGCCGCCATCAAGAACTATTCGAAGAGGATTCGCGATTCGTACAAGGCGTTTCATCAGTTGGCCGGCAACAACTGATCTGAACGGGGTCGACGATGAAACTCAGCGCACAAGACGCTTTGGACCTGGCGACGGCATTTCGCCAGGCAGCCAAGGCTGTGGGGGATTATCTATACGGCAACTGGAATGACCTGTCAGCTGCCGACAGAAGCCGCCTCCGCTCGATGGATGTGACGCTCATGAATGTCGCCACTGACCTGGTGACGCACGCCGTCGGCATCGCCATCGACGCTGGCCAAGTCAGTTTGTCCGACTTGTCCACTGCCGCGAAGGTGGCCACCGATACCTTCCAGAGCATCGCTAACGCCAAGAAGGCGATTGTCGTTGCCACTGCGCTCATCGGCTTGGCGGCAACCATTCCCACCGGCAACGTCGCGACCATTGCCGCGGCTTTGCAAAACCTGCAGAAGTGCACCGTCACCTGAGCGACGGTCGCAGCCATGACCAACGTCGAGACCTGACCGTAAGAGCCGAACTGCCGCCACTATTCAAGGAGAATACGCACGTGCCCAGTACCGATTCGACGCCGATGATCTTCTGCCGCGCCTGCGGCAAACAGATGCATCCCACCGCCACAGCCTGCCCCGGCTGCGGCGCCGTACAGTCGCCGCCGGCAACACTCGCCAGCGACAAGCGCATCCTGCCCGCACTGCTATTCTGCTTCTTCCTCGGCTGGCTGGGCGTTCACCGCTTCTATGTCGGCAAGAACGGCACGGCGATCCTGGAAATTCTGACGCTTGGCGGTCTCGGCATATGGGTGCTGGTTGATCTCATTCTGATCATCGCCGGCTCGTTCACCGACAAGGCAGGAAACAGGCTCACGCAGTGGGTCTAATGCCGGTCTGCTGCGAACGCTTAATCGGCAGACAGACAGTAAACGTGGCGCCCTGGCCGGGTTCGCTGTCGACCTCGATGCGGCCGCCGTGCTTCTCGACAATGCCGTAGGCCACCGATAGCCCCAGGCCAGTACCTTTGCCGATCGGCTTGGTGGTGAAAAAGGGATCGAAGATCCGCGCGCGGATTTCCGGCGGCACGCCAGTGCCGTTGTCGCGGATGGCGATGCGAACCCAATCGCCGTCCCGGCAACTTCGCAAGTTGATGGTGCCGTGGTCGGGAATGGCCTGGGCGGCATTGACGAGGAGATTGAGAAAAACCTGGTTGAGCTGCGAAGGCAGACACTCGACCAGCGGTAATTCACCGTAGTCGCGCACAATATCGGCCTTGAACTTGATCTCGTTCCAGACCACGTTCAGCGTGCTTTCAAGCCCACCATGGATGTCCGCCTCCTGCCACTCGGAGTCTCCCGGCCGCGAAAAGTCGCGTAGATCCTGGACAATGCGGCGCACACGAGCAGCGCCGTCGATCGATTCGGCGATCAGCGCCTGGATATCCTGGCGCAGGAAATCAATGTCCGCAGCCTGCCTCGCTAGAGCGATGCGCTGACGCGCCGTCGGCGATAGATCGACTTCGGCAGCGGCGTACTCGTCTACCAGAGCCAGCAACTGCGCGACATAGTTGTTCAGCGTACCGAGGTTTGAATTGACGAAACCGATCGGATTGTTGATCTCATGGGCGACACCGGCTGCCAACTGGCCGATCGATGCCAGCTTTTCCGACTGCAACAACTGGTTATGCGCTTCCTCCAACTTTCTGATCAGGACCCGCTGCTTTTCGTGCTCGCGCGTCAGGTCGCGATTGATGCGCTCGTTGTCGTGCAGCGCCGCTTCCAGTTCCGTGGTGCGCCGGCGGACCTGATTCTCCAGCATGACTGCGCCCTGGAACAGCCCGAAATTGCTCGAACGCGCCGTCACTTCGCGCTCGGCCCGATTCATCAGGGCCGCCACGACCTTGTTCAGGCGCGCAATCTCGGCCCGCAGGGAAGCTTCGTCACTGCCGAGGGTTCGTTCAGGCATCACCTTCGCCGCCGCCGATGGCAATTCCCGTCAGCGTCTGATTGATATGCACGCCAGCATACTGCTCGCCATAAGTGCTGAATCCTACGGCGTGGTGGCGCCGGAAAATCTCGCCATAGGCTTCCTTGTGTCCTTCGCGCGTGGCCTCGAGATTGCGCAGGATGCAGTCGCATACCAGCATCCCTTGCAGTTCGCCAAGGTCCGCCGTCAAACCGGCAAATGCCGCTTCCAGTGCACCGAGCATGTCGCGGCCGTGCGCCACACGCAGGACAACGCCTTCGTCGATGGCGCAGTAGAAAGTCAGGCTGCCATCCGGGTTGGCCTGCTGAATCGACCGAACGTAATCTGTGCCATCGATCATCACCACCACCGGCCAGGCGGCAAAGTGATTGGGCGTCAGACTATCGGCCGGCACACCGACGATGCGGGCATACTCGTCGACCGCCAATAGGCCGTTGATCTCCTTGACGATGCGGCGGCCGGCATCGACTTCCGTGACCACCATGCGCTCGCCGTCCGAAACGAAATGCTGGGTCTTGATTATGCGGAAGGGCAAGTGCGTGCGCACCAGTACCAGTGCTGCGCTGTCGCTGTGGAACTCGCCGCCTTGGAAAACGCTGGTTCGTTCGAACCTCAGATCATCGCCCGCCGAGCCGCCGATCATTGGAATCGCGCCAAGTCCATCCTGCAAGGCCAGCGCCACCGGCTCCTCGCGC
>PMIF01000215.1:7232-18681 GCA_003157035.1 Rhodocyclaceae bacterium
GCGGTCGTGCAACCGACCACTGGCACGCCAGAAAAGCGCTTGTTCAACTCCTCCGCCAGCACCGCCAGGTCGTAGGCGGCAGAGCAGAAGAACAGCACCAGCGACATTTGCGGTTGACCCACCTGCTGCGCAAAATCCGCCACGGCTGCCCGTGCCTCCCCAGCGCACGAGTGCCCGGTCTTGATCATCAATGTCACAGCCATTTCCATGTCCCACTTTCAGCATAGACGACGCCGCTCACGCCGTGGCATGTTTGCGTCAAATCAAACGTTGCGTCCTGACGCCGGGATCGTTGCCGATCGTCAGTCACTGGCGATTGAACTGCTCAATGCAATCGCTCAACTGATCGCCAAGACCAGCACCGCCGACCGCGCAGTTGCCGGTCTTGGGCGCAACGTGGGGCTTCGATGGCGGTGCCGCCACAGCCGAGCGCGACGGTGCCGCCACCGGGCGCGCCGGCTTCGCGGGCGGGGGCGGCTGTGCCGCCTTCTTGGCGTCGGCCAGGGCCTTATCGAGCTCCTCGGCGTGCGCCTTCTCCGTTTCCGATGCGTGCTGCGCCTCGCGCAGTTGCAAGCGCATTTCAGCGTTTTCGCGCCGGAAGCGTTCCCCCAGATTGATACTGCGAGTCTCCTCTTTGCGGGCGGTATCGATTTCTTCCTGCATGCGCTCGACCACGCCGGCATGGTCAACCAAGTCCTTGGCAAACTTGCGATGGGCCCAGAAGCCGCCGCCGACACTGCCGGCGAGCAGGCACAGGAACCCGATCAACAGACCGCGCAAGAAGAAGCCGCGGCGCGGCGGCGCCTCTTCGCCGGCAACGCCCTCGGCGGCCGCGGGCTCGTGGCCGCGGCCCTCGTCGCCGTCGGGAACAAAACGCCGGCGCAGTCCGCTCAGCCAGCCGATGCTGGCATCGATGGCTCGCAGCGCAATCTTGGCTGTTGCCCCGGGAGGGCTCTCCTCATCTTCGGCGTCTCGGCTGCGCGTCGTCTTGTCGCTATGCCCGGACTTGGTACTCATACGTCCCTCCCTTCGCGGCCGATGGCGGCCGGTGACGCAATTCTGCCTCAATGGCGCCGCTTGGATGCGATTCGCAACCAGCCAGAGCCGGATTCCTGCAACCACCTGTCACGAAACGGGACAAGACCACCTCCATTAAGCAGGTTTCACTTTTTTCGGCTAATGTGCCGGCGAATACTACGTGCCGAGGTGGGAGTTCGGCGCAGCACCTGCCGTCGAAGCTTCTGCCGATATCACCAAAACGAAAAGGAGAAGACCATGGCTTACAAGATCATCCCCGAATTGTGCAACGGCTGCGGCGCCTGCGAGTCCGAGTGTCCCAACCGCGCCATCAGCCACGTCGAGAAGCTCTACACCATCGACGCCGACAAATGCAAAGAGTGCGTCGGCACCTACGACAGCCCCATGTGCGCCCAGCTCTGCAACACCGACGCCTGCGTACAAGCCTGAACGGCAAGGGAGTCCATCATGGACATCTACGAAGAAATCGTCCACCTGCGCCGGGAGGGGCGGAGTTGCGCCCTGGCCACGATCGTCAACACACAGGGTTCCATCCCGTCCTTCGCCAGCGCCAAGATGCTCGTCCGCGATGACGGAAGCATTGTCGGCACGATCGGCGGCGGCGGTGCCGAATTCGAAGTGATCAAGGCCGCCTTGGAAGTCATCGACGAGGAGAAGTCCCGCCTCGTCCATTTCGACCTCAACAAGCGCCCGGGCATCGACGCCGGCATGGTCTGCGGCGGCAGCCTGGAGATCTACGTCGAGCCCCTGGTGGTGGCGCCGGTGGTCTATATCTTCGGCGCCGGTCATGTGGGTCTGTCCACCTACCGCGCCGCCCGGGCCGCCGGCTTCGAGGTGGTGATCGCCGACGAGCGCGAAGCCTTCGCCAACCGCCAGCGCTACCCCGAGGCCCAGGAGATCGTCGTGGACGCTCTCGACGCCGCCATGGCCCGGGTTGCGCCCGGCGCCAACGCCTACATTCTGATCTTCACGCCCAGTCACATGACGGACCTGCAGGTGCTGCGCTGGGCGGTGACCACGCCAGCGCGCTACATCGGCATGATGGGCAGCAAGCGCAAGGTCACGGGCATCTTCCACGAGCTGCAGAAGGAAGGCGTCCCGCCCGAGCGTTTCAAGGCAGTGCATGCCCCCGTCGGCCTGGACATCGGCGCCCAGCCGCCGGAGGAAATCGCCGTCTCGGTGGTGGCCGAAATGATCGCCATCCGACGGCGCAGCAGCACCGCCCAGGCCCACCTGCGCATGGAACCTTCGCAGCCGGACGTCCGGCTGCACGAAGTCGCTTGACCTTTTTACTTTCTTCCTCAACCCGAGCACGAAGCGTGCAAACTACCTAGGAGATCGTCATGAAGCGAATCACAATCAACGTCAATGGCGTTGATCGACCCATCATCGTCGACGCCAACAAGAAGCTGGCCGACGTGCTGCGCGAGCAGTTGCTGATGACCGGTTGCAAGGTCTGCTGCGACAACGGCCAATGCGGCACTTGTACGGTGCTCATTGACAACAAGCCGATCAAGGCCTGCATGATCCCGGTCAGCAAGTTTGCCAACGGTGAGAAGATCGTCACCATCGAAGGTATCGGCACTGCCGACAACCTGCACCCGCTGCAAGTGGCCTGGATGGCCCATGGTGGCGCCCAGTGCGGCGTCTGCACGCCCGGCTTCATCATGTCGGCCAAGGCGCTGCTCGACGTCAATAACAAGCCAACGCGCGAGGAAGTGCGTACCTGGTTCAACCGCAACCGCAACGCCTGCCGCTGCACCGGCTACAAGCCCCTGACCGACGCGGTGATGGACGCCGCCGCCGTCCTGCGCGGCGAGAAGAAGAAGGAAGACCTGCTGACCAAGGCGCCGGAAAACGGCAGCATCCTCGGCTCCAAGTACCACCGGCCGTCCGCCGTAGCCAAGGTCACCGGTACCTGGGACTTCGGCGCCGATGTCACCATGCATATGCCGCCCGACACCCTGCACCTGGCACTCGTCCAGGCCAAGGTCTCCCACGCCAACATCAAGGGCATCGACAGTTCTGAGGCCGATAAGATGCCGGGCGTGTTCAAGGTGATCTCCTGGAAGGACATCAAGGGCAAGAACGCGATTACCGGTCTCATCACTTTCCCGACCAACAAGGGCGACGGCTGGGACCGCCCCATCCTGTGCAAGGACAAGGTGTTCCAGTTCGGTGACGCCATCGCCGTCGTTGCCGCCGACACGGTGGACCATGCCCGCGCCGCGGCCGAGAAGGTCACGGTGGACCTGGAAGTGCTGCCCGCCTACATGGACGGCTGGGCCGCCCAGGCACCGGATGCGCTGGAGATCCACCCCGGCGTGCCCAATGTCTATTACGAGCAGGGCGTCATCAAGGGCGACGAAACCGCGCCCATCATGGCCAAGGCGGCGGCAGTCGTCGAAGCGGAAACCTATTGCAGCCGCCAGCCTCACCTGCACCTGGAGCCGGATTGCGGCAACGCCTATTTCGACGATGACGGCGTGCTGACCATCCAGTCGAAGAGCATCGGCCTGCACCTGCACCACGCCATGATCTGCCCAGGTCTCGGCATCGCCCCCGAAAAGCTGCGCCTGGTCCAAAACGGCGCTGGTGGTACCTTCGGCTACAAGTTCAGCCCGACCATCGAAGCCATCCTCGGCGCCGCCTGCATTGCCACCCAGCGTCCCGTGTCCCTGGTCTACACCCAGTACCAGAACATCACCTACACCGGCAAGCGCTCGCCCGGCAACGTCAAGACCCGGCTCGCCGCCGACAAGGACGGCAAGCTGCTGGCCATGGAAACCGACTGGTGGATCGACCACGGTCCCTATTCCGAGTTCGGCGACCTCTTGACCACGCGCCAGGCTCAATTCACCGGCGCCGGCTACGACATCAGGAACATCCGCGGCCATGGCAAGACGGTCTGCACCAACCACGCCTGGGGTTCCGCCTTCCGCGCCTACGGTTCGCCGCAAGCCTTCCTGTCCTCAGAAACCGCCATGGACATGCTGGCCGAGAAACTAAGTATCGACCCGCTGGAACTACGCTACAAGAACGCCTATCGTCCTGGCGCCACAACGCCGACCGGCCAGGTGCCCGACGTCTTTGTGGTCGACAAATTGCTCGACCTGATCCGGCCGAAATGGGAAGAGGCCAAGGAGCGCTGCAAGGCCTTCAACGTTCCCGGCAAGAAGCGCGGCGTCGGCATTTCCATCGGCATCTACGGCTGCGGCCTCGATGGTCCGGACAGCTCTGAAGCGGCGGTGGAACTCACGGCATCCGGCGTTACCGTCTATGACGCCTGGCAGGACCACGGCCAGGGCGCCGACCTGGGCACCCAGACCTTCGCCCACCACACGCTGCAGCCGCTCAAGCTCAAGCCCGAGCAGATCAAGCTGGTGATGAACACCACCGACATGCCCAACAGTGGCCCCGCCGGTGGCAGCCGCTCCAACGTCTTTGTCGGCCAGGCAATCAAGAACGCCTGCGAGATGCTGCTTAACGCCATGAAGAAGCCCGGCGGCGGCTACCGCACTTACGCCGAAATGGTGGCGGAAAACATCCCGCTCAAGTACAACGGCAAGTGGGTGGCNNACGGAGGACTTCGACGACCTGAAGAAGCACACCAACCTGCTCGACTGCGGCCTGCCGTACCCGCGCGACATTCCGGACGACATGGAGATCCTGTATTTGGAAACGCCGCGTCCGCTGGGTCCCTTCGGTGCCGCGGGTGTCGGCGAAGCTCCGCTGACGGCGCCTCATCCGGCGATCCTCAACGCCATCTACAATGCTTGCGGCGTGCGCATCCTCAAGGTGCCGGCACTGGCGGAAATCGTCAAGAAGGCATTGGACGAGAACGCGGGCCGGGAAGCCTGGGGTAGTCCCCCGGCTCATAACTGAGCCAAGGCCGGCGGGGAGCGGGCGTTCCGCTCCCCCCGGTTGATGAAGGGAAGAGGCGATCATGGACGGCCAGCAGGTCCGGGATTGGGAATCGCGTTGCATCGAGGAACAGCCCCCGGCCTGTACCGCCGCCTGCCCTGTCCATGTGGACGCACGGGGTCTGATCGAACACTTGCGCCGTGGCGACTTCAAGGCCGCCCATGCGCTGTTTACCCGCGTCATTCCATTTCCGGCTATCGTCGGCCGCATCTGCGATCACCCTTGCGAACCGGCCTGCCGGCGACGCGAGGCCGGTGACGGTATCCACATTCACGAGCTCGAACGCACTATCGTCGCGGCCGGCTTTTCGCCGCCGCCGCTGCGCCCCGGGCGTGCCACGGCAAAACAACGCGTCGCTGTCGTCGGTGCCGGTCTTTCCGGTCTGGCGGCAGCTGCCGAGTTGGTCGTCAAGGGCCATACCGTGACGGTCTTTGAAGCGGGACCAAGCTTGTTCGGCCGCCTGCGCGACTGGCCGAACCTGCCCACGGCCGCCATCGAGAGCGATCTGGCGCGCTTTGCCAGCACTGGCATCGAATTCCGCTGCGGCGCCAAGCCCGATATCGCCGCGCTCGCCGAAGACTACGACGCCGTTTATCTCGGTCTCGGGCCAATGCCGGTACCCGAGTTGGCAACGCTGGTGGAACTGCGCGCCGACGGACGCATCGCAATCGATGCCTTGACCTTCGCCACGGACCACCCGAAGATCTTTGCCGGGGGCAGCCAACGCTACGGCGAAGCCTATTCGCCGATCACTTCGCTACAGGACGGCCGCTATGCCGCGCTGTCGATCGAGCGCCTGCTGCAAGGCGCATCGTTGACGGCCAATCGCGACAACCAAGGCAGCCAGCCGACGCGCCTGTATGTGAATGTCGCCCACCACGCACCGCTGCCGGCCGTGACCGCAGCCGATCCGGCGACCGGCTATACACAGGCCGAGGCGCAGGCGGAAGCCGCGCGCTGCCTGCCCTGCCACTGCCTGGAATGCGTGCAGGTCTGTCCGTACCTCGAACATTACGGCAGCTATCCGAAGCGCTATATCCGCGAGATCTACAACAACGAAACCATCGTCATGGGGCAGCGCAAGTCGAACCGCATGATCGACTCCTGCACACTCTGCGGCCTTTGCGCAGCCGTCTGCCCGGAACANNCGCCACCAACCCGGCCACGACAAGTCGGCGTTGATCTTCTACCCCGGCTGCCAACTGGCGGCCTCGTCGCCTGACCATGTAGCGCGGATTTACGCCCACTTGTGCGAGCGCGTCGCTGGCGCCGAAGGTGGTGTCGGCCTGATGCTCGGCTGCTGCGGCGCGCCCGCCCATTGGGCGGCACGCAATGACTTGTTCGATGAAACGCGCGCCCAGTTCCGCGCCGCCTGGGAGCAACTCGGCAGGCCACCGGTGGTGACCGCTTGTTCGAGTTGCTTCCGCATGCTGAGTGACCACCAGCCCGATGTGCCGGTGGATTCCTTGTGGTGGTTGCTCGAGCGTGTCGGCCTCCCGGCAGGGGTCAACACCACGGCACGAACGCTGGCCATCCACGATCCCTGCACCACCCGCGACAATTCCGGCATTCACCTCAGCGTGCGCCGTTTGGCCGAGCGGTGCGGCGTTGCGATCAGCGAACTCGATGGCGCCAAACATACGTCCTGTTGCGGCTTCGGCGGCCTCGCATCGTTCGCCAACCCCGAGGTGACCGACAAGATCGTCGACCGCCGCATCGGCCAGAACGAATCCGACTACCTGACTTATTGCGCCATGTGCCGAGACAATTTCGCCCGCCGCGGCAAGCATGCCGTGCATATTCTCGATCTCCTATACTCTGACGGCAATGCCGCTGCGCGCGCCGATCCCGGCTTCTCGGCGCGGCAGGAAAACCGTGGGCGACTGAAGCGTCGCCTGCTGCGCGACGTCTGGGGAGAGGACATGAACGAATCTGCAACCGACATCGAACTGGTAGTTGCCGCCGAAGTCCAGGCGGACCTCGAGAAGAAGCTGATTCTTCTCGACGACATCCGGCAAACCATACGCCACGCCGAGAGCAGCGGCGAAAAGCTGGTGGACCGAAACAGCGGCCACTTCGTCGCCTGCCACCGGCCGGTGCGCATCACTTATTGGGTCGAGTACACGGTTGGCCAGGGCCGCTACCATGTCCATCGTGCCTATAGTCACCGCATGGAACTGGGAGCAGCGCCATGAGCGAGACTACCGCCGCACCGGTGGAATTGGTCTGCGCCAAGTGCCAGCAGCCGTTGCTGCCCGGCAAGGTCAAGGCCAGCTACCTGGGCAATTCCTTCGAGGTCGAGTTACTGCGCTGCCCCGGTTGCGGTTTNNGCCTTGGAAGACAAGTGATGCAGTGCACGCTCGATCATCCCTACCAGAGCGGCCGTCACGACGACGGCGAACCGCTGCGGCCGGGCGGACTTGAACTCACGACACGAGCCATTCAGTGCGCCGCCTTCGCTGCTCCGGATTACATCCTCGACCTCGGCTGCGGCACCGGTACAGGTACCAAGCTCCTGCGCCGCCACGGCTGCGCGGCCATCGGCCTCGATCGATCGCCCGCGCGCCTGGCGCAGTCCGCCAGCACCCAGCCCAATTTCACCGCTGTGGCGGCGGACGCGCGCTGGCTGCCCCTGGCGGACGCCTCGGTCGATGGCGTCCTGGCCGAATGTTCGCTTTCTTTGACTGGCTACAACCAGGCGACGCTCGGCGAATGCCACCGCGTACTGCGCCCGGGCGGGCGGCTGGCCATCACCGACGTTTTTGCCCGCCATGAGGATCCCGAACGCGCACCCCTGCCCGGCTGCCTCGCCGGTCTCACCTCGCGCGGCGAGATCCTGGCGGCGATGGCGGCAGCGGGCTTCATCGTCCAGCGCTGGGAGGACCATTCCGACGTATTGAAGTCCTTCCTGGCGCAGTTGATCTTCTCGGGCCGCGGCAGTGAAGCGCTGTGGGCCGGCAACGGCACGGCCTTTGCCGCCGCCCTGCGCGCCTGCCGTCCGGGCTATTTCCTGCTGACGGCCTGCAAGCCGACGAGGAGCGAGTGACATGAATGACGATTTTCGCGTCGCCGAACTCGCGCTCAAGGGCTACAAGTGCAGCCACATCCTGGTCCAGATCGGCCTCGACGCCCAGGGCAAGACCAATCCCGAATTGCTGCGTGCCATGTCGGGACTGGCCAACGGCATGAGTGATGGCCTGACTTGTGGCGCGTTGACCGGCGGCTGCTGCCTGATCGGCCTGTATGCCGGCATGGATGGCCAAGGCCGCGACGAACATGGCCGACTGCCTTTGATGCTCAAGGAATACACCGAGTGGTTTCGCGAGGAATGTGGCCGCAGCTACGGCGGCAGCGATTGCGCGCAGATCATGCAGGACCAGCCGCAACTGCGCGTCGAGCGCTGCCCCGCCCTGATCCTCCAAGCCGTCAAGAAAGCCCGCGAGATCCTCGAGGCCAACGGCTTCGAACTCGACGGCGTCAGCGGCGCCGAGCAGGGCTAGGATCGTGGCGAGGTTTGCCGCGCTCATCCTCGCTGCCGGCTATGGCTCACGCATGGGCCGCTTCAAACCCCTGCTGCCCCTGGCCGGCAAGAGTGCCATCGAATGGGCCGTGGCGGCCTTCCGCGCTGCCGGGGTCGCAGATATTGCCGTCGTCACGGGCTACGGTGCCGGCGAACTCGAAGCGGAACTGCACCGCCTCGGTGTTAGCGCATTGCGCAACCCCCACTACGACGTCGGCATGTATTCGAGTATTCAGGTCGGCATCGCTTCGCTGGCGCCCGACGTCGAGGCCTGCTTTCTGCTGCCGGTCGACATTCCGCTGCTGCGCGCATCGACCATCGCCGCGCTCGCCGCGACGCACGCCGCCGCCCCGGCGGCTGTAATTTATCCGACATTTGGCGGCCAGCGCGGGCATCCACCGCTGATCCGCCGCGACCTGTTCGCCGAGATCCTCGCCGGCAACGGCGAGGGTGGCCTGCGCGCGCTCTTGCTTCGGCATCAGGCCGCCGAGGTGGCAGTGGCCGACGAAGCCATCCTCCTCGACATGGATGCTCCCGACGACCACCAACGTCTGTCGCTGCGGGCGCTGCGACGACACCTGCCCAGCGAGACAGAGTGCGAGGCAATCCTTGAACTCGAAGGCGTCAGCGAACCGATTCGCCGCCACAGCCGTGCCGTCGCCGCGGTCGCCCGTCACCTGGCGCACCATCTCGACAACCTTGATCCGCAGTTGCCGGCCGCCGCCGCCCTGTTGCACGATGTCGCCAAGGGGCAGCCCGACCACGCCGCTGCCGGTGCCGCGATCATCGCCCGCTACGGCTACCCGGCGGTGGCCGAAGCTGTCCGCCAGCACATGGATTTCAACTTCAACGAGGGTTGCATCGACGCCGCTGCGATTGTCTTCGTCGCCGACAAGCTGCTGCGCGAAGACCACCGCGTGGACTTGGCCAGCCGTTTCCAGCCAGCCTTCGACCGATTTGCCAGCCAGCCCGAGGCGTTGGCCGGCGCGCGGCGCAAGTACGAGAACGCGCGCCGTGTCCTCGCAGCCATAGAACGCAGCGCCGGCATGGGCCATGCCGAGATGCTGCGCGACTGCGGAGTACCTGAATGAGAACAACCCCTAGCACCTTACTGGCCGATACCGAAAGTGTCTGCCCGGTCTGCCTGCGTCGCCTGCCGGCGCAGCGCATCGCCGAGGGCGACGACGTCTACCTCGTCAAGCGCTGCCCCGAGCACGGAGCTTTCAGAACCATCGTCTGGCGCGGTCTCGACTCCTATCGCCGCTGGGGCACGCGCGGCAGCCGCGCCGCGACGCCGCCGGTAACCGAGACCGCGATCGATCGCGGTTGTCCGCACGACTGCGGCCTCTGCCCGGAACACCGGCAGCACAGCTGTTGCGTCTTGCTCGAAGTCACCCAGCGCTGCAACCTGCGCTGCCCGGTCTGCTTTGCCTCGGCCGGCGCCGAGGACAGCGATCCCACGCTGGCCGAGATTGAGGAGAGCTTGCGGCGGCTGCAGCGCCATGGCAGCCCGGTCAATATTCAGCTGTCTGGCGGCGAACCGACACTGCGCGACGACTTGCCGGCCATCGTCGCCCACACACGCTCGATGGGCTTCGATTTCGTCCAGCTCAACACCAACGGCCTGCGCCTGGCCAAGGAGTCCGACTATGCGCAACGCCTGGTCGATTCGGGGCTCGATTGCGTGTTCCTGCAATTCGACGGCGTCAGCGATGGCGTGTACCAGAGCATCCGCGGCGCACGCCTGCTGACGATCAAGAAGACGGCCATCCTGCGCTGTGCCGACGCCGGCCTGGGCGTGGTGCTGGTGCCGACGCTGGTGCCAGGCGTCAACGTCGGCGAAATTGGCGCCATCGTCGAGTTCGCTGTCGCACGGGCGCCGGTGATACGTGCCGTTCACTTCCAGCCGGTCAGCTATTTCGGCCGCTATCCGGCCGCGCCCGCCGACGGCGACCGGATCACGCTGCCCGAGGTGATGGCCGAACTGGAAGCGCAAAGCGGCGGCACGGTCCGCGCCGCCGACTTCAATCCCGGCTCGGCCGAGAACGCCTTCTGCTCGTTCACCGGCAAGTTCTTCGTTGGTGCCGATGGCCGCCTGCAAGCCGCCGCGCCGGCCGCCGACTGCTGCGGCCCCGCTTCCGGCTGCGGCTGCGGCCTTCCTGCTGCTGGTGACCACGCGCAACGTGCCCGCCGGGTGGTCGCCGGACAGTGGGCTGCCGAAACCCCGGCTGTGGTCGACGGCCATCTGCCGGGTATCGACGTTGCCAGCTTCGACGCCTTTCTGGCCAGCCGCCGCCACAGCTTCAGCATTTCCGCGATGGCCTTCCAGGATGCCTGGAATCTCGATCTCGAACGGCTGCGCGAGTGCTTCATCCACGTTGTCGCGCCGGATCACCGCATCATCCCGTTTTGCGCCTACAACCTGACCTCGGTGTCCGGCGAATCGCTGTACCGGCGTGCGGCCTGCACCGCGACCTGAAAGCAATGCTCGGTCCCAACCCCCTCGATGCCTGGCTCACGGCACGCCTGGGCGGAATTGCCCTCGGCGACCACCAGATGGCCCGGCTTGTCGAAACCGTCGCTTGGGCAAAGCAACGCAGTCCCTTCTACCGGTGCCTGCTCGCTGATATCGACGAGCGAACGCTGACGGCGCCTAAGGCGCTGCAGCGCCTGCCTTTCACCACGGCCGACGACCTGCGCCGCAACGACCCGCCGCTGCTCTGTCTGTCGCAAAGCGACATCAGCCACGTTGTTACCCTGGAAACCTCCAGCACCACTGGAGCGCCCAAGCGCCTGTTCTTCACGCCCGAGGACCAGGAAGCAACGATAGATTTCTTCCAGCATGGCATGTCGGTGTTCACCCGTCCCGGCGAGCGCGTCGCCATCCTCTTTCCCGGCGAGCGACCGGGCAGCGTCGGCGACCTGCTCGCCACCGGCCTGCGCCGCATGGGCGCCACGCCCATCGTC
>PMIF01000215.1:18770-28671 GCA_003157035.1 Rhodocyclaceae bacterium
TCGATCCGGAAAGCGGCGCTGCAAGAACGCCCGGCGAAATCGGCGAGGTGGTATTCACCACGCTGACGCGGCGTGGCCTGCCGCTGATTCGCTACCGTAGCGGCGACATTTCCCGCATCGCCCCCGGCGCCTGCCCGTGCGGTTCACCGCTGCTGCGCCTGGAGCGCATTCATGGCCGCGTCGATCCTGACAATCGCAAACTGACCATGGCGCTCCTCGACGAGGCGCTATTCGCGCGCCCGGAAGTCGTCGATTTTTCGGCCACCTACCGGCCCGGCCCAACGCCGACCTTGCACCTCGACATCGCCACCCTGCCCGGCAGCGACGAGCCAGGAGCCCTACGCGGCGTACTTGCCGAACTTCCCATACTGGCACAGGGAATCGGCCTATCCGTCGCCGTCGCGTCCGACGGTCGCCTCAAGAGCCGAGTCGGCAAACGCCGGATCGTGTTGGATAATGCGCCATGACCACAATTTATCTCCTCCGGCATGGCGCCCTGGCCGGCGACAACCGTGATCGCTTCATCGGTCAAACCAATCTGGCCCTGGCGGCCGAAGGGCTCGCTCAAGCCCAGACGACGGCACTGGCCCTGCGCGGGCACGGCATTGCGGCCGTTCATTGCAGCGACCTGACTCGCAGCCAGCAGACTGCACAAGCCATCGGCGACGCCCTGGGCCTGACAGCGTCGGCGCACGCCGAACTGCGCGAGGTATCCCTCGGCGAATGGGAGGGTTTGCTGCGCCGGGAAGTCGCCACGCGCTGGGCCACTGAGTTCGCCGCCCGCGGCCGCGACATCGACACCTATCGGCCGCCAGGCGGCGAGAGCTTCGGCGACTGCCTGGCCCGCGCCTGGCCACTCTGGAAATCGATCATAGTGACCGATGCCGAGGCGGTTGCCATCGTCGGCCACGCCGGTGTCAACCGCCTGCTGCTCTGCCGTCTGCTCGGCATGCCGGTACAGAACATGTTCCGGCTCGGCCAGGACTACGGCTGCATCAATGTGATCGAATTGGACCGCAAGAGCACGCGCGTTCGGCTGATCAACGGCCGCGGCGCGAACCTCAGCGATTCTTGAAACCGAGCAGGAAGCGGTGCGGCCCAGGCACACCCGGCGGCACCAAAGCGACACGGTCGCCGGGGCGGATCAGCGCGATATCCGCGGCGTAGGCCTTGCGATTGACGAATATCACTTCAACGCTCCGGGCGCCGATGTCGAGCGCCTGCAGAAGTTCTGGCCCCGAGAGTTCCCGTTCGACGCCAAAGGCGTACGGATTGGTCCATCCACGCTCACGGAACAGGTCCGAAAGCCCCATGTAGGCGTGCAGCTCGATCTCGTTCGCCATCGTCTCTCCGTTAGCAGGCAAGAATTGTGTCAATCCGTGACAGGTCGCCTCGGCGTGCCAGGATTTGCATTGAGGGCATAGGGCCAGCCGCCCATACTGCACCCAGGAAGCCACGAACCGCAACGCAGGACGCGATTCGGGCCCGAAATACGAAACCTTCCTTCAACGAATTTGGAGTCCATCATGGCCTACAAGATTATCCCCGAACTGTGCAACGGCTGCGGCGCCTGTGAGTCCGAGTGTCCGAACCGCGCCATCACTCACGTCGAGAAGCTCTACACCATCGATGCCGACAAGTGCAAGGAATGCGTCGGCACCTACGACAGCGCGATGTGTGCCCAACTCTGCAATACCGACGCCTGCGTGCAGGCCTGATCGCTCAGGCCCGACCAGCCCGCCGGCCGGCAATAGCGCTCGGCGCGGAAGCATGGCGTCCCACTCCTCTCCTCCTCCGGTGCCGCAATGGCACCGTTTCCCACTCCGGCGCGGGCCATGACGACTCGCGCCGGAGCATTTTCCTGCACTTGAGCTAACATGCCGAGCAACGAGAGAGGCAGGTGAAATCATGATCGTCCGGGAACTGAAGCCAGGCGTGTATGCGCTAAGTGCCATCGACTGGGACCGCAAGCTGTTCGACGAACTGGTGCCGCTGCCCGAGGGCACCACCTACAACGCCTACGTTGTGGTTGGCAGCGAGAAGACCGCGCTGATCGATTCCGTGCATCCGTCGATGACGGACGCCTTCCTGCCGGCGCTGAAGAGCCTCGGCATAGAGCGCCTCGACTACATCGTTTCCAATCACGCCGAACCGGATCATTCCGGCTCCATTCCGGCTGTGCTGGCCATGCATCCGGAAGCCAAGGTGCTTGCCAACGTCAAGTGCCGCAGCCTGCTGACATCCAGCCACGGGCTACCGCCCGAGGTATTCACGCTGATCAAGGACCAGCAGGTCGTCTCGCTTGGCGACAAGTCCCTGCGCTTCATGTGGGTACCTTGGGTACACTGGCCCGATACGACCTTTACCTATATCGAGGAAGACCGCATCCTGTTTTCCTGCGATTTCCTCGGCGCCCACTTGGCCACTTCCGACCTCTACGCTGACGACGAAGCACGCATCGAACGGGCAGCGCGCATGTACTACGCCGAGATCATGATGCCCTACCGGACGCACGCGAAGAAATACGCCGACCAGCTGTCGACGATGGCCATCGACATGATCGGCCCAAGCCACGGCCCCGTCCATCGCCGCCCCGAGTTCATCCTGTCGCTCTACCGCAACTGGGCAGGCGACGCCACCCGCCCCGAAGTGATCATTCCCTACCTGTCGATGTACGAGAGCACGGCCAAGATGGTTGCCTACCTTGTCGACCGATTGATGGAGAAAGGCTTGTCGGTTCAGCCGTTCAATGTCGTCGATCTCGACAGCGGCCGCTTTGCTGCGGCCCTGGTCGAGGCGTCGACGGTCGTCTTCGCGTCGCCTACCGTCCTCGACGGACCACACCCGTCGATGGCTGCGGCGGCCTATCTGGCCAACGCCTTGAAGCCGAAAACCCGCTACGGCGGTATCATCGGTTCCTATGGTTGGGGCAACGATGCAATGCAGAACAGTCTGGAAAAAATGCTGCCCAATCTTGCGGTTCAGTGGTTTGCACCCGTCGTCACCGGCGGCGTGCCGAAGTCTGAAAGCTTCGCCGCCCTCGATCGTCTGACCGAGGACATCGCCAGGGCAAACACTGTGGAACAATAGCGCCCCGTCGGGCGCACATGAGTTGAGGAGGATAGTCATGACCCGCGACTACGAACTTGCTTCGACGCCGTCTTCCCATGCGACGACCTGGTGGGAAGCCAGCCGAACGCCCGGGCTCGCCGCATTCGGGGCGCCAATCAAATTCACTGTCGACGGTAAGGAATTCGAGGCGCCTGCGGGCGCCTCCTTGCTAAATGCCCTCATCGCCGCCGGCGTATACGTGCCGCACCTGTGCACCCATCCCGACCTGCCGCCGGCCTGCCGGCGCGGCGAGGGTGGCGGCTGCAACCTCTGCGCCGTCGAGACCTCGGAGCGGCCGAACAAGGTCAGCCACGCCTGCAAGCTGGAGGTCACGGAAGGCCTGGCGATTCGCACCACCCTGCCGCTGATCCGCATCGCTCGGCAGTCGGCGCTGGCCAAGATCCTCGCCAACCACCCGCACGTGTGCCTGACCTGCCCGAAGCGCCTGGAATGCGACCGCCGCGAATGCGAGTTCGGCCACGCGCCGGAACTGCGCTGCTGCGAGAAGTTCGACTACTGCGAACTGCGCGCGATCGCCGATTACGTCGGCATCCGCGACAACACGCCAGCCTATCTGAGCGCCGGGCTGGCGACGATCAAAAGCGATCCCTTCTTCGAGCGCGACTACAACCTGTGCATCGACTGCCGGCGTTGCCTGACCGCCTGCAACGACATCCGCGGCGTCGGCGCCATGGAGTTGAAGACCCTCGACACGCCAGATGGCCCGCGCACCTACGTCGGCCTGAGGGCGGACAACGCCCTCGACGCCGACTGCAAGTTCTGCCAGACCTGCGCCGCCGTCTGCCCGACCGGCGCCATCTTCGATCGTACGCTCGACCTGGCGCACCGCGACGACTCCATGGTGCCCTGCCACGCCGCCTGCCCGGCCGGCATCGACGTCGCCCGCTACGTCCAGCTCGCCGGCGAGGGCAAGTACGCCGAGGCCGTCGCCGTCGTGCGCGAGAAGCTGCCCTTCCCCGGCATCCTCGGCCGCGCCTGCTTCGCCCCCTGCGAATCGGCCTGCCGGCGCGGCAAGCTCGACGACCCGTTGTCGATCCGCAGCTTGAAGCGCATGGCCGACGACCACGACACCGGCCTCTGGCGCCAGTACTCGAAGCAGCTAGCGCCCACCGGCCGCCGCGCCGCCATCATCGGCGCCGGTCCAGCCGGCCTCACCGCCGCCTGGTACCTGGCCAAGAAGGGCCACGCCGTCACCGTTTTCGACGCCCAGGCGGCCGCCGGCGGCATGGCGCGCTACGGCATTCCCGCCTACCGCGTGCCCGTCGACGTGCTCGACCGCGAAGTCGGCGAAGTGGCAAAGCTCGGCGTCAAGTTCGAGTTCAGCCGGCGCATCGAAGATATCGACAGCCTCTTCACCGAGGGCTTCGAGGCCGTGTTCATCGGCATCGGCTGTCAGAACGGCGACCGCCTTGGCGTTCCCGGCGACGATCTACCCGGCGTCGTCGACAGCCCGACCTTCCTGCACGCCTCGACCCTCGGCCTGGTCAACGCGTCCGACGGCGGCATCAGCACCGGCGTTAAGGTGGCGGTGATCGGCGGCGGCAATGTCGCTACGGATAACGCCCGCACCTCGCGTCGTTACGGCGCCGCTGTGGATATGGTCTATCGGCGCACCAAGGAGCAGATGCCGGCGCGCCAAGAGGAATACGACGGCTGCATTGACGAAGGCGTGAACATCCGTTATCTCTTGGCGCCCAAGCGCATCGAACCGGGCACCGACGGTTACCGCCTCGCCATCACCTATGGCCGCATGGCGCTCGGCGAGCCCGACGCCTCTGGTCGGCGCCGACCGGTGGACACGGGGGAGGAAATCACCGAGGGCGTCGATCTGGTTATCGCCGCCGTTGGCCAGCGCACGCAGAAGTTCGCCGGCTTCGGTGTCGACAGCGACACCAAGAGCCGCGTCGTCGTCCGCAAAGACACGCTATCGACCAGCCGTACCGGCGTCTATGCCGGCGGCGACTGCGTGCTCGGCCCGGCGACCCTTATTGAGGCGGTCGCCCACGGCCGTCTGGCCGCCGCCGCCATCGACCGTCAACTGGGCGGCGACGGCGACATCGAAGAGAAGCTGCTGCCCGATGACTGGCAGACTTCGCCCTACCTCGGACCCGACCACGACTTCAACCGCCGCCGCCGGCATCATCCGGCATTGTTGGCACCGGCCCTGCGCACCGGCTGGGACGAAGTCGAGCGGACTTTCAGCGACGCCGACGCGCGCGCCGAGGCGACCCGCTGCCTGAAATGCAACCTGGCGCCGGAGATCGCCCATATCGTGCCACCGCCCCACACGACATGACCGTTCAGAAGCCTGACCGCGCCGCCCTGCGCCGCGCCCGTGACCTGATGCTCGAACGCGGCGAACTGCCGCTCGGCTATCTGGTCAGCACGCTACTGGCGCGCTCGTGGCGACGCAGCGTCGATGCCGGCCTGGCGCCTGACGGCCGTCTGCCGGACAGCGGACGCCTCGACTCGGGCCAGCTCGAACAAACGCGCGAACGCCAACGCGAACTGATCGCCCACGCCCGGCCAGTGATGGAATATCTGCACGCGCAAACGCGCGACTCGGACAGTATGGTGATTCTGGCCGACGAGAATGGCGTGCTCCTGCAGGCCCTTGGCGATCCGGATTTTCTCACCCGCGCGGAACGCGTGGCGCTATCGCCCGGTGCCTCTTGGAACGAACGTTATCGTGGCACCAACGCCATCGGTACGGCACTGGCCGAATCACGGCCGCTGGTGGTGCATGGCGGTGAGCATTTCCTCGAGCGCAACGGCTTTCTCTCCTGTGCCGCTGCGCCGCTGATAGCGCCGGACGGCCGCCTGCTCGGCGTCCTCGACATCTCTGGCGACCAGCGTCAACACCATCCGCACACGCTCGGTCTGGTCAGAGCCGCCGCCCAGATGGTCGAGAACCGGCTTTTCGACGCCTACCATTCACGCAACCTGCGCCTGCGCTTCCACCCGATGGCGGAAGGCATCGGCACTTTCGGCGAAGGCATTGCCGCACTTTCCGAGGACGGCTGGATCGTCGGTGCCAACCAGGCCGGACTGGTATTCCTCGGTCTGCGCGCCGCCGACCTGAAGGCGACGCCGCTGTCGCGAATCCTGCCCCTGCGCATGAACGATCTGCTTGATTGGAGCCAGCGCCATCCGGGCGAGCCGATGTTGGTAACGCTTGGCGATGGCGAGCGCCTGTTCATGCGTCTCGATCAGCACCAGACGGCGCCGGCTACGCGCGCACCGACCAGGCGCGAACCGGTCACGCGTCCTCAAGATGCGCTCGACAACCTCGACACCGGCGACGAGCGCCTCGCCGTGACCATCGAGAAGGCCCACAAGCTGATCGGCAAGCCCATAGCGCTGCTCTTGCAAGGCGAACCCGGCGTCGGCAAGGAGAGCTTCGCCCGTGCCTGTCATGCCTCCTGGCCGCGCCAGGACGGCCCGTTCGTCACCGTCAATTGCGCCGCCCTGCAGTCGGATCTGATCGAGGCTGAACTGTTTGGCCTTGCCCCGACGCGCGGTCGTGACGGCGTGCGCGGCCGCATCCGCGAAGCCGACGGCGGCATCCTGTTCATCGACGAGGTCGAAGCGATGCCGCTGCCAGTACAAAAGCGCATGCTCGAAGTGCTGGTCGAACGACGCATCACGCCGATCGGTGGCCAAGCGGAACCGGTGGATATCGTCCTCATCTCCGCGACGCACAGCGACCTGAAGGCAGATATCGAAGCCAAGCGCTTCGATGCCGATTTCTACTACCGCATCAACGGTCTGACGCTCAAGCTGGCGCCACTGCGCGAACGTCAGGATTTCGCCGCCCTGGTGGCGCGACTGATCGAGGAGATGGCGCCCGGTCGCGGCATCAGCCTCGACCCGGGAGTCGCCTCGGCCTTTGCCGAGTATGCCTGGCCCGGCAACCTGCGCCAGCTTGCCAATGCCTTGCGTGCGGCTTGTGCGCTGCTCGACGACGGCGAATCGCGCATCGGCTGGCAGCACCTTGCCGACGACCTTGCCGAGGAGCTGCGCTGGCAGGCGCCGCCGGCAGCCACCGGCGCCGACGCGACGGAGAACCTGCGCGAGCTATCGCAGGCGACCATTACCCGTGCCATCGCCCTGTCCCATGGCAACATGTCCGAGGCCGCGCGGCGGCTCGGCATCAGCCGCAATACCCTCTACCGCCGAATGCGCGACAAGCCGGCCGGCGATTCCTCGGAACCCGGTCAGGCATAGACTGGCGCAAAATTGGCCGCCGGCACTTCGTTCGACACCGCCATGTCGGAATTCCAGTAGGGCGAAATCTTCCGCAGCTGGGCAATCACGGCCGGCACGGCAGCGATGACGCGATCGACCTCGGCTTCGGTNNCAGGCCGAACCTGATGAGGCGGCAATTCCCTGCTTGTTGAGCAAGAGCAGAATCGCCTCACCCTCGACGAACTCGAAAGCGATGTTGCTGGTGTTGGGTAGCCGATTCGATGTATCCCCGGTGGCGAAGGCGCGCGGTACCTGGGCCAGGATGCCCGCTTCCAGCTTGTCGCGCAAACGCTTGACCTCGGTATTCTCAAAGGCCATGTGCGTCATCGCCAGTTCCGCTGCCTTGCCCAGGCCAACGATGGAGGCGGTGTTCTCGGTGCCGGCACGACGACCCCGCTCCTGGTGACCACCGCGTAGCATCGGCCGAAACCGCAGCCCGCGACGCAAATAGAGCACACCGACGCCCTTGGGCGCATGCAACTTGTGGCCGGAGACCGAGAGCATGTCGATCTTTGAATCTTTCAAGTCGATCGGCAGCTTACCCACCGCCTGCACCGCATCGGTATGAAACATGACGCCGGCGGCGCTGGCCATCTCAGCCATCGTCTCGACCGGAAACAGTGTGCCCGTCTCGTTGTTCGCCCACATCACCGAAACGACGGCGACGCGCGGCGAGAGCAGCGAGCGATATTCGTCGAGATCGATCCGGCCCCGCTTGTCCACCTTCAGCCGGTGCACCGCGTAGCCTTCCTTTTCCAGTTGGTCGCACAGCGACAGGATCGCCGCGTGCTCGACCACGGTCGTGATGACCTGCTTGCGTTCCGGCTGCGCCTTCAGCGCCGACAGGATGGCGGTCGAATCGGATTCGGTACCGCAGGACGTGAACACGATCTCGGACTCGTGCGCTGCGCCTAGCAGCTCCTGCACCTGCGCCCGCGCTTCCTTGAGCGCCTGGCCGACCTTGTTGCCGAAGCTGTGCATCGACGACGGGTTGCCGAACTGTTCCGTGAAGAAGGGCAACATTGCCTCCACCACGGTAGGATCGCAGCGTGTCGTCGCATTGTTGTCGAGATAGATGGGCTTTTCCATTTCAGTGCCCCATCGCCGCGACGGGCAGTACGCGCACCATTTCGCCCAGCGCTTCGGCGAGCTGGCTCTGAATGCCGGAAAGCGTCGCGTGTTCCATCATGCAGCCGTGACAGGCGCCTTGCAGCTTGACGTAGATATTGCGGCCATCGACTTCGACGATCTCGATATCGCCATGATCGCGTTGCAGCATGGGCCGGATGGATTCCACCACTTCCTCGATCTTGCGCATACGCTGGAAGTTGGTGAGCTTTGGCTTGACCGCAGCTGCCGGCTGCGGCGCCACCGGCTTGGGCTCGACCATCGGGGCGGTACACCGCTCAGCCGCGACGCGGCCGAGAATTTCCTCGATCGCTTCATGGCAAGTGGCGCAACTGCCACCGGCCTTGGTGTAGTTGGTCACCTGCTCGACCGTGGACAAACCATTGGCGCGCACGGTCTCTTCGATCAACGCCGAATCGACAGCAAAACACTTGCAAACCAGGGCGCCTTCCTCATGATCATCCTGCCACTCCTCACCGCGGTAGTTGGCGATGGCGGCATGCAGCGCCTCGCGNNCCCATGACCGAGCAGTGCATCTTCTCCGGCGGCAGACCATCCAGGTAATCGGCGATATCCTGATTGCTGATCGTCAGCGCCTCATCGAGCGTCATGCCCTTGACGATCTCGGTGAGTGCCGAACTGGAAGCGATCGCCGAGCCGCAGCCGAAGGTCTGAAAGCGTGCGTCGACAATGCGTTCGTTGTCCGGATCGACCTTCAGCATCAAACGCAGCGCGTCGCCGCAGGAAATCGAGCCGACGTCGCCGACGCCGTTGGCCTCATCGAGCACACCCGAGTTGCGTGGACTGAAGAAGTGTTCCTTGACCTTTTCGGAATAGTCCCACATGGCGAGCTCCTGGCTAGATGCTGAAAGACTTGCCGCAACCGCAGGCAGCCTTGGCGTTGGGATTGCTGAACTTGAAGCCGCTCTCGGTCATGCGATCGACAAAGTCGACCGTCACGCCGTCGACCATCGGTCGGCTGAGCGGATCGACCAGCATGCGGATACCCGCCACCTCGAACAGTTGATCGTCGGCCGCCGGACCGGCCTCGAGCCGGAGCTGGTACTGGAAGCCGGAACAACCGCCATCGGTGACGGTGACGCGGCAGGCCGAGACCGGTGGATCGGAATACTTGATGAAGCGGCTGATGGCCTTTACGGCACTGGGTGTAAGTTGGATCACGGCACTCTCCTTGGGGAAGGTTCAGCAAGGAGGTTGCAAAGCCCGTGCCACGTACTCTGGAATTCGTAATCGCTTTACTGATGCGCCTTTACGGCCAAAGGCGCGCGTCGGCAACCATGTCGGAAACCCGACAAATTAGCCGATCAGCACTTCGTAGGCCTGGCGCAAGAGCGCCAGTTCGACCTCGGGCAAGCGGCGCGCTTCGGTGATC
>PMIF01000237.1 GCA_003157035.1 Rhodocyclaceae bacterium
GGCTTCACCTACGTCGAGTCCTATCTGGCGCGCGGCATGCACATCGATGACTTCGCGCCCAACCTCTCCTTCTTCTTCAGCAATGGCATGGATGCCGAATATGCGGTCATCGGCCGCGTCGCTCGCCGCATCTGGGCGGTGGCGATGAAGAACAAATACGGGGCCAACGAGCGTTCGCAGAAGCTCAAGTATCACGCCCAGACCTCCGGGCGCAGCCTGCACGCGCAGGAGATGGATTTCAACGACATCCGCACCACGCTGCAGGCGTTGATCGCCATCTACGACAACACCAACTCGCTGCACACCAACGCCTACGACGAGGCNNAACCCCAACCAGGGCGCCTTCATCATCGAGGAACTCACTGACCTGGTCGAGGAAGCTGTGTTGAAGGAGTTCGAAGCCATCGCCGAGCGCGGTGGGGTGCTCGGTGCCATGGAGACCGGCTATCAGCGCGGCAAGATCCAGGAGGAGTCGCTGCACTACGAGCAGATGAAGCACGACGGCTCCTACCCGATCATCGGCGTCAATACCTTCCGCAATCCGCACGGCGATCGCGCCGTGCAGGTTGAATTGGCGCGTTCCACCGAAGAAGAGAAGCGCTCGCAGATTCGCCGGCTGCGCGAGTTCCAGGCCTTGCACGCAGAAGAGGCGGCGCCGATGCTGGCGCGGCTGAAGCAGACGGTAATCGACAACGGCAACGTTTTTGCCGTGCTCATCGATGCCGTGCGCGTCTGTTCGCTCGGCCAGATCAGCACTGCGCTCTACGAGGTCGGCGGCCAGTATCGGCGCAGCATGTGAGGGCGCGGCGCCGAAGCCGCATGAATCAGCCTGCTGCGCTTTTGTCGTGGAGCGTGAGTCGCGAGACGTAGGCGATGGCCAACAGGTTGGCAGTGATGGCGACGTAGCCGACCAGCGGGTAGCCGGTCACCATGCCGTCGCCATCGACGTCGATGAGAAAGCCGGCCAGCGTGGTGGCCAGGCCCATCGCCAGCGACTGCGTCGTGCCATTGAGCGACATGAAGGTGCCGCGTAATGCCGGCTGTGCTGCCGAGGTGACGATGGCCATGGCCGGGATCATGCGTCCCGACACCAGGATGAAGAAGGCCGTCGTGCAGGTCACCCAGACCCAGAGTGGTACCACCCCCACCTGGGTGACGGCGGCCAGCGGCAGGACGGCGGCGGTAGCGACCAGCCGGTAGACCAGGACCTTGCCGTAGCGATCGGCCAACCGGCCGATGAGGCGCGCCGTGAACAGCGTCGCCGTGCCGCCGGCGAGGTAGATGATCGGCACCTGCTCCTGAGTCAGTCCGACATTGCCGACGGCGTAGACCGTGATGTAGGGGATGACGGTGAAGCCGGAAAAGATGATCAGCGCCGAATAGAGCAGTGCCCGCCGGTGATTGGCTTCGCGCATGACGGCAAAGGCCGCCGAGAGTAGGTGTTCGTCATGCTTGTCGTTCAGGTGGTGGCGGAATTCGGGCAGGATGCGGGCACCGACCACAATGAACAGGACGCTCAGCAAGGCGATGAACAGGAAGGGCGCGCGCCAGTCCAGCCAGTTGGCCAGCCAGAGGGAGAGCGGTACGCCGAGGACGGTCGAGATCGAGAACGCGGTCGACACGATGCCAGTGGCCGTGGCGCGCCGAGCGAAGGGAATGGCGTCGCCGACCAGGGTTTGCACCAAGGCGCCCATCAGGCCGCCGAAAATCCCGGCGACGCTGCGGGCGACCACCAGTATCGCGTAGCTGGGGGCCAGCCCGCAGGCCAGCGTGGCGACCCCAAACAGCGCGAACACGATCAGCAGCAAACGCTTGCGTTCGAAGCGATCAACGAAGGTGGATGCCAACAGGCCGGAGACGGCGGCACTGAAAGTATAGGCCGCCACCAGCAGGCCGAACTGGTGACCGCTGATGCCGAAAGCGCGCATCAGGATCGGCCCCAGCGGCATTACGATCATGAAATCGAGGATGTGGCTGAACTGGATGCCGGCCAAGGTGAGCAGGAACCAGCGTTCTTTGCCGGGCGACAGAAGGGACGGCATGGGGCGGGAAAGCGGCGTGGGGCGGACGGTTGGGGAGTGGCCTGACCGTCTCTTCAGCGGACGGTGAATGCTATTCTAACGTTCGTCGTTGCGCGAATCGGCCATGATTCGATTTCACCACGGATTCCGTTCTTGTCTACAACCACAATTTGCCTGAGCCGCCGATGACATTCCTTGCCCGAACGCTTCGCAACCTGTTCCTTGTCGTGCTCGCTATTGCCGCCATCTTGCCGTTTGCCCAGGTTCAGGCTGATGGGGCAACCTGGCGTTACAGCGAGTCGAACGATGGCGATCGTGGTCTGATCATCGCAACGGCGGCGGCAGTGTCCGGCAAGGCCGTGCCGGCGCAGCTGAGCTTCTCCTCAGGGCAGGACCGCCCGAGAGACAACGCCTTCGGCGCGCTGGCTATCGTACTGACGATCGCCGATCCTGCGCTGCTGAAGAGTTTTCACTTCGACGATTTCGAAGGGCCGGACTCGGCGATCGGCGGCCGCAAGCTGATGCATTTCCGTGTTCTCGGTAACGGCAAGGTCACGGTGATCGATGTCGTTCCCTCCGGCAGCTATGTCGATCAACAGGGCAAGGAAACGTTTGCCTTCGAGGCCAGCGAACTCGCGGCCAAACGCCGCTCACCGGAGCGCCAGATCATCGAGGCCCTGGGCGCCGGCGCCGATACGCTGGAAATCTCGGTCAGCGACAGTCGCGATAAACAACTCGCCATCGTGGTGAAACTGCCGGTCGTCGCTGAGCGCGAGCACTTCACGTCGTTGCTGACGACGGGCCGGTGATGTGGGCCTCAACCGCCAAAGCGGCGCAGGCCGTCGAGGTCGAGGATCGTGATGCCGCCGTAGTCGACGCGCAGAAAACCGGCATCCTCAAGGATCTTCAGCGAGCGATTGACGCGCTGCCTGGAGACGCCGGCGAGGTAGCCGATCTCTTCCTGGGAGATGGAGAGCG
>PMIF01000149.1 GCA_003157035.1 Rhodocyclaceae bacterium
GCAATCCGGCACATGGCGAGACTAGGCTGAACGCTTCCGGCGGTCTGTGCGCTGTCGCCTATAGCGAATAGGACCGGTGAATGTTCGGCAGCAGACAGCGACGACAAGGGTCAGGCGCGACAATCGGGCGACAGTTCGAAGCAGTTCGAGGGATAGCCAATGGTAAGGCGAATACGAAAAGCGGTCTGGAGCCGATCGTTCCAGCGCGTGTTGAAGACGATGACGCGGACGGCCATGCGCGTCGGTACCACGGCGCTCAGGGAGAGCTTGCGGGCGGCGCCGCTGGCGGGCAGCCGCGTGACTGCCAAGAAGGTGAGGGCGCCGTCGGCCAACTGGACAACGGGGTTGGCCATCGGCACGGCTGGTCCCCGCCGCTATCGGCTGTACAAGCCGCCCGGCGTGCGGCGCAACGAGAGTCTACCCCTGCTGGTCATGCTGCATGGCTGTGGCCAGGATGCCGAGGCGCTGGCTGACAGCAGTCGGATGAACACGATCGCGGCACGTGAACGCTTTTTCGTGCTCTATCCCGAGCAGGATCGCCTGTCGAATGTACACGGGTGCTGGAACTGGTACGACACCCGCACGGGCCGGGCACAAGCCGAAACGCATTCGATCAGCGCGGCCATCGAACAGGTTTGCCAGTTGCAAGCCGTCGACCGCCGCCGGATCGCCCTGGCCGGCATTTCAGCCGGGGCCGGCATGGCCGTGTTGCTGGCGACGCAGCATCCTGAGCGATTTCGGGCCATTGCCATGCACTCGGGAATCGCGCCGGGCGTCGCCCATTCGTCGGCCAGCGCCATCAAGGCAATGTTCGGAAAGAGCGTGACAACGTCGCCGCTTCCGGCCATTGCCGCCGATGTGAGACTGCCCGCGCTATTGGTCATTCACGGTGCGGCAGATCATCTGGTGGCGCCGGGGAATGGCGCCGAAGCAGCCATGCGCTGGGGAGAACGGGTTGGCGCCACAGCAAGCCCGCCGCGCCGGGTGCAGCGTGGCAATCGTTATGCTGCGATGGTCACCGATTATCGAAAGAATGGCCGGCTGATCGCGACGCTCTGTGCCGTCGAGCGGCTTGGCCACGCCTGGAGTGGTGGTGCCGCGGGGCACGCTTACAGTGACCCCAAAGGCCCGGATGCTTCACGGATGATCTGGGCCTTCATCGCCAGACAATTCGCCAGAGCGGCTGACTAGCGCCACGTCTTGGTTGCGTGTGCTTTCGTCTGCGTGGCCTGAATTGTGAACAGACCGAGAAACCCACCAAAGTTCGCCAACGTACAGAGATCCGTTGCGGATTTGGTCACCATGGTCGGGACAGTCATGACCCCATGACTTCCTGTACGGAGCCCTACACATGAGAACTCGCCCTGGACTACTGATGTTGAGCACGACACTTGCTAGCTTGATGATGCTATTCGTCGCTGGCTGTGACAAGCCTCAGGAAACCGCTGGTGTCCGGCCAGCCAGTACTACGGTAGGGACGGAGATCGATGACAGCGTGATCACCGCGTCCGTCAGGTCGGCGCTACTCGGCGACCCCGGCATCAAGAGCTTTGATTTTCAGGTCGACACCCGCAAGGGCGAGGTCCAGTTGAGCGGCTACGTCGACAACCAGGCTCAAGTCGAGCGCGCGATCGCCCTCACGCGCGGGGTGACGGGCGTTAAGAGCGTTGAGGACAAATTGAGCCTCAAGGGTTCGGCGACCACGGTGGGCAACAAGATCGACGATGGCGTCATTTCGGGTAAGGTCAAGGCAGCACTACTCGGAGATGCCGCTGTCAAGAGCTTCGACATTGCCGTGGTGACACGCAAGAACGAAGTTCAACTCAGTGGCTTTGTCGACAGCCAAGGCCAGATCGACCGCGCCGTCCAGGTGGCCGCCGGCGTCGAGGGTGTGACTGGTGTCAGCAATCAAATGAGTATCAAGAAATAGGTGGACTTGCCGGCCATCGGCGGAGGTCGACATCAGTCGCGTGCCGCCACCAGTCATTGGCAAGACGGCAGATAAGTACTGGCAAGCCAAAAACCCGTAAGGCAGGACGAAGACGACCCTGCCTTACGGGATCTGAACCGGCTGAACTTACTTAGGGGCCTTTTCGTCCATCTTGGCCTTGTCTTTCGTAGTTGCGGCCTCGGCGCTGGCTTTCTTCTTGGCGGCCTTCGCTTCGGCTGCAGCCTGGTTCATTGTCGCTTTCGCGTCAGCGATGGACTTGTTCTTGGCGGTCTTCGCGTCACTTAAGCAAGTCTTCTGCTCGGCGGCTGGCTTGGTCTTGCAATCGGCGGTGGCTACCTTGTAGTTCGCCTTGGCATTTTGTTCGGCGCTCTTGTATTCAGCCTTGGCGTCCGTCGTCTTCTCGGTCGCGGCGGACGTCTTCTTGGTTTCTGTGACGTCGGCCTTGGACTCCTTCTTCACTTCGGTCGCCCCGGCTTTCTCGGCCTTGACTTCCGTCTTGGTGGCATCCGTAGCGGCGACGGCGAGGCTCATCGAGGCCGCAAGGACTGAAGCGATTAGTACTGATAACAATTTGCTCATCACAAACTCCCCTGACAATAGTGCATGAACGAAGACATGACTGCTCTTTGTCGAGCATTCAGCCGCCCTGACCAACGTGCTCGGCGCGAACCAAACATTGAACCCGGCAAACATGGTCACGCCGCCGCCTGCAATCCTACCCAGCTGACGGTACCAGTCTGTGCGGAAACGCACACTGCGCCCGAGCAAGAAACCCGCCGCACCGATCACGGCCTTCCCTGCGTCAGCAGTTCGCTTCTGGCCGCGATGCTGGACATCAGCTGGCGCCACGACTCGGCAAGGGCGGTGGTGCCCCGGCGCTGGAGGTCGGCGGCAAGCACTTCATCGTTCACGCCCTCGCGGGTGAATTCCGCCAATACCGCCTCGGCATAACCCCCATCTATCGGCATGTTACCTTTGACTTGGCCATGGTCGGCGAACGCGAGCAGCGTCTTTTCGGGCATGGTGTTAATGGTATCCGGTGCCGCCAGAGCTTCGACGTAAAGCGTGTCCGACGTCGCCGGGTCCTTGCTTCCCGTGCTCGCCCAGAGCAGGCGCTGTGGCCGTGCGCCGGCGGCGGCCAGTTGCTGCCAGCGCTTCGATGCCAGCAGATCGCGGTACGCCTTGTAAGTGCGCATGGCAATGGCAATGCCAAGACCATTGCGGACCTGGTCTGAAATCTCATCGGTGACGGCGACATCCCATCGGCTGACGAAAATCGATGCCACGGAAGCGACCACTGGATCGAGACCGGCGGCGATGCGACGCTCGATGCCGCGCATATAGGCCTCGGCTGCGGCGATATAGTGCTCACGCGAAAACAACAGCGTGACATTCACCGGCACGCCGGCAAATATGGTCTCCTCGATCGCGGCAATGCCGGCGGCGTTCCCCGGGATCTTGATGAAGAGATTGGCGCGCTGCGCGCGCGCGTGCAGTTGCGCTGCCGCCAGGACCGTGGCCGTGGTGTGGTCCGCGAGCAACGGCGAAACGTCCAGCGACACCCAGCCATCAACGCCGTCGGTGGCATCGTGGATCGGCCGGAACAGATCCGCGGTCTGGCGCGTATCTTCCAACGCGAGTTCGAAGAACAACGGCTCGCCCGACTTGCCTTCGCGCACCATCCGGCCGATGGCGTCATCGTAGGAGCCGCCGCTCTGTATGGCGTGATCGAAGGTCGCGGGATTCGATGTCAGTCCCGTCACCGCCAACTCTCGAATGTAGCGGCTGAGCGCAGCGCTGGTCAGCAGTGCAGGGCTGACGTTGTCGAGCCAGATGCTTTGGCCGAGATCGTGAAGCTGCTGTGTGGCATTCATGTTGCATTCCAATCTTCGATCAACACCCTTGGCAGGGTCGCACAAGGCTAATTGCGGACGTGTTTCTGCAGATTGTTGTACGCGGTCGCCTTGGCAGGATCGGTGCGCCGTCGCACATAAGGTAAGCTCCAAAGTCTGAACACCACGTACGTTGCTCACATCAACCTGCCACCTGGCCATGACTGACTCTGACCGCACCCGTACTGCCGCCGCAACACATGCGGTGGCAAAGCGACGCGCGCTTCATGTGATTGCCGGCTTCGAGGCAGTCAAGGGCATCGCTGCGCTGGCCGCCATCATCGGACTGCTGGAGCTGATGCATCGCGACGTTCGCCATCTCGCGTTGGAGTTGATAGGTCACTTCGGCCTGCATCCCGACGCTCACTATCCGGAGATCGTATTGCACTATGCCGACCTTCTTCCCGGGGCAAATGTGCGATTGCTGGTGGTCCTTGCCCTGGCCTACGTTTTCGTGCGGCTGGCGGAGGCCTATGGACTCTGGAACGATCGGGCCTGGGGGGAGTGGCTGGGGGCGCTATCCGGCGGACTCTACATACCCTTCGAAATCAGCCATATTATGCATCGACCGACGGCCATCAATGCCGCGGTGCTTGCGGCCAATATCCTCGTCGTCGGTTTTCTGGCATTTCAGTTGTGGTGCAGGCCCAAGAAGTTCATCACGCGCCAATAGGTGTTTTTCGGAATGGAAATTGATCGAACGACAGCCGGCCCTCATTTCGCGAGTTGCTTGCGGATCGACTGCAACTCTTTCCGGCGCTTGGCGCCAGCGTTCGGATAGGTCATCGGAAGTCCTTCGAGCGTATCGAGGACGATCCGGGAAACGATGAGCCGGGTATTCTGCTTGTCATCGGCCGGAACAATGTACCAAGGCGCATCGCTCGTGCTCGTGGCGCTCAGGCATTGCTCATCGGCCGTCATGTAGTGCTTCCAGAACTTTCGTTCCTCGATATCCGCCAGGCTGAATTTCCAGTTCTT
>PMIF01000253.1 GCA_003157035.1 Rhodocyclaceae bacterium
GCGGCCATTGGCATTGCCGATGCCAAGTCCGGCGAAGCGGTGAAGATCTTCGTTGTGCGCAAGGATCCACGGCTGACCCAGGAAGAGCTGATCGCCCACTGCCGGACGCAACTGACCTCCTACAAAGTGCCGCACCACGTGGAGTTCCGCGACGACTTGCCAAAGACCAATGTCGGCAAGGTTCTGCGTCGCGCGCTCAAGGAAGGCAACCCGACATGAGTCCGGCCGAACTGAAAGCCAGGCTGGCGCTGCCGGTCATCGGCGCGCCGATGTTCATCGTCTCCGGCCCCGAGCTGGTGATCGCCCAATGCCAGGCGGGCATCGTCGGCAGCTTTCCGGCGCTCAATGCCCGGCCGCCGGAACTGCTCGACCAGTGGCTGCGCCAGATACGCGCTGCCGTCGGCGACGCGCCGTTCGCGGTGAACCAGATCGTCCATCCGTCGAATACGCGGCTGGAACGCGATCTCGATCTGACCGTCCATCACCGTGTGCCCATCGTCATCACCAGCCTGCGCGCACCCGGCGACGTGGTCAAGCGGGTCCATGAATACGGCGGCCTGGTGTTCCACGACGTAATCAATATCCGTCATGCCGAGAAAGCCCTGGCCGAAGGCGTCGATGGCCTCATTCTGGTCTGCGCGGGTGCCGGCGGCCACGCCGGGACCTTGAGTCCGTTCGCCCTGGTTGCCGAAGTCCGGCGCATCTTTGCCGGGCCGCTGATTCTTGCTGGCGCCATTGCCAGCGGCCGCGACGTGCTCGCCGCGCAGGCCATGGGGGCCGACTTTGCCTACATGGGCACGCGGTTCATCGCCAGCCGCGAAGCCAATGCCGTCGATGCCTACAAGCAGGCGATCGTCGCCGCCAGTGCCGGCGACATCGTTTATACCCCCTACTTCACGGGGGTTTATGGCAACTATTTGAAGGCAAGCATCATTGCCGCCGGGCTCGATCCTGACCACCTGCCGGCCAGCGACAAGACGGCGATGGACTTCGGCAGTGGCGCCGCCAAGGCCTGGCGCGACATTTGGGGGGCAGGCCAAGGCGTTGGCACCATTGCCGACATCCCGACAGTGGCCGATCTGGTCGGCCAAATGGCCGCCGACTACAGAACGGCGCGGCAGGCACTGACTAGCCCCGCCTAACCACTTTCGCGACCCGCGGGAACCTTCCCTGCTTGCCGTGGTCTGTGCTTATCCGCTGCCTGGACATCCCGGGCGGCCCCCGTGGAGAGTTGGCATGAAATTGGTACGGCCGAGCCTGATGGATGTCATTGCGCCCCCCATCAATCCGTGGCTGCACAGGATAATGAGCGCCAAAGCCGCCGATCTGCCGGACGGTGTCCGGCTGGTGCGCTTTGAGAACCCGGACGACGACACCGACGGCGAAGACCTGCCGCCGACAGCCTCGAAGCGACGCCCGGCTGCCAAGGATCGCTGTCCGGCCTGAGGCAGGGCGTCTTCGGCTCTACCTAAGTGATATCTCTGGCATAATCTCACGCTACGAAATAGCCGTAGCTGGAGTGTGCCCATAGGAATCACCCATCCGCAGGCAGTACTCCGACTTTGCCGGAGCCGCTTTTGCGCCTGAACACCAAGACCCTGGTGTCGTCAGCGGTCGTCATGACGACCCTGATCGTCGTCATGACCGTGCTGTCCGCCTGGTCATTTCGCCGTTTCTCGCTCTACATGGCGGAACGCCATGCCCTGTCGGTCGCCGAGACGGTCAAGATCGGCCTCACCGAGGCGATGATCAACGGCACCATCAACAAGCGTCTCGAATTCCTCGAACGGCTGCGTACCACGCCGGGTATCGCGGCACTGCATGTCGTTCGCGGCCCCGCCGTAATACAGCAGTTCGGCCCCGGCTTCAGCATGGAACAAAGTCGCTCTGACGAGGAGCGCGAAGTCGTCGCAGCGGCCCGGCCCCGCTTCTCGGTCGTCGAGCAGGATGACGAACTGGTGTTCCGCGGCACCGTGCCCTACGTTGCTTCGAATGTCGGCACACCCAACTGCCTGCAATGTCACCAAGTCGAAGCCGGCAAGGCACTCGGCGCCATCACCATCGACATCTCGCTGGCCGAGGTACGCGGCCAGGCGATCACCAGCGTTGTCCTGGTCAGCCTGGCGGTGGCTTTGGTAACGCTGGCCTCCTTGCTCTGGTTGCGCCGAATCATCCGGCCGGTGACATCGACTGCCTTGGCCGTGCGCGAAGTTGCTGCGGCGGCGGCGACAGGCAATTTCACCGGCCGGATCAACCACGCCAGCAGCGACGAAGTCGGCGAGATCGCCGCCCACCTCAATCATCTGCTGGGCTTCCTTGAACGCGAAGTCGGCACCATCCAGGAACGCATTGCCGAGTTGATGGGACAGCACAGGGCGCAGGACAAAAATCTGCTGGCAGCCACCGCCGAAATGGTGGACGCACTGGTGTCGGCCGCCAAGTTCAAGCAGGCGATCGAGGAAGACCAACACAAGAGCGAAATCTACAGCCGTCTGGCCGATGTCCTGCGGACCCGGTTCGAATTCCGCCAGTTCACGATCTACGAGGTCTCCCACAGCAAGAACCGTATGGTTGCGGTCGCCGGCGACCCGCCGGACCAGGACCACTGCCGCCACTGCGACCAGCGCGTCTTTACCGATGCGAGTTCCTGTCGCGCCAAGCGCACGGGTCACGTCGTCGACGGTATTCTGACCCCGGGCATCTGCGTGATGTTCCGCCCGGATGCCGCAGACGAAGTCCACGTCTGCCTGCCGATCGTGCTGTCCGGTTCCGCCGGCTGTATCGTCCAGGTNNCTCTACAACCGCCGCTTCGTCGAGGAATACGTCGGCACGCTGATGTCCGGCGTCGAGCGCAAGAAGGGCGTCTTCTCGATTCTGATGCTCGACTTCGACTACTTCAAGCAGGTCAACGACACGCACGGCCACGAAGCCGGCGACAAGGTCTTGAAGGCGTTGGCCGAGTTGCTCAAGCACACCGTGCGGGGCTCGGATATCGTCGTTCGCTACGGCGGCGAGGAATTCCTCGTTATCCTGCTCGATACCGATGCCGACAATGCCGTGCCGGTGGCCGAAAAGATCCGTGGCGAAATCGCCGCCACCAAGGTGAATCTGTCTTCGACCGTGCTGCAAAAGACCATCTCCATCGGTGTCGCCCAGTATCCCATCGACGCCGACAGCTTCTGGCAGGTCGTCAAGTTCGCCGACGTCGCCCTTTATGAAGCCAAGCGCACCGGCCGCAACCGCGTCGTCCGCTTCGAGCCCGCCATGTGGCAGGAAGATGCCAAGTACTGACCGGCGCCGACGACACACTCGGTAACAATAATGTTTTCAACGGCCGGTATGACTGCGGATAGCATTCGCAGCTTGGCCGCCATTCAGACTTGGTTAAGCCAGAAGCGTTAGGCTGAGTCCGATCTACGCCCTGCGAAAGTTCGACCGACATGAATCCCGCAACTCCCGTGGCCGCCGTCCCCGTACCGTCCAGGCGCAGGCGAGCGCTGCTGGTTCTCACCTTCGCCCTGATCGTCGTCTGCGTCGGGCTCGCCGCCTGGTGGTTCCTCGTCGGTCGCTGGCACCAGACCACCGACGATGCCTACGTCGCCGGCAACATCGTACAGATCACGCCGCAGATCGCCAGCACGGTGACGGCCATTTATGCCGACGACACCGATACTGTCGCGGCGGGAGCCGTGCTGGTCGAACTCGACCGTGCCGACGCCCGTGTCGCCCTCGACCAGGCGAAGGCAGCGCTGGCACAGACGGTCAGAGAGGTACGTACGCTCTATGCCACCGGCGATTCGCTCACGGCCGTGGTCGCCCAGCGCGAAACCGACCTGGCCCGGGCCAAGGAAGACCTGCGGCGGCGCCAGGATCTCGGCAGCAGCGGTGCCGTGTCCCACGAAGAACTGGACCACGCCGGCAACACGCAGAAGGCGGCGGAAGCCGCCGTAGCCACCTCACGCGAACAACTGGCGTCGAATCGGGTTCTCACTGATCACACCACGGTCGCCAACCATCCCAATGTTGCCCGTGCGGCGGCACAACTGGAACAGGCNNCGCGGCGTCCAGGTCGGCGCCCGCGTCGCACCCGGACAAGCGCTGATGGCAATCGTGCCTCTGGATTCACTCTGGGTAGAGGCAAATTTCAAGGAAGGGCAACTGCGCAACATGCGCGTCGGTCAGTCAGTCGACCTGACGGCCGACACCTACGGTTCCAGCGTTCACTACGCCGGCAAAGTCATCGGCCTCGGTGCCGGCACCGGCTCGGCATTTGCGCTGCTGCCGGCGCAGAACGCCACCGGCAACTGGATCAAGATCGTCCAGCGCCTGCCGGTGCGCATTGCTCTCGACGCCAGGCAAGTCGCCAAACATCCGCTGCGCGTCGGCCTGTCGCTGCAAGTGGATGTCGACGTGCATGATGCCGACGGTGCTCCGCTGGGCGAGGCAGCGACCCCGGCGCGCGCACCGCTGCTCAGCCGCACCGCGGACGACGGCCAGAAGGAGGCCGAGCAATTGATCAAGCAGATCGTTGCCGCCAACGTCGGCGACGTGCCGGCCCGGCATTGACCACGACCTGACTTGACCATGGCGACGGCCACCAGCCCTCACGAACCGCCGCCGCTGCACGGCCCGACGCTGGCGCTGGCGACCATCGCAGTGTCGCTGGCGACGTTCATGAACGTGCTCGACACGACGATCGCCAACGTCTCCATTCCGACCATCGCCGGCGACGTCGGCGTCAGCCCCAGCCAGGGCACCTGGGTGATCACGTCGTTCGCCGTCGCCAATGCCATTGCGGTGCCGCTCACCGGCTGGCTGACGCAACGCTTCGGCACCGTCCGCCTGTTCGTGACCTCGGTGCTGCTCTTCGTGCTCGCTTCGTTGGCCTGCGGCCTGTCGACGAGCCTGCAGATGCTGATCGTCTTCCGCGTCATCCAGGGCGCCGTCGCCGGACCGATGATTCCGCTGTCGCAGACGCTGCTGTTGCAAAGTTTTCCGCGCGAAAAGTCGGGCATGGCCCTGGCGGCGTGGTCGATGACCACCCTGGTCGCGCCGGTGCTCGGACCAATGCTGGGCGGCTGGATATCCGACAACATGACCTGGCCGTGGATTTTCTACATCAATGTGCCGACCGGGTTGTTCGCCGCCGCCCTGAGCTGGCGCCTGCTGCGCCATCGCGAATCGCCGATCACCAAACGTCCTGTCGACGGCATCGGCCTGGCGCTGCTGGTAATCTGGGTCGGCGCCATGCAGATCATGCTCGACAAGGGCAAGGAGCTTGACTGGTTCGCTTCTAGCGAAATAAGCCTGCTGGCGATAACTGCCGTGGTCGGTTTCCTGTTCTTCCTCGCCTGGGAACTCACCGATGACCATCCGGTCGTGGATCTCAGTCTGTTTCGCAGCCGCAACTTTACCGCCGGCGTCATCTGCATCGCGTTCGGCTACGGCATCTTTTTCGGCAGCGTGGTGCTGATGCCGCTATGGCTGCAACAGTGGCTCGGCTACACCGCCACCTGGGCCGGACTGGTGACGGCACCGATCGGCGTCTTCGCGCTATTGCTGTCGCCGGTGGTCGGCAAGACCCTGCACAAGGTCGATCCACGCCTGTTCGCCAGTACTTCGTTTGTGATTTTCGCCGGCGTCTCGTACATGCGTTCAGGCTTCACACTCGACGCCACACCCTGGGTCATCATCCTGCCCCAACTCATCCAGGGTGCCGCGACCGCAATGTTCTTCGTACCGCTGACCGCGCTCACGCTGTCGGGGCTGCACCCATCGCGCATCCCGGCCGCTGCCGGCTTGTCCAACTTCATGCGCATGACCGCGGCCGCCTTCGGCACCTCGCTCTCCACCACCATGTGGGACGACAGGGCGACGCTGCATCATGCCCGCCTGATCGAAAACATCAGCGTCTACCAGCCAGGCGGGCCTGCAGCAATCGATCTGCTGCAAGCGCAAGGCCTGTCCGGTGAACAGGCGCTGGCGGTGATCGATCGCCAGGTCAGTGCCCAAGCCTACATGATGTCGGCAAACGATTTCTTTGCACTGACGACGGTGCTGCTGCTCATCCTGGCAGCCGTCGTCTGGTTGGCAAAACCGCAACAACGGCCGTCGCTGGCGGCAGCCGCCGACAGCGGCCATTAACCGGATCCCGGGAAACAAATCATGGCAAACTCCAATCGACGCTTGACGAAACCCAAGATGGCAATCGCGGTCATCGTGCTGGCCGCTGCCGGCTATGCCGGTTACAGCTATTTCAGTGCCGCAGCCCCTGCCGCGGATGCCGGCGCCGGTCGCACGGGCCGTGGCGGCGGCGCCAATCGGCCGCAGCCGGTTTCGGTCGCCGAGCTCAAGGCCGCTGACGTGCCGATCTGGGTTTCTGCCGTCGGCACCGCCGTGCCGCGCAGCCTGGTCACGGTCCATACGCGTGTCGATGGCGAACTTCTCAGCGTTCATTTTCGCGAAGGCCAGATGGTCACTCAAGGCCAGTTGCTGGCAGAAATCGATCCCCGTCCCTACCA
>PMIF01000299.1 GCA_003157035.1 Rhodocyclaceae bacterium
ACTTGCAGCAGCCCCGAAAGATGATCGATCAGACGATGCAGCACGACCTCGTCGAGGCAGTGTTTCGGCGCTGCCAAGAGCGCCAGGCCGGCCAGATTGACCGGGTTGACCACCGCCGCGGCGTTGATCCGGCGAACGGTTTCGTCGGCCAAGGCACGCACGCTCGCGCCAATCCATTCGGGTTCTGCTGGCCCGGTCGCTTCACCGGACCAGTCCGGATGTTGGCAATCGAGGAAATCGGCCAGTGCGATCGGCTCGCCGATATTGACATGGACGCGGCCGAACTCGCGGCGAATGCGCCGCGCCATCCGCAGCAGGCCCCAAATCGACTCGCCGTGTTTTGGCCGGCCTTCCAATTCGCTGACGAAGCTGTCGCCTTCGATCAGCTTCTCATAACCGACATACACTGGAACAAAGATCAGCGGCCGGCTGTGGTCGCGCAGATAGCTACGCACGGTCATGCCCAGCAAGCCGGTGCGCGGCGCCAAGGTGCGACCGCTGCGACTGCGGCCGCCTTCGATGAAGTACTCGACCGAAAATCCCCGTGACGTCAGCAGATGCAGGTACTCGCGAAATACGGCGGCGTAGAGCGGCTGGTCCTTGAAGCTGCGCCGAAGAAAGAAGGCCCCGCCCCGCCGCAGCATTGGTCCCAGCAAGGGTAGATTGAGATTGGTGCCGGCGGCAATGTGCGGCGGCGTCAAGCCGCGCCTGAGAACGACGAACGACAGCAGAAGGTAGTCGACATGGCTGCGGTGGCAGGGCAGATAGACGATTGTGCTGCCTTGGGCGATCCGATCCAGGCGCTCGAAGTTGTGCACTTCGATGCCATCGTAGAGCCGCAGCCACAACCATTCGAGAAACAACTCGAGCGCGCGGATCATGCCGTACGAGTAGTCGGAGACGATCTCGAGCGCCATCGAGCGCGCCCGAGCGGTCGCCTGTGCCTCCGGGACATCCTGTTGCTCTGCCTCGACGCCAATCGCCTGGACCACGGACGGCGCCGCCAGCAAGGCCTCAACCTGAGTATTGCGGTGCGAGAGATCCGGACCGATGGCGACCAGTCGCTGGCGCCGAAAATGCGCCCGCAGCAACCGCGACAACTTGCGCAGGGTTCGCGCCGCGTCGTGATCGTCGTCGAGAAACGCCCGCAGCGACAACGGCGCACCAAAACGCACCAGGGCATGCCGGCCATGCAGCAGGATCGCGCCGAGTTGCCTGAAGTGGCCGGGGGGCCGCCAACTCTCGGCGAACAGGGCTTTCAGAATCGAGTCTTGCGAACGCGGCGAGCGGCCCCAGATGATCGCCACCGGCACCAACTGCACGTCGACGGTCGGATCGAGCTGCGCCGCCTCGGTCAGTTTGATCAACAGTGGCGAGTGGCCATAGCGATCGCGCGCAGCGGCGACGATGGGTTGTCGCCGGGTAAGGAAGAAGAACGAATGACGGGCACTGACGGCACCCAGTTCCAGTGGCGCCAGCGCCGGCGGCAGGCCCGCCCGCCGGGTTTCTTCGATCAGTACCAGGATGTTCGAGAAGCGCCGGTCCTGAACGACGTAGCAGACCGGTTTGCCCGCATCGATGGCCAACTCCGCCATCTGATTCGGCAACACGGTCGGGCGCACCCAGGCATATAGCAGCTTGCGCGCCAGGGTTGCGGTCCAGCCAGAGAAATCGAGAGCGGGAAGCATGTTATCGTTGCTGCTGTTCGGTCGACTTTGTCACTGCGACCGGCAACAATTGTACGTTAGGCTCGAACGGAAGACACAGGAGGCCCGAGATGGAGATGAAGCGCATTCATTCCGGGAGATTGCGTGCCATCGGCTACGATGCGAACAGCCGCCGGCTGCGGATTCAATTCGACGACGGCGCACTGATGGAATACGCCGGAATTGACCTGGAGATCTGGCGCCGGCTGTCTTCGGCAGCGTCCCCCTGGAGTGCCTATCGGGACAACATTGAGGACGAGTTTCAAGCCACCGCGGTATCGGCTGCCGATGCGCCAGCGGCGAAAAAGAATCCACTCGACGACCTGTTCGGATAATCATCATGCTCGCGAAGAACCCGATCCAAACCGATGGCAAGCCCGTCGTTGCCAAGCCCCGCAGCCGCCGGCCGCGAACCGTCAAGGCAGGCGACACCGGGCCGACCGATCTGCCGCAGCACATCGAGGCGTTTGCCGTCACACAGGCTAGCGACGCGGCCCAGCAATCGCGTTTGGCGGCCCTGCGCGACATACTCGCCGGAGCACCCCCGGAAGAGGCAATCGCCCTAACCAAGGCCATGCTCAAGCAGTTGCGCATGGCCGACAGCCAGGCGGATATCCACCCCGACGAGGAACTGGCGCCCAACTGGCGCGATGGCGGCTATCCCTACAAGAACCTGATGTCGCGTCGCGCTTACGAGCGCGAGAAATATCGCCTGCAAGTAGAGTTGCTGAAACTCCAGGCCTGGGTGAAGGAAACGAGGCAGAAGGTGGTGATCCTTTTTGAAGGCCGCGATGCAGCCGGCAAGGGCGGCGCCATCAAGCGCTTCATGGAACACTTGAA
>PMIF01000209.1 GCA_003157035.1 Rhodocyclaceae bacterium
GTGGCCACGGCCGGGCCGTTCGGCGATGCTCGAGTGGTTGTTCCGCGTCCTGCTGCTGATCATCCGGCGCCAGGTCGACTTTCAGGAGGTCCAGGCGGAGACGCGGGGTGGCCGACTGGAAACCTTCACACGCTTGCGCCAACTGGTCGAGGATCACTACCTGGAGCACTGGAGCATCGCCGACTATGCGGCACAACTAGCGGTGGCACAGCAGACGCTCAATCGGCTTTGTCGGGCCTTTGCCGGCAAGGGCGCCTCGGAAATTGTCCAGGAGCGCATGCTGCTTGCCGCGCGCCGGCACCTGATTTACACCGATGCTTCGGTGGAAGCCATCGCCTACGGTCTCGGCTTCCGGGACCCGGGCTACTTCTCGCGCTTCTTCAAGCGGCTGGCCGGTGTTGCACCGGGACAATTTCGTCAGGCGCGAGATGCGGCAAGCGGCTGAGCTTGCAGTGGGCGCAGACCGTTGCCGGTTTTCCGTCGGCAGGGCTTGAATTCGCCGATATCGGCGGCATCTTCAACAGCGGACGACGACAAGGAGTTCGCCATGAACGTGCTGTTCAACAATCCGTTGCTCTACGTGATCGACTATCCGGGACATGACGCCCTGGAGATCCTTGATAAGCGCAATGGCCGCGTGGGTTTGCTGCGCGGTGCGACGGCCGAGCGGATGCGCGGCGAGTTCGGCGAGTTCTTGGCGCACGACCATGATCAGGAGGAGTTCGAAGCCTTCATCGATTCCTACGACGCTATTCTCGATTATCCGGTATCGCGTCACTGAATGGGCGTCGGCAGCATGTGGTGAGCAGTTGCTCGAATGAATCCAGGGGCACTGGTTTGCTGAACAGATAGCCCTGATAGGTCGGACAACCATGCTGATCGAGGAAGAGTCGCTGTGCTTCCGTCTCGACGCCTTCGGCAATGACCGACAGCCCCAGACTCTTGGCTAACGTGATGATCGACTGCACGACCACGGCGTCGGTGGCGCCGTCCGGCAGGTTGCGCACGAAGGACTGGTCGATCTTGAGTTGGTCGAGCGGCAGCCTGGTCAGGTAGGAGAGCGACGAGTAGCCGGTACCGAAGTCATCCATGGCAAAGCCGACGCCGAGAGCCTTCAGCGCCAGCATCTTGCCGATGGTGTCCTCGACATCGTCGAGCACCAAACTCTCGGTCAGTTCGAGTTTCAGACGCTGCGCCGGAGCTTGCGCTGCGACCAGCGCATGCTGCACTTGGGCAACGAAATCCGCTTGGCGGAACTGAAGGGCGCTGACGTTGATGGCCAACTGCAAGTCGCGTTTGTTGGCGTCGGTCGTCCAGTTGGCCAGCCTGGCGCAGGCCTCTGCCAACACCCATTGGCCAATCGGCAGAATTAGTCCGGTCTCCTCGGCGAGCGGGATGAACTGCGCCGGCGACACGGTGCCGCGCTCGGGGTGCTGCCAGCGCAACAGCGCCTCGGCGCCGATGATATGGTTGTTGCCGTCGATCTGCGCTTGGTAATGAAGAACCAACTGCCGATTCTCCGTTGCCAGCCGGAGGTCGGCTTCGATGGCGGCACGAGCCGCCAGGTTTGCCTGCATCTCGGGGTCGAAGAAGCGCAGTGTATTGCGGCCGGCCGCCTTGGCCTGATACATGGCAATGTCGGCCTGCTTGAGGAGTTCATCGACCGAGTCCTTGTTGCCGACGAAGAGGGTGGCACCGATACTGGGCGTGCTGTGATGGATTCGGCCAGCGATCGTGTAGGGTTCGTTGAGCTGGTCCAGGACCTTGCCGGCGACGCTTCTGGCCTGGGCTGCAGCTTCCGGCGGGTTGTCGCTGAGATCCTCGAGCATGGCGACAAACTCGTCTCCGCCCAGACGCGAAAGCGTGTCGCCTTCGCGGACGCAAGCCACCAGCCTGCGAGCAACTTCAACGAGCAGGCGGTCGCCGACGTCGTGGCCGCACGTGTCATTGACGAGTTTGAAGTTGTCGAGGTCGATAAACAGTAATGCGCCCATGCGCAGATTGCGGGCGCTGCCTACCATCGCTTGCTGCAGACGGTCGACGAACAGGCGGCGGTTGGGCAGTCCGGTAAGGAGATCGTAGAAGGCCAGATGTTCGATCTGGCGCTCTGCTTCCTTGCGCTCGGTGATGTCGATCAGCGTGCCGACGTAGTGCGTGACTTGCCCTTGCGGATTCTTGACGGCAGTAATGGTCAGCCATTCCGGATAGAGATCGCCGTTCTTGCGCCGGTTCCAGATTTCCCCTTGCCAGGATCCCTTGCTCGAAATGCGCGACCACATACTGCGGTAGAAGGCCACATCGTGGTGGCCGGAACTGAGCAGATTCGGCGTTCGGCCAATGACTTCGGTTGCCGGATAGCCAGTAATCTCGGAGAACGCACGATTGACGCGCAAGATCTTCCGCTCGGCATCGGTGATGATGATGCCTTCTTGGGCTTCGAAGGCTGTGGCCGCAATCTGAATCTGTTGCTCGGCCTCGGCGTGCTCGGCGCGTGCGCGCAGAGTGAGGATGCCGAAAGCCATGTCGTCGGCGAGTTCGCCCAGCAGGCGTCGTTCCCCTGGCGTGAAAGCCTCTGCTTCGGAAGCGTAGATGCTGAGGACAGCGAAGACATGCGCAGCCTTGTCCTTGAGCGGCAGCGAGATCGAGGAGCGATAGCCACGGCGGAGGGCGAGGTCCCGCCACAGCTCCGCCTCGGGGGCATCGGCGAAGTTTTCGAAGCCGGCAATCTTGCCGGTAAGGGCGGCGACGGCCGGAGGGGCATAGCAGGGGTCCATGCCGGCCCAGATCGCCAACGCTTCCTCGATATAGCCCAATTCAGCGCCCGCCCAGGCCACCGGATGCAGGGTGACATGCCGGTCGTTGACGTAGCCGACCCAGGCCATGCGGTAGCCTGCCTGGTCGCAGATGATGCGGCAGATGTCGTCGAGCAGCGATTGCTCGTTGTCGGCGCGGACCAGCACTTCGTTGCAGTCACTGATGGCAAGCAGTTCACGATTCAGTCGCTGTAGCGCGACCGCCGCCTGCTCGCGCTCGCTGAGGTCGTTGACCAGGCCGAGGAAACCGGTGATCCGCTGGTGTTCGTCGCGTAGGGCCGTCACCGAAAGATCGACCGGGATGCGCGTGCCGTCCCGGCGAATGAATGTCCACTCGCGTTCCTCCGGCAAGTCCCGTCGTGGCCGGGCGGTGAAGACTTCGAATCCGGCGGCGATCGGCACGCCGAGTTGCTCGGACAATTCCTGCGCGCGCTGTGCCACTTGTTCGGGGTCATGCCACTGCGAGGGCATCATCTTGCCGATCGCCTCGTCCGCCGAATAGCCGAGCAGGCGTTCGGCAGCCGGATTGAAGCTGGTGACGATGCCCTCCGGCGACGTCGAAATGATGCCATAGGCGGCGTTGTCGAGGATGGTCTGCTGGAAGCCGGACAAGCTCAGCAGTTGATCTTCGCGCGCCTCGATGGCGGCCATCATGGCGTTGAAGCTTTCGCCGAGCCGGGCCAGTTCGTCGGTATCGGAGAGTGGGATGCGGCGGTGGTAGTCGGCCTGGAGTCGAATCAGTTCGGTGGCGTCCGTGAGCGAGCCGAGAGGGCGGACGATGGATCGCCGCAGAAATACTGTCTGGATCAAGGTGATGCTTAGCAGGACGAGCACGGCGGCGCCGAATCCCCACAACACCTGATGCGTCTGCGCGTTCAGCTGTGCCAGCCCCATCCTGATGTAGAGCCGGGCGCCGCGCGGCAGATGCTGCCAGAGTTCGGCCATGTCGCTGCTGACATAGACGCCATCCGGCTTTGCCGGCCAGGGATGCCCTGGGGCTGTGGCGTCGCCGATACTGGCCAGGCGCCTGCCGTCGTCAAGCACGATCGCCGCATCGAGGATTTGCGGATTCGCTCGCAGGCTGTCGAGAATCTCCTGAGCGCGACCGGAGTCTTCAAACGCGACTGCGGTGTCGGTGCCGACTGCGACAATTTGCGCGTAGGGCTCCATGATCAGCCGGGCGCGCTGCTCCAGCGTCAGGTTCTGATGGACCGCCAGACCAGCAGCAGAAAGGACAAAGGCCAGGAAGGCGGCACCCCAGAGCGCGAACGCCAGCTTGCTGCGAATGTCCCGGCGCCGAAACAGGCTCATCGCAATCTCCGCACCACGCCGTTCTCGACCACTTCCTGGCTAACCTCCAGGACATTGGCGGGAATCTTCACTGCTACCAGGTTGGCCCGATCGAGATTCACCGAAATGCCGACGCGATCGGAGACGTGAAAGCGGATGATGCCGCCTTCCTGCAAGAAGGTGGGGGCGTCGCCGACCGTCAGGACCGGGCGATTGGCCAGTTCCGTCAGCATGCCGCGCCGTTGTTCGCCGCTGCGGTAGGCGATGTAGAGGACATGGCATTGCCGCAGGTCGACGGCGGCATCGCTGCGCACGACGACAAACTGACGGCCGTGTTCGCTGCGACTGCGCAAGGTTTCGTCGAGAATTTCGCCGAATGGATCGTTGCCAGCGACGCAAATCCGCCAGGGTGAATGTTCGTCGGTGAAAGCCCCGGGCGGCCAAGCCAGGTAGTGCGCGAAGTTGCGCAGGAAGGCAGCCTCGATCCGCGGCGGCGACGCTCTGGTGGCCTCGTCGGCGGCGGCGATGGTCGGCAGCAGCAGCAAGGCCGAGAGTAGTCGCTGGATGGCTTGCCGGCTGCCGGCCATGGTCAGAAGTGGGTGGAGAGAGTCAGGAGGAATTCGCGTGGGCGACTGCGCGTACTTTGCGATGGACGATAGTGCGCGTCGGTGAGGTTCTTGCCGGTGAGTTCCAGGCTCATCAGCCTGCCGCCGGACGACCATGAATAGCCCAGTAGTGCGTTGACCAGGGTGTACGTCTGATGGGCGAAGACCGGCGTATCCGGCAGGATGGTTTGATCGTGCACATAGTTGAAGCCGCCGGCGACGTGGTATCCGCGCAGGTTCCCCTGGGTAAAGTTGTAACGCATCCAGAGGTTCGCCAGATCCGGCGCGCTCATTTGCAGTGGGGCATTGTGCAGGCGCAAGACATTCTTGTAATAGGCCTGCCCGGTGGCATCGAGCGTGGCCGGATTCTGTGCCAGGATGGCCGCGTCGTTGCCGCTGAAGTCGACGATGCGCGCCTTCATGTGGCTGTACGAGAGGTAGATCTGCCAGTTTTCGCTGGCGCTGATGGTGGTGTCGAATTCGATGCCGCGCGAGCGTTGTTCGCCACTCTGGACGTTATAGATGGTCGTGAACCCGGTGGCATCCGTGACCGCCAGGTCGTTGACGATGTTGTGGTTGCGGTTGTCGAAGTAGGTCAGGGTGCCGGAAACGCGGCGATCGAACATGTCGGCCTTGACGCCAATGTCGTAGCCCTTGCCCTGCGTCGGCTTCGGCGCCGAGTGAGTGCCGTCCAAGTTGGCAAGCGGCTGCGTGCCGGGAACGAAGGATTCGGCATACGAGGAAAAGAGGGTCAGCCCGGAGGCCACTTTGTAGAGAACGCCGTATTGCGGTGTCGTTGCGTTGTCGCTCATCTCGGTACCGCGCTGAGCGGTCAAGTAGTCGGTGACCTGGCTTTCAGTGCGTGTCTGCCGTAGGCCGGCAAGCAGCAACAGCCGGTCGTCGAAAAAGCCGAACGTGGAGCCGCCGTAGATCGCTCGGTCGTGGTAGGTGATGCTCCGGTCCACACGGCCGGCAGTAAACGCCGACAGCGGTATGGTCACGACTCGGTTCCAGGTCGATGGATCGCTCAAATCCCACAGCGGCAGCGGGGAAGCGGTCGGCGTGTTACCGAGTGTGGGATCGTTGGCTGCCTGGGCAGCCCAGTTGTCAAAACGGCGATTCACATACTGGGCGCCGACAAGCAGTCGCAGGCTCACGCCGGCCAGGCGATATTGGCCGACTCCCTGCACTTCATAGGTGTCGTCCCCGTTGCCATAGGTCTGCCGCCGGAAGCGCCTCCCCTGCAGCAGCGTGGCGTTGTTGGCCATGCCGAGATTGCCTGAGAACAGCGCATCGACGTCGTAGCGCAGATGCGAATAGCTGGCACGCAGGTTCCAGTGATCGCTGGCCTTGAGGTCCAGCCAGGCGGTGAAATTGTCCGAGCCACTGTTGCGGAAATCGGCGTAGGACATGCTGTTCCAGGTGTTGGACAAGCCCGGTACATCGACACCGGAGAGGTTGGGATCCTTGTTTGTCGGGACGATGCCTGACTGAGTGTTGTATCCCGGCTTCTGCATGAGCTGGGGCGTCTCGATCTTGCGGAACGACTCGTACTTGAGCGCAACGCTGACTCTGTCGTTAGGCTGCCAAAGCAACGACGGAGCGATGTCCCAGGAGCGAGCGTTGTACGTATCCCAGTAATGCATGTCCCGGCTGTCGGAGGCCGTCAGCCGATAGAAGAGAGTGCTTGTGGCCGGGCCGGTGAGGTCGACTTTGACGCCGTACTGATCGTACGAACCATAAGTGAGATCGACGCTGCCAGCGAACTGGCGTTGCGGACTCTTGGTGATGATATTGACAATGCCGCCGGGAGCAACCTGGCCGTAGAGAAAGGATGCCGGCCCCTTGACGACTTCGACGCGCGCGATGTTCGTGAAGTCGAAGATCGACGGGCCGTGAAAGCCGTCACGGAGGATTTGCACGCTACCGGGTGAATTGGCGACAGTGAAGCCGCGTATGGCCAGGTTGGCATTGCCTTCGTTGAAGTCGTTGCTGCGGTAGGTGACGCCCGGCGAGTAGCGCGCCACGTCGAAGATGTTCTCCGGTTTCTGGTCGTGGATGAACGATTCCGTGAACGCCTGAATGGCGAAGGGCAGATCGCGGATGGGGGCGTCAAAACGCGAGCCCGATACCGAGTTCGAGGCGCGATAGCCGCTGTCGAGATGGCTGGAGACATCGAAGGGAGAGACGGGCAGATTGGCCAGCTCCCCGATGTCCATGTCGGCAACGTCCTTGGTCTGGGCCGCCGCCGACGTGGCCAGGTTGAGCGCGGTCGCAATTGCGAACCCCGTTCGCCAGCCGTGCTTGGATAGGCGGTGCTCCATCTGCTGCCTCCCATGGATTGGACGCAAAACATCCCGCTCGCTTGAGGCAAGCCGGCCGTTGTATGGCGCCAGCGGGAGTGCCTGACGGCTTAATAATAGTCCGTCGCCGGGCGAAGTGGCGCCATGTCGCTGGATTGGCCAGACGTGTTGTCCCCGGAATCGGCACGATGTTCTCGCCCTTGGCCAGCAGCCAGGCCAGCGCCAGTTGTGCCGGCACGCAGCCCAGACCGATCGCCGACACGGCGAAGGGCCCCAGACGACGCTGCTTCATGCTCAGTCTTCGAGGTTCAGCTTGCGCTCGATGCGGTCGAGGGTGCGCATCGCCGGCAGACACTGGGCGACGCTGGCGTTCGGTTCGCGGCCTTCCTTGATTGCAGTGAAGAACTCGCGGTCCTGCAACTCGATGCCGTTCTTCGACACGGCCACGCCGGAAAGGTCGATTGGCTTCTCGTGGCCGTCCACCAGGTCGTCATAGCGCGCGATATAGGTCCCGTTGTCGCAGATGTAGCGGAAGAATGTGCCGAACGGGCCGTTGTTGTTGAACGACAGCGACAGCGTGCAGATCGCGCCCGACGCGGTCTTCATGCCGATGCTCATGTCCATGGCGATGCCGAGTTCCGGATGCTTCGGGCCTTGCAGGCCGCGCACCTGGGAGGCTACCTCGCCGCTCTGGTACTGGAACAGGTCGACCGTGTGGCAAGCGTGGTGCCAGAGCAGATGGTCGGTCCAGCTGCGCGGCTTGCCCAGCGCGTTGGTATTGCTGCGGCGGAAGAAGTAAGTCTGTACGTCCATCTGCTGGACCTTGAGTTCGCCGGCGACGATCTTGTTGTGGATCCACTGGTGGCTTGGGTTGAAGCGGCGGGTGTGGCCGGCCATGGCCACCAGCCCCGTTTCCTTCTGCACGCGTACCAGTTCTTCGGCGTCGGTCAGGTTGTCGGCCATGGGAATCTCGACCATGACGTGCTTGCCGGCCCTGAGGCAGGCAATGGCCTGCGCAGCGTGCAATTGGGTCGGCGTCGACAGAATCACCGCTTCGACATCCGGGCGCGCCAGACTCTCGGCGAGATCGGTCGCCCAGTGGGCAATATGGCGTTTCTCGGCCAGGTCCTTGATCGACTCGACGCCGTGGCCGACGACGGAGACGACTTCGATGCCGGGGATCGCCGCAACGGCGTCCAGGTGTTTGATGCCGAAAGCGCCGGCGGCGCCAGCAACGCAGATCTTCATTTCGTGTGCTCCGAAGCGAGAATGTTTTCGAGGACCAGATGGCCGACGGCGGTGTTCGACGCCGGCACGTGGTAATGGCGGTAGCGCTCGGTTACGGCGTCGTCGAGCGCACCGCGCATGACCAGCCACATGACGAGTTCGATGCCTTCCGAGCCGGCTTCGCGCAGGTACTCGACATGGGGAATGGCCGCCGCGGCGCGCGGATCATGCACCAGCAGGTCGAGAAAACGCTTGTCGAAGGCCGGGTTGATGAGGCCGGCACGCTCGCCCTGCAGTTGGTGCGACATGCCGCCGGTGCCGAAGACCACGACGCGCAGATCGCGGCCGAAGGACTCGACCGCACGGCGCACGGCGTGGCCGAGGTTGAGGCAGCGGTTGCCGGTGGGGGGCGGATACTGGACGACGTTGACGCACAGCGGGATCACCGGGCAGGGCCACTCCGCCGGCTGGCCGAACAGCAGCGATAGCGGCACGGTAAGGCCGTGGTCGACTTCCATGCGATTGACGATGGTGATGTCGAATTCGTCGAGCACCAGCGATTGCGCCATGTGCCAGGCCAGCTCTGGGTGGCCCTTGACCACCGGCACCTGCCGCCGTCCCCAGCCTTCGTCGGCGGGGGCGAACTCGGCGGCGCAACCGAGGGCGAAGGTCGGGATGACTTCGAGCGAGAAGGCGGTGGCGTGGTCGTTGTAGACGACGATGGCGACGTCGGGCTTGAGGTGCGCCAGCCACTGCTTGGATTTCTCGTAGCCGGCGAAGACCGGCTGCCAATAAGGTTCTGCGGTCTTGCCCTGATCGATGGCGACGCCGATGGCCGGCACGTGAGAGGTGGCGACGCCAGCGACGATCCTAGCCATGCTCGGATCCCTTCTGCCACTCTGACTTGCTGCGATTGCCCTCGATGGGTCGGCCGCCGTCGACCATCATCTTGCGGTAGTCGTCGCGGCTGACGCCGGTCATGGCGGCGGCGAGATCCTGAAAAGTGATGCCATCGGCAGCGGCGAGCTTGGCGGTGTAGTAGATGTTGCCGCCCAAACGCAGCATCTCGTTCCAGTTGCGCGTGAGGACCGCCGCCTTCTGTTCGGCCGTCATCGGAAAGCAGTCGAGATAGGCCGGCGCGTCGGCGCCAAAGGCGGCACGATTGGCTGCGACGTTGAGCGACATGCAGAACATGTTGAGGTGGTAGCCGTTGCGCGAGCGCTCGGCGTCGAAGACGTAGGTGCCGGGAATGTCCTCGTAGTCCGGTGCGGCGGTCGGCGAAGCGAGGGCGGCGGACAGCGCGTCGGCGCGCTGGCGGTAGTTGCCTGCCGGTGCGGCCAGGCGCAGGCCACCGACACGCTGCTGCCACTCGATGACGGCGTGCGTCATGTCGGCCGGCAGGCCGAGTTCTGCCACGGTGCGCTCGACTTCGCGCATCTCAGCGGCGCGGCGGATGCCGTGCGTAATTACGCGCTCCAGCATGTAGCCGGTGCGCTCCGGCCACTGGAAGCCGGGAAAGCTGGCCTCCAGTGAGGCGAGGACCCGTTCGTCGACGCCGGCGCGGCGGCCGGCCAATATGCATTCCGTGGCCAGCGCTTCCAGGCCCTTGATGACGATGCTGCGGACCATCTTGACCGATGAGGCGTGGCCGACCGGACCGGTAGCGGATTCGCCGCGCATGTCGAGGGCGGCCAGGGTCGCCAGGGCGTCGTCGATATGGGCGCCGCTGACCAGGATCGGCACCTGATGCAGCGCCGGATGAACCGGTGCCATCAGCGCCGCGTCGACGTAGCGGCCGCCGACGGCTTCGATGAGTTCGGCGGCGGCGCGCTTGGTGCCCGGCGAGCAGGAGTTGCAATCGAAGTACAGACTGCCCGGCGCCAGCCGGGCAACCGCGTTGCGCGCGGCAATCAATGCCTGGTCTGCGGTGACCAGGGAAAAGACGATGTCGGCGTCGGCGAGCGCGGCAGCCAAGGTCTGGGCGCCGTCGACGCGCCAACGCCGGTAGTCGGCGTGTTTGGCCGCGCGCACTGCGGCATCCGGGCTGTCGGTCTTGATGTCATAAGCCGATAGCAGGGGCGGGCGCGCCCCCGCCCAGCCCTCGACGAAGGCGGCTGCCGCTTCGCCGAAGCCAATGAACGCAACTTTGCCGACAATGGTGCTCATGGCCATGGAATCTAGCACCGGCAAGGCGCCGAGGGAAATTGAATGCCGCTTGCGGCTATTCGATTTCCGGATAGTGGCGAGCTGGCGCTACCAGTACTTCTCGAACGCCATTTGGCCGGCGACGCCGCGTCGGCTGGACTGAAAACCGCGCGCGGCGAGGTAGGCGCGCATGTCCCGGGTCAGATCCGGATTGCCACAGACCATGACGCGTGAGTGGGCGAGCTCGAGGTCGACGCCGGCATGCGCTTGCAATAGCGACTGCTCGAGCAAAGCCGGAATTCGCGCATTGAGCGCGCCGGGCAAGGCTTCGCGCGTGACCACCGGAATGTAGTGCAAGCGGCCGGCAATGATCGGCGAGGCGGCAATTTGCCGGATTTCGTCGGCGTATGCCAGTTCAGCCGCATGGCGGACACTGTGCACGAGGATGATGCGGGCAAATCCGTCGCATAGCGCTGGCGTGCGCAGGATGGAGATGAACGGCCCGATTCCGCTGCCGCTGGCCAGCAACCACAGATTCGTGCCCGCTGCCAACTGATCGAGGGTGAGAAAGCCAAGGCCGAAGTTCTCGACCAGCATCGTGCTGCCGGTGACCACGGTACGCAGGCGCTCGGAGAAGGGCCCCTCGGGCACCACCAGGGTGAGGAACTCAAGCTCCGCTTCGTCTCGGCCAGAGACCATGGAGAACGGTCGCCAGACGGCTTCGCCGGTGGCATCCTCGAGGCCGAGCCGGACGTAGTGACCGGGAGTGAAACGAAAGCCGTGGGGGCGGGTGATGCGCAGGGAGCGCACCTCCGGTGTCCAGTGGCGCACGTCCAGGACCGTCGAGCGCTGCCAGCGCGCTGGCTTCTGCTGCGCATCGGCGGCTTTGCTCATGGCGAGTTGTTCGGCTGTGGCTGGTGCGTTCATGGTTTGGCGAGGCTGCGGATGTCGGCAAGCAGTTGTTGCACGTGCTCGGCTGGATCGACTTTCAGATACACCTTGGCGACCAGGCCCTCGGGATCGATCAAGTAGGTCTGGCGCTTGGCGAAATGCATGATGCCGAGGTTGGTCAGCGAACCGTAGCGTAGAGCGACGGTTCCGCCCGGGTCGGAGAGCAGAGTGAAGGGCAGGTGTTGCTTGTCGGCAAAGGCGCGGTGCGATGCGCCGTCATCGAGACTGATACCGACGATGTTGGCATTGACGGCCGCGAACGCCGGCAGGCTGTCACGAAAGTTCTGCGCTTCGGCCGTGCATCCCGGTGTGTCGTCCCGGGGATAGAAATAGAGCACCAGCCAGTGTCCGCGCCATTCGCCGACCTGGTGCGCCTTGCCATCGGCGTCGGGCAGGGTGAACGCGGGCGCCGGTTCGCCGACTTGCAGCGGCGCGGTGGCCGCCGCAGCGTGAGGAAGCAGTGCTGCCGCAGCCAGACAAAGAAGGGTAAAGAAGCGCACTCCGATCATCGCGGTAATATCCCACCAAAATGCTATATTATTTGTAGGCGCTAATGGCCTCGCTGTCAAGGGGCTGGTGGAGCGGGGTTTGACCGAGCTGGCCGCGGTGGCGGCTGCAAATTCACCGGAGGGAAGCTAGATGAAGATGATCACAGCCGTAGTGTCGTCGGCCTGCGTGGGCGTTCTGGTGGCCGCTTGCGCCACTGTTCCTGCTGGCCGACCGCGCGCCGAGGCGCGGCTTGAGGCCCGCTCCGGAAGTGAAGTGGGTGGCAGTGTGACCTTCACCCAGGTCGGCGACAAGGTGCTGGTGGAGGCACGCGTTACCGGCCTGCCGCCGGGTGAACATGGCTTTCACGTTCACGAGTCCGGCGATTGCAGTGCGCCGGATGCCGCGAGCGCCAAGGGGCACTTCAATCCGGATGCCAAGCCGCATGGCCATCAAGGCAGCTCCGAGCATCACGCCGGCGATCTGCCCAACCTGATCGCCGACGCCAAGGGCCACGCCAGCGCAACCGCCGAATCGACCATCATCTCACTCGGCAGCGATAGCCATGGCATCATCGGCCGCAGCGTCGTGATCCACGCCGACCCGGACGATTACATGTCCCAGCCGGCGGGCAACTCTGGCAAGCGAATCGCCTGCGGCACGGTGCGACAGCTCTAGTCGTCAGTCCAGCGTCTCCTGACGGGCCGAATTGGCCCGGCGTTTGAACATGCCATAGCCCTCCATTTGCATGACCTCTTCGTCGTGCTGATTGAGGACTGACCAGCGGTTGCGTACCAGGCCGACGTTGGGCCGGCTCTCGAGCGGCCGCGCGTCCAGCACGACGTTGCGCACGCGCAGTGTGTCGCCGGGACGCACCGGCTTCATCCAGCGTAGATTCTCGATGCCGGGCGAGCCCAGGCTTGCCGATTCAAGCAGATAAGCGTCGCACATCATGCGCATCACCATCGCGCAGGTATGCCAGCCGCTGGCGATGAGGCCGCCGAACGTCGAGTGTTGCGCGGCTTCGGCGTCAAGGTGGAATGGCTGCGGGTCGAAGTCACGGGCGAAGCGGATGATTTCTTCCTGCGTGACGGTGAGGCCGCCGAATTCGATGACCTTGCCGATCGGGAAGTCTTCCCAGTAGTACTTGTATTCCTTGTCCATGCATCGCTCTCCGTTGGGTTGTCGGCGCCTTGCGGCGTCAGACCTTCTTGACAAATTCCGATTTCAGCCTCGGTATGTTGTGCCGTCAGGCACAACATAACTCAGATGCCGCGCGAAATCCGTGTCGTCACGGATGCGGCGCTCCCACGTCGCTGCCTGGCAAGGTCCACAGGCAGTGCGGGTGATCGGGCAGAACGACCATGGTGTCGATGCGAAACGGGTGCGCGGTACGAACCAGACAAAAAGCCACCCGAAGTTTGACCAAGTTATCACGCCAGCCGAACAGTTGCAGCCGCTGCCACGTCACCAGGGAAAGGAAATAGGTTGCACCGGGGGTTCGATCATGGCGATAACGCATGGGGGGCAGCAATTATCACCGGGTGGTCGAATTACCGGCTAGGCATGAAATATTGGGTATTTGCATTGTATGTGGAAACCGGTACTCTCCATTTCGTTGGGATCAGCTCTTGGCGCGCTATTGCGCTGGGGCCTTGGCTGGAGCGTCGAGGCAAGCTGGCTGGCCGGCATTGCCATGTCAACCACCTCGGTGGCCGTCGTCTATGCGGTGATGCTGGAGTTCGGTCTAAACACGACGAACTGCGGCAAGACGGTGCTCGCCGCGTGTTTCATCACCGACCTCGCCACGGTAGTGGCGCTGGGCCTGATCTTCGCGCCCTTTACCTGGCGGCCAAATACGGGGCGGAGCTTCATGTGCTCACTGTCGCACGGCCGCCCGACTTTGGCGAAGAGGTGGAAACGGAGGCGGTGGTCGAGAATTCGCGCCGCCATGCCCACCACATCCAGAAGCCGCTGAAGGACAAAGCCCCCAACGCGCACTTGGAGGTATCAGTCGGTCATCCGGCGGTCAAGATTACCGCTTATGCTGAAAGCCATGGCATTGATCTCATCGTCATGGGCCACCGTGGCAAGACGCTGTTCGAACGGTGGCTGATCGGCTCCGTGGCCAAGAAGGTAATCAGTTACGCGCCGTGCAGCGTGTATGTTGTACGCTGAAGCAGACAATCCCAACCACCGGAGACCGTCATGACCCCCTACATCGACAGCATTACCGCCCTAGAAATCCTCGACTCACGCGGCTTCCCCACGGTTCGGGTCAATGTCCTGCTCGATGACGGCACCGTAGGTACGGCCTCGATTCCCTCCGGCGCCTCGACCGGCGAGAACGAGGCGACCGAATTGCGCGACGGCGACCCTGCACGCTACGGCGGCAAGGGCGTACTTCGGGCGGTAGCCAATGTGCAGAACGAAATCGCGGATGTGCTCGAAGGCTTCGATGCCTCCGAGCAGGCCGCCATCGACGCGGCCATGATCGAGCTCGATGGTACAGAGAACAAGGCGCGCCTGGGAGCCAATGCGATTCTCGGCGTCTCGCAGGCCGTGGCCCGGGCAGCGGCGCAATCCCGCGGCTTGCCGCTCTATGCCTACCTTGGTGGCGTTGGCGCAACTCATCTGCCGGTGCCGATGATGAACGTGCTGAACGGCGGCAAGCATGCCGATTCGAGCCTCGATTTCCAGGAATTCATGATTTTCCCCGTCGGCGCGCCGACCTTTGCCGAGGCATTGCGCTATGGCGCCGAGACCTTCCAGGCGCTCAAAAAAATTCTGCACGGTAAGGGCTACGCCACCTCGGTCGGCGACGAGGGCGGCTTCGCGCCGCAACTACAGGGCGGCAACGACGAAGCCTGCGAGCTGATCGTCGAAGCCATCGAAAAGGCGGGCTATGTGCCCGGACAGGACATCGCGATCGCGCTCGACCCCGCTGCCAGTTCCTTTTTCGAGGGCGGCAAGTATCGGCTGACGCGCAGCAAGCAGGGCGACAAGAGCCCCGCCGAGATGGTGGCCCTGTTCAAGTCATGGGTGGATAAGTACCCCATCGTCTCCATCGAGGATGGTCACGCCGAGAACGACTGGGACGGCTTCAAGGCCATGACGGCCGAGTTGGGAGATCGCATCCAGATCGTCGGCGACGATCTGGTGGTCACCAATCCGCGCTACATCGCCCGTGCAATCGAAGAGAAGGCCTGCAACGCTGCGTTGATCAAGCTAAATCAGATCGGTACGGTCTCTGAGACCATCGACGCCATCCACCTGTGCCGCAAGGCTGGCTGGGGCTTTGTCATTTCCCACCGTTCCGGCGAAACCGAGGATGCTTTCATGGCCGACTTTGCCGTCGCCATGGGCGGCGGTCAGATCAAGACTGGCTCGGTCTGCCGTTCCGAGCGCATCGCCAAGTACAACCGGTTGCTGGAGATCGAGGCGGAGTTGGGCGCAGTCGCTCATTTTGGGGCTTAAGCCGCATGGCGGCTCGTCGGATAGTAGATGTCCGCTTCTTTGGCCACTGGAATGCTACAAAGTTGCATCGCCGCCGTCCGGGCCAACCGGAAAGCAGGGCTACGGAGGACAAGGTCCGGCCACGAGCGGTCACCCAAGAAATCCCTCTATAGCAGACACTGCGGTCCGTATGATTGGATATTGAGTTTCGCGGGTAACGTCGAGCGCGCAAGCTTGGCATGACTATCGGAGGTGCTCTCATGCGTCAGTTGAAACTGAGCAAGGCTTTTACTTTGGTGGAATCAGGGCCTGTGGTCCTCGTGACTACCCATGATGGAAAGAAGGACAACATCATGACTATCTCCTGGACCATGGTGATGGATTTCACTCCGGTATTTGCTATCACCACGGGTGCATGGAATCTCTCCTTCGCGGCGTTGAGAAAGAATCGCGAGTGCGTCATTGCAATTCCCACCGTCGACCTGCTGGACAAGGTGGTTGGCATAGGGACGTGCTCTGGGGCAGACACAGACAAGTTTGCCAAGTTCAAGCTCACACCAGTGCAGGCCAAGCTCGTCAGGCCGCCCTTGATCAAGGAGTGCCTCGCCAACATTGAGTGCAAGGTCATCGACATCGTCAAAAAGCACAACATTGTTGTGTTAGAGGCGGTTGCCGCATACATTGATACCGCACGCAAGGAGAAACGCACGGTTCACGCTGTTGGTGACGGAACGTTCATTGTCGACGGGCGCAAGATTGACCGGAAGAAGATGATGGCCTCCAAGCTCCCATCGGGCGTTTAGCGTTCATTGGCCAGCCCGCCGGCTCAAGTTGGCCGGAGAGAGGGCCCCAGGAAATTGGACAGGGGGAT
>PMIF01000146.1 GCA_003157035.1 Rhodocyclaceae bacterium
GCGCGCGACGGCAAACCGCTGCCCAGTGGTCGCATCATCGCCATGGGTATCGACTGCGATTCGTTCCAGGACGCCAAGACGTTCTTTGAGAAGTTCGGCGAGCGCGGCCCCCAGATGAAAGTCATCCCGCCGGGCAACTACCGCATCAATCCCGTGCTCTTCGATGTGCAGCTGGCTAACGCCGTCGACATTCCGGAAAACAAGGTCGGCATTGTCACTACCAGCGAAGGCAAGCCGCTGCCGACCGGCGAGATCGCCGGCGAGGAAATCAAGGATCACAACATGTTCCAGAATCCGGACCGTTTTGTGCTCAACGGCGGTTACAAGGGGCTGCAGGAGCAGGTCCTGCTCGCCGGACGCTACTTTCTCAATCCGCGCTTCGCCACGGTTGAGATCGTCGACATGATTACGGTGCCGATTGCCAATGTCGGCGTCGTCATCGCCTACGTCGGCAAGGAAGGACACGACGTCACCGGCGATTCATTCAGGCACGGCAACCTGGTCTCGAGGGGCGAGAAAGGGGTGTGGGTCGATCCGCTCGATCCGGGCAAGTATCCGATCAATCCCTATACTCACAAGGTGGTCTGCGTGCCGACGGCCAATGTCGTGCTCAATTGGGCGACAGGCAAGACGGAAGCACACAAACTGGACGCCAATTTGTCCACGATTACTGTGCGCTCGGCCGATGGCTTCAAGTTCAATCTCGACGTCGCTCAGATCATCCACATCCCGCGCAACGACGCACCGAAAGTCATTGCCCGGTTCGGCGATATGAGCGCCCTGGTGACACAGGTACTTGAACCGACCATCGGCAACTACTTCCGCAATGCCGCTCAGGGTAGCGACATCATCGACTTCCTCAAGAACAGATCGGTGCGGCAGAACGAGGCCTGCAAGGCCATATCAACGGCCTTGACCGAATACAACGTGGGTGCAGTCGATACCCTGATCGGCGATATCGTGCCGCCAGACGAACTCATGCGCACGCTGACCGACCGAAAGATTGCGGAGCAGGAGAAAGTGACCTACCAGACCCAGCGTGAGGCGCAGGGCGTAAAGCAGGAACTTGAACAAGCAACCGCTCTCGCCGCCACGCAAGCGCGAGTCGTTGACGCAGAGCGCAAGGTGACGATTGCCGAGTTCGAGGCGCGCGCACAGGTCAAGACCGCCGAAGGTAACGCACAGTCCAAGAAGCTCAACGCCGAGGCCGACGCCACTGTGATCAAGACCGTCGGCGAAGCCGAAGGCGCCAAGATTCTATCGGTGGGAGGTGCGGAAGCGGACGTGATCCGGCAAAAGGTCAGTTCCATGGAAGCCGGAAACTTCGCTGTCGTGCAGGTTGCCGAAGCGCTCGCCAAGGGTGGAGTCAAGATTGTTCCCGACATCGTTGCCGGTGGTACTGACGGCACAGGTGGCGGGTTGGTGAATGTCTTGCTCGGCAACCTGATTCATCAGGAGCACTTCAAGGGCGCTGCTTCTCTGACTGCCAATCCACCGCCGAAGGCGAGTTGATCCGGCAAGATTGTCCAAGGGAACCCGCTGCCAAAGGCAAGCTCGAACTCGACGACCTCTATCGTTCGTCTCGCATGCTCATTCGTCTCGCACCGAACAGCAGGGCGACGATGTGTGCGTCCGCGACCTGACTCATGTGCGAGAGGCACGGAGTGCCCCAGTTGAACTTGCTTATGGCCTTGGCAATTTCTCCTGGAAAGGTGATTGTTCCGCTATTGCTGTCGGTGAAATTAACTGTCACCTGGCCAGCATTGCCGGCCAAGCTGGCAGATTTCCACGAGCCACCGAATGGGGTTCCTCCTGTGTAGTAAGCGAGGCTTCCGGCAAACGAGTTGTTGTTGACGGTCCCGGACGACTGATAGAAGGTCGGCTTGCCGGACAAGTCATACCCATAGACGGTCAGTACCACCACATTGCCTTGATCCTCAATGGTGAAGCCGCGGCCAGGCTGCCCGTTTTCCTCCGAATTGATGGCCCATAAGCCGGATGTCGGCGCACCCGGACTGTTCGTTGCGCTGGCCCAATTGAACTTGCTTATCGTCTTCGCCGCTTCTCCCGGNNCCACCGAATGTGGTTCCGCCTGTGTAGTAATCCAGGCCGCCGCCAAACGAACTGTTGTTGACCGCCCCGGCCGACTGATAGAAGGTTGCGTTTCCGCTGGAATCGTAGCCAAACACTGTCAATACCAGAACACCTCCCTGCTCCTCAATCGTGAAGCCCCGTCCAGGCTGGCCATTCCGCTCAGAGTCAATGGCCCAGAGACCGACAGTAGGGCACGTGTTGCCGTTGCCCGGTGGCGTGATCGGCGTGCCGCCAGACGCCGGCATCAGCACAAAGAGCGTGATGGATTGCGCCGGGAACGCCGTAGAGAGCGTGTTCCCGGAGGCAGTGAGGTTCGCCGGGTGACTGATCGCGGTGAGGTTGGCGGCACTGTACTGGTACACGGATGCGCTCGCCGGCATCGCGAGGTTGGCGATGGTGAGCGTGCTGCTAAGGGCTGTGGTGGCCTTGTTGAGGACCATGACTGTCAGCGCATTGTCGCTGCTGCGCTGGGCAGCATAGACCGAAAGCTGGTCCTGGCCGGTACTGGCGGCCGACACGGATATGTCGCCGAACGAGTGCCCGACGGCGTCGTAGTTTCGATACATGCGAAAAGCATAGGCGCCCGGTTGGCCGGAGGTCGGCGGCGACCAGAGCGTGGCAAGGTCGAGCGCTTCCCGGCCGAAGATGCCAAGGACGTCGGCCTGGGCGAGCGCGCCGTTGATGTCGCCAAGCGCGCCCCAGTTGTATTCGGTTATCGCGAGGCGAGTGCCCGGATAGTTGCTGGCGATCCACTGCTTCATGCGGGGGATCAGTTGAACGGTCACGCCGCCGGTCTGCGTGTTCGAAATCCAGCTCTCGTCGATGTAGGCGGGATCCCACAGCGAACGCGTCGAGCGCAGGCGCAGGGCCTGCGTGGCGGCGCCAACGTCATCGGACAAGGCGACCTTGTCCTGCGCCGGATAGTAGTGGAGATCCAGGTAGTCGAGGATGCGCACGCCATGCTGCTGCTCGTAGGCTTTCATCTGTTGCAGGTACCAGGCGACGAAGGGCACGTTGCCGTGCGCGCTCGCATCCGTGCCTGGGCCGCATCCGTCCGCTGCGGAATACAGGTAGCCGCACCAGCCCCACTCCACAGGCCCCAGGGTCTTGGCCGACGGATCAGCGGACTTGACGGCCGCCGCGAAGGAGTAGGTCTGGTTACGCATCTCGTCGTAGGTGGTGCCGGCCGGATGGACATCGCGGTGGGTGCTGTTCCACAGCGAGGGTTCGTTGTCGAGGTCGTAGTAGGAGACGCCCCCGTTGGCGGCAGTGCCGTACTTTCGGACCAGGTAGCTCACCCAGTTGGCGACGAAGGACGCGTCGATGGCGATGCTGGTGTCCGTCGGCTGGTTGCCGGTGATATTGGCGCCGCTCTTGAGGACGCCGTTGCCACAATCGGTATCCCACGGGTCGGTCGACTGTTGGGCGCCGTATTTCGAGACCTTGAAGCCGCAGTCGTAGGGATGCGAATTGAGGCGGCGGTTGGCGACCCAGCCCATGATCGGGACGGTCATGAGCGTGCGCGTGCCGATGCTTCGGTTCTGCTCGATGTAGAGGTCGGCTGAGGATCCGTCCGGCAGCGCGGAATCGCTGGTGTCGGTCCCCGCGATGTTCTCGAAGTACCAGTCGCTACCCGTATTGGTCGTATCGTTTTGCCAGTTGTAGCGGCTGGTGGAATTGCCGCCCCATCGCTGTACCGGAAGGGAAAGTTCCTTCGCCAGCGCGGCGTCGT
>PMIF01000127.1 GCA_003157035.1 Rhodocyclaceae bacterium
TTGCAGCGTCGGTCAGCGTCTTCAGTTCATTGCCGCCGGTACCCAAGCCGTACCAGAAATACGGGTTGATGTTGAGCACGGCATTGCTGGCGATCTTGAAGCTGCCGTTGAGGGTGGCCACCATGTTCTTGAACGGGTTCAGGTTGAAGCCGTAATAGCCGAGATTGCCGTCGCCGATGGAACCGCTGGCGCCGGTGACGTTGGCGGCGACATTCGGCCCATAGGTCGGATCGTTGACCTTACTGCCGGAGAACGGCTGGTGCACCGGCGGCACGGCGCCGAAGTCGTAGCTATTGCCGTAGGTGGCGAGCTGAGTCTTGTTGAGGGCACGAATGTTGGCATTGTTGGCGTCGTTGTAGAGCAGGTTGCCGCTGATGGTGTTGCCGCCGCCGAGGTCGATGTGGGCGATGAAATCGACATGCTTGCGGTCGGCCTGGCCCGGCCCCTTGAACTTGTCGGCCGTGGTCTTCGAAGCGCAGAGCGCGAACTTGGCGGCACCGAGCTTGCCGCTGTCGGCGCGCAGGGCAGTGCGCGACAGGCTGTTGCTGCCGAAGGTCTGCGCCAGTCGGAAGGTACGCTCGTCCAAAGGCTGGACGGTGACGATGCCGACGTTGCCGCCGCTGGCGCCGACGTGCGGTGCCTCGACATCGGTCGAGCCCTGGGTGACGAAGATATTGTCGGTGCACTCTGAATCGCTGTATTCCTGCGGATATACGGCGAAGTTGCCGGAGTCGTTGACCGGCGCGCCATTGATGGTGAAACCGATCTGGTCGGTGTTGAAGCCGCGCACGCGCATGCCGCCGCCGAACAGGCCGCTGGCGTCGTAGCTGAAGGCATTGACGCCAGGCAACATGTTCAGCAGCTGAAAGGGATTGCTGGTCGGCGCCTGCTTGGCGATGAAGTCGCGGCTGACCGAGCTGCGCGCCTTGGGCGAATCCTCCTGCTGGATCAGGCCGCTGTCGGTGCCACCGACGGCGCCTTCGACCGTGATATTGCCGACGTTGCTGGTCGCCTGGGCGAAGACGCCGGCGCTGAGGAAGAGTCCGGAGACCAGGAACGCGATTTGTTTTTTCTCGAAAGCCATGACATACACTCCCTAATGGATCGGATAAGTTTGCCTACTGTCCGGCCGGCATCAGCCGACCGGTATGAACTCCAGTTCGACGGTGAACCGGTGGCTGCCCTGGCCGTTCCACGCCGAGTCGGGAAACGACGGAAAGCCACCGCGCTGGACGGTTTGCAAGGCGGTGCGATCGAGCAACAGCGAATCGGAAGATTCGTCGATGCCACTCTCCAGCAGACTGCCGTCGCGGGCCAGAACAAACCAGACGCGGGCCTTGCCGCGCGGTCGCTGGATGCTGGCTTCGCGCCCGCTCGGATAGCGTTTGATGCTGTTGAGGTAGGCGCGAATGCCGGCGACGTAGCCATCTTCGACACTGGCACGTTGTTGCACCGGTGGCGGCGCGGCGACAGCTGCCGCTGCCGGCGCGACGGGCGGCGGCGCTGCCACCACCACGGGTGACGGCTGACCAGTGAGGGGCATCTGCTCGCTCGGTGATGGACTTGGCGTCGGCCGCTGTTCGACATGCGGCAGCGGCCTCGGTAGCACTGCCGCTGGCTGCGGCCTTGGCGCCTCGACTGGTTCGGCATACTCCAGCAACTGCACGGTGACAGCGGCTTCGGCGGCCTGCGACTTCAGCGCCGGGCGGTACTTAAGGAGCGGCGAGAGCAAGACGACCAGAGCCGCCAACGCCGCCAGCCAGGAAATCTGATCGCGCCTGGCGTACCAGAACATGTTCAGCTCTTGCGCTTGGCAGCGATGGATAGCGCCTCGATACCAGCACCTTTCACCGCGTCCATGACATCGACCAGGCGCTGCAATTCGACGTCGGCGTCACCTTTGACGATCACCGTCAGCTTCGCGTTCTGCTGTCGCAACAGGCTCAGCTGCGCCGACAGATCGGCCATGGCGAGGCTCTTGCCGTCCAACTGCAGGGCGCCGCTGCGGGCAATGGTGACGATGGCATTGCGGATGTCGCGGTTGTCCTGGGCGCTGCTTGAGGTCGGCAAATGGGTTTTCAGGCCGCTGGCCGGAATGACGTTGATGCTGATCAGGACGAAGAAGACGAGCAGGAACATCATGACGTCGATCATCGGAATGATCTCGATGCGGGCATGCGGGCGCAGTTCGTCGTCCCAGGTTCTCACGGTAAACTTCCGACGGTCAGGAAGCCGAGGATCTTAGAAGTCGTTGATGACCGCGCCGTTGCAGCTTGATGGCGGTTCCGATAACGTGGCTGCTTCAGACCGGCTCCAGCCGGCAATGCGGCGGTGCCGGCAACTCGACTTCGATGCCATCGCCGGGCTTGATCTCGCCACCGGCGGTGACGACGGCCATGACGCCGGCCTTGCGAATCAAGTTGCCCTCGGCATCCCGGTCAAGCACGGCCGCCATCAGTCCCGGCGCAAAGTCATTGAGCTGTTGGCAGGGGTTGCGCAAGCCGGTGATTTCGACTTGGGCGCGACCGCCGATGGTCAGCCGGGTTCCGCTCGGCAGCGCCAGCAAGTCGATGCCGCGGGTCATGATGTTTTCGCCGAGGTCGCCAGGCGCGATGGCGAAGCCCTTGTTCGCCAGTTCGTCGAGCAGCTCGGCGTGAAGCAGATGCACCTGGCGCAAGTTCGGTTGCGTCGGGTCGCGTGCCACCCGCGAGCGGTGGCGCACCGTCGGGCCCAGATGGGCGTCGCCGACGACGCCAAGGCCGGCCACCAGGACGATCCGGCCCTGACTGGGCTTGGAGAACTGGTGGAAGGGACAGCTGCTGACCGAGACAACCACGGCAGCCATTTATGCGATCCGCTGGCCTTGTCGCCACACCGTGCGCACCACCGGGCAAGCCTCGGTGGCGCTGCCGGCAACGTGCACACGCAGCAGATCGGCGCGCAAGCCAGGCGCGATGCGACCGCGGTCGGCGAGTCCGATCATGGCTGCGGGCGTCGCGGTCACGGTGGCGATGGCCTTCGGTAGCGAGAAGCCGTCCACGTCGGCCAGCAGCCAGGCGCCGTGCAGCAGGCTGGCCGGCACGTAGTCGGAGGACAAGGCGTCGAGCAGTCCGGCGCTGGCCAGTTGCAGGGCGGCGACGTTGCCTGAATGCGAGCCGCCGCGGACGACATTGGGCGCACCCATGATGGTGCGCATGCCGTGTTCGCGTCCCTGGCGGGCAGCCTCCAGGGTGGTCGGAAACTCCGAGATGGTGACGCCATCGCGCGCGGCTTCGGCGACGTGCTCGGCAGTGGTGTCGTCATGGCTGGCCAGCGGCAGCGAGCGCTGGCGGCAGTGCGCCACCAGCGCTGTGCGGTTACTCTCTGCGTAGCGTTGCTGGGCCACCAGCAACTCGCCGAGCACCCGCTCGATCTGCTCTTCGCCCCAGCCCTTCTTGCCTCTGACATAGGTGCGGTAGTGGCTGATATCCGTCCATTGCCGCTGGCCGGGTGTGTGATCCATCATCGACACCAGCCGCAACCGCGGTTGATCGAGCAAGGGTTCGGCAAGCGCCAGAAGATTGTCCACCGCCAGTTCGCAGCGCACGTGCAGCAGGTGGTCGGCGCGCATCAGGTTGCGCTCGACGGCATGGTTGATCAGCTCGACCGACTCCTCGAGCAGCTCCACCCGCAGTCCCGTCGGATCGACGATATCGCCGACCGACAGTGCGTCGAGAACCGTGGTGATACCGGACGTGGCGATTTGGGCGTCGTGCGCCAATACTGCCGGCAGCGTTGGCCAATGTACTTTCGGCCGTGGCATCAGGTTCTTTTCCAGGTTGTCGGTGTGCAGTTCGATCAGACCCGGGAGCAGATAATCACCGTCGAAGTCGACGGCGCCGGAGACGGCTGTCGGACCGCTGCCAATCGCGATGACCAGCCCATCGCGAACGACCAGCGAGCCGTGGATGACTTCATCGGTCAGGACGATGCGGGCGTTGCTGATGATCATGCGGCTTCCCTGAGTGGTTCGACCGCATAGCTGCGGGTGCCAACCGCTGCGCGCACATCGGCGTCGTGAAAGATGCCGACCAGCGCCGCGCCGGCGTCGCGGGCGCGATTCATCAGGTCGACGACGATGCGGCGGTTGTCGGCGTCGAGCGAAGCTGTCGGTTCGTCGAGCAACAACAGCGGATACTCGGCGATCATGCTGCGGGCGATGTTGACCCGTTGCTGTTCGCCGCCGGAGAAGGTGGCCGGCGGCAGATGCCACAGGCGCGCTGGCAGGCCAAGCCTGGCCAGCCACTCGGCGGCCCGCTCGTTGGCCTCGGTGGCGGTGACGCCGCGCGCTCGCAAGGGCTCGGCCACCAGGTCGAGCGTCGCCACGCGCGGAATGACGCGCAGGAACTGGCTGACATAGCCGACCGTTGTCCGGCGCAAAGACAGAATGCTCTGCGGGCTGGCGTTGCCCAGCTCGATCATTTTGTCGCCGTGGCGGATGGCCACCGAGCCCTCCTGCAGGCGATAGTTGCCGTAGAGCGTGCGCAGCAAGGTGCTCTTGCCGGCGCCGGAGGGCCCGGCGAGCACCAGGCATTCGCCAGCCGCCACTTCGAAATTGACGCCGCCGAGCACCGGCAGCCGGATGCCGCCTTGCGGGTGCAAGGTGAAGGTCTTGGCCAGGTTGCGCACGCGCAACATCGTCGTCATGCTTGCAGTACCGAGGAGACCAATAGTTGGCTGTAGGGGTGCTGGGGATCGTCGAGCACCTGGTCGGTGAGGCCCGCCTCGACGACGCGACCGTCCTTCATCACCAGCAGGCGATGGGCCAACAGGCGGGCGACGGCGAGATCGTGAGTGACGAGGACGACAGCAAGCTGCAGTTCCGCCACCAACTGGCGCAGCAGATCGAGCAGCCGCGCCTGCACCGAGACGTCGAGGCTGGCGGTCGGCTCGTCCATGAATACCAGGCGCGGTCGCGTCACCAGGTTGCGGGCGATCTGTAGGCGCTGCTGCATGCCGCCGGAAAAGGTCGTCGGCGCCTCGTCGATGCGCTCGGCGGGCATTTCGACGCGCTGCAGCCAATCGATGGCTTCGTCGCGGATGCGTCCGTAGTGGCGATCACCTTGCGCCATCAGGCGCTCGCCGATGTTGGCGCCGGCGCTGACCGCCAGCCGCAGGCCGTCGCGCGCCTGCTGGTGCACGTAGCCCCAATCGGTACGCATCAGCAAGCGCCGGCGGAATTCGGGCAGGGCGTAAAGGTCGAGCTGTTCGCCATCGCGGGCGGTGAACTCGACCCGGCCCTGGTCGGGCGTCAATTGCCCGGAGAGCATGCGCAAGAGTGTCGTCTTGCCCGAGCCGGATTCACCGACGATGCCGAGCACTTCACCGGCGTAGAGGTCGAAGCCGACGTCGGCAACGGCGGTACGGGCGCCGAAGCGCTTGCCCAATTCGGCGACGCGCAGCAGCGGCTTCACGAGATCGCCTCGCGCTGGCGCTGGCAGTACTCGCTGTCGCTGCAGACGAACATGCGGCCGCCGGCATCGTCGACAATGACCTCGTCGAGGAAGCTGTCGGCGGAGCCGCACAGCGAGCAGGTGGCATCCCAGCGCTGCACTTCGAACGGGTGGTCCTCGAAGTCCAGGCTGACCACATCGGTATAGGGTGGTACCGCATAAATGCGCTTCTCTCGCCCGGCACCGAACAGCTGCAGGGCCGGGTTGCGGTGCATCTTCGGATTGTCGAATTTCGGAATCGGCGACGGTCGCATCAGGTAGCGGTTGTTGACCACAACTGGATAGTCGTAGGTGGTGGCGATGTGGCCGAAGCGGGCAATGTCCTCGTAGAGCTTGACGCGCATGACGCCGTATTCGGCCAGGGCATGCATGCGCCGCGTCTCGCTTTCGCGCGCTTCAAGCCAACGCAGGGGCTCCGGAATCGGCACCTGGTAGACCAGGATCTGACCCTCGTGCAACGGCGTTTCGGGAATGCGGTGGCGGGTCTGGATGATGGTTGCCTCACCGGTAAGCGTCGTGGTCGTGACGCCGGTGACGCGCTGGAAGAAGCGGCGAATGTTGATGGCGTTGGTGGTGTCGTCGGAACCCTGATCGATCACCTTGAGCACGTCGTCCTCGCCGATGATCGATGCCGTTACCTGAATGCCGCCGGTACCCCAGCCATAGGGCAGGGGCATTTCGCGGCTGCCGAAAGGCACCTGGTAGCCAGGAATCGCCACCGCCTTGAGGATGGCGCGACGGATCATCCGCTTGGTCTGCTCGTCGAGATAGCCGAAGTTGTAGCCGGCCGCCGGTCCGCTCATTCCGGTTCTCCCGAACATTCCTGGCGGCCCTGGTATTCGCGGCGCAAACGGCGGACCAATTCCAGTTCCGACTGGAAATCGACGTAGTGTGGCAGCTTCAAGTGCTGGACGAAGCCTGAGGCCTCGACGTTGTCGCTGTGGTAGAGCACGAATTCGATGTCCTGGGCGGGCGCGGCGACCGGCTCGCCAAGCTCCTCGGCTTGCAGGGCGCGATCGACCAGCGCCATGGCCATGGCCTTGCGTTCGGCGTGGCCGAAGGCCAGGCCATAGCCGCGGGTGAACTGCGGCGGCACTGTCGCCGAACCCTTGAACTGGTTGAACAGCTCGCATTCGGTGATTTCGATCTCGCCAATGTCGATGGCGAAGCCCAGTTCTTCCGGCAGATACTCGACGGAGAGCCAGCCATGGCGAATTTCGCCGGCAAAGGGATGGCTGTTGCCATAGCCGCGTTGGGTCGAATAGCCGAGACCCAAAAGAAATCCCTCGTCGCCGCGGGCGAGATTCTGCAAGCGCATGGCGCGCGAAGCGGGAAAGGACAGCGGCTCGCGCGTCAGGTCTGGGGGTGGCGAGCCATCGTCGTCGCTTTCCCTGGCCAGCAACTCTTCAGCGGCCAGGAAGTCGGCGACGCGCGGCGATGCCTCCGGCTCGACGGCGACGGCTTCGAGCGCTGGCACCGCCGCCGCCTCGGCCAGGAGGGTGAAGTCGAGCAGGCGCTGCGTGTAGTCGTAGGTACTGCCGAGCACCTGGCCGCCGGGGATGTCCTTGAACGTGGCCGAGATGCGCCGCTGCAAGAGCATGTCACTGGTGTCCAGCGCAGAGCAGGTACCGAATCGCGGCAGCGTCGTGCGATAGGCGCGCAGCAGAAAGATCGCCTCGATCAGATCGCCGGCGGCCTGCTTGATGGCCAGCGCGGCGAGATCGGGATCGTAGAGCGAGCCCTCGGCCATCACCCGGGCCACGGCCAAGCGCATTTGTTCGCGGATCTGGGCGACGGAAATTGCGGCCAGCGCGCGATCGCCGCGCCGGGCGGCATCGACTTGCTCCAGCGAGGCGAGAATTGCCGCCTCGCCGCCTTTGACGGCGACGTACATCTACTCGTCCTCCCGGGCTTGCGTGGTCCGCGGCAGACCGGCCACGTGGTGGTCGTCGAACAGAAAGCAATCGACGCCGCAGGGGAAGTCCTTCTGCATCATCGTCCGCTGCGACCAGAAGTGGTCTGGCAGGCCTTGCGGGGCGAAGGTGGTGGCAGTGGCGATGCCCGGCCCGGTGAGCGTCACCGGAGCGCCGCCGTCCAGGTTGGCGACGCTGATCAAGAGCGTCGCACCGCGGTCCGGATATTCGGCGCTGCCCCAGTCGAAAGCCGCCAGCGGTGGCATCCTGTCGGGCTCGGTGACGACGGCGAAGCGGGCCCGGCGCGGATCATCGACCAGCGGCGCGCCGCAATGAAAGTTCACCAGTGAGCGGACGAGACCTTCGGCATCGTGGTCGAGCCAAACCGGCGTCTCGAAATCGGCGAGCGCCAGGAGCGCTGCCGCCAGAGGCCGCGCCGCGCCGGACGGTGCGTCTTCGAGGCCGGCGAAAGCGTCGAGCAGGTTGGCCGGCCGCCCCGGCTGCGCCAGGGCAGCGAGCAGCCGACGGAATATCCGGCCGGCGTCGTGCACCGGGTCGGCGAGTCCTCGGCAAAGCAAGGCGTTCATGACGCATCCTCGCCGCGGACGACGGTGAAGAATTCGACGCGCGTCTTGGCCGCCGCTGCCGCACGGGCAATACGCTGTTGCAGCTGTCGCGCTTCAAGCGGGGTGATCCAGGTTGTCCACGCTTGCTCGAGGCTGTCGTCCTGCCCGGCCTGCTGCATCAGCGCATCGATCAGTGCCGCCCGCTGGGCATGAAGGCTGTCGCGGCCGCGCAGGCAGGCCATGCCGACGGTGCCATCGGTCAGGCGCAGGGCGCAACGGGTGACGGACATTTCGCCGAGATTGAAGGCGCTGCCGGTGCCGCCGGCACGGCCGCAAACCATCACCAGTCCGCTCTCCGGCTGGCGCAGCCAGACGTATTCGGCAGGCAACCGTTCGAGCGGCAAGCGCTCGTCGAAGCTGGCGGCATCGGCCCTGGCCAGCACGCTCAGCCAGCGTTGGCGTTTTCTATCGGTATCGGGCACGGGCATGTTCACAGGATTGCCGGAACGCGGCGGGCGAAGTGCAATCGACCGAGTGTATTGAAGCCCGATGACGCATTTGTGACGCGGGCCGCCTTCAGCATCCGAGGGGGAAGCGCCGCCGGAGGTGGAACGCCTCCTCGGGCGCCGGCTGAGCGAACAGGCAGATCGACTCGACCGCTAGCGGTTGATCGGCGACGATTGCCGTCAGTGGTTCGAGCAGCGCGCGCAGGCGGCTGCGAGCGGCGTCATCGAGCCGCCCGGTCAGCGTCAGGTGAAATCGATATTGGTCGAGTACGTAGGGATAGCCCCAGCACGCCAGCAGCTCCGCTTGCCGAAGATCGAGTCCGACGCCGCGGTGGCGCAATTCATCGGCACTGGCCGGCGCCCGAAAGTGATCGAAACTGCGCAAGCAGTCTTCCGCCAGGGCGCCGAGCATGCGGGTCGCGGCTGCCGGCCGCAGGGCGAGAAAGCCATCGAGTTCGGCCAGCAGCAGCGCTGGCGCCGAAAAGGACATTTTGTGCCGTGCGAACTCCGTCAGCGCCGTCTCGAGTTGTCCGACATCGCGGCCGGGGCCGAGGCGGAACGGAGCCTTCAAGGTGGCGTGAAAACCGTAGCGACGTGGGCCGGCGACGGCGTCGGGGCAGCAGGTCGGCCCCAGTTCGTCGAGCCAGTGGCGGCCGAAATCGGCCAGCGCTGTCGCTGGCTCGGGAGCATAGTAGATCGCGTAGCGGGCGCTGGTCATGACCAGCGGTGGCCCGAATAGACGATGCGGCCAGCGACGACCGTGGTGACGACGCGCGTGAGGCCAGCCCGGCGGTCGTCGACCAGCAAGAGGTCAGCGCGCTGGCCGGCAGCGATTTCACCGCGATCGGCGAAACCGGCGCGCCGCGCCGGGTTGTGCGCTACCAGTCGCCAGGCTGCGGGCAGCGAACAGGTGCCCGTTTCGGCGAGGTGAAAGGCGGCGTGCAGCAGCGACGGATAGTAGTAGTCCGAGGTGAGAACGTCGGCGAGGCCATCGCGCACCAGATCGGCAGCGCGCAGGCCGCCGCTGTGGCTGCCGCCGCGGACGACATTGGGCGCACCGAGAATGATGGCGCTATCCAGCGCCCGTGCTGCCGCTGCTGTCTCCCGATTGGTCGGGAACTCGCACAGCGTGGCACCCAATTCGCGATAGCGCTGCCGGGTCGCCGGTGTGTCGTCGTCGTGCGAAGCCAGGGCGATGCCGCGCTTGCGGGCTGCGCACGCCAGGCGATCGTTGCTCGCGACGATGGCGTCGCCGCGGTCGGCGACATCAGCCATCAACTGTTCGAAAGCGGGGACGCTGATTTGCGCGCGCTCGGCATAGGCGGCGAGCTTGCCCGGTGTCTTTGCCTTGCGTTGCAGGAAGGGCAGGTGGTCGTTGAACGCCAGCAGACGAATGTGACCAGCGGCGATCCAGGCCAGGATGTCGTCGATGGCGTCGACGTTGTAGACCTCGTGGCGTAGATGGACATGGGTATCGCAGGCCAGGTCGGGCGCGATGCGCTCAAGGGCGACCAGGAAGTCCGCAGCCGCCTGGCGGCTGCGCAGGCCCGGCTCCCAGGAGCATGTGAGGCCATGAAAGGCCGTGGTGATGCCGTTGGCCGACATCTGGCGGTCAGTCTCCAAAAGCGCCAGATCGAGCGGAAAATGTACGCCGGGACGCGGCATCAGTTGCCGCTCGAAGGCGTCGCCGTGAAGATCGACGATGCCCGGCAGCAACAGCAGGCCACCGGCGTCGATGCCCGTGCTGCCGCCCTGGATGCCGACTGCGGCAATGACGCCAGCCTCGACGACGAGGTCAGTGTCGATGATGCTGCCCTCGGCGAGCAGCACCCTGGCGTTGCGAATGATCAGATCAGCGGTCATAGGCGGCGGCGAAGGCGGCAGCGTCGAGCCGGCGAAAGTCCGGCAACGCCGCTTCGATCTCGGCGTGACTCCAGTCCCACCAGGCGATGCGCTGCAATTTCTCGGCAACGGCAGCGTCGACGCGCGGGCGCAGCACTTTCGCCGGTACGCCAACGACGATGGCGTAGGCCGGTACGTCCTTGGTGACCACGGCGCCGCTGCCGATGGCGGCCCCGTCGCCAATGGTGACGCCGGGCATGATGATGGCGTTGTGGCCGATCCAGACGTCGGCGCCGATGGTGACGCGATCGGCGGCCCGCCACTGAAAGAATTCGGCGTCGTCGGCCAGCGCGAAGCCGTGCGATGCCGACCGGTAGGTGAAGTGGTGCAACGTCGCCCGCCACCACGGATGGTTGCTCGGGTTGATGCGCACGCCGGTGGCGATGTTGCAGAACTTGCCGATGGTCGCGTGGGCGATCTGGTTGTCGCCGATGGCGTAGGCATAATCGCCGAATTCGCTGTCCGTCACCTGGCTGCTGGGGCCGAGGTAGGTATAGCGGCCGAAGTCGGAGCCGCGGACGAGCGCTGTAGGATCGATTTCCGGCAGCTCGGTCAATCGGCGGCCGCTGGTCCAGGGATCGCGGCCGGCGCCGCAGTCGATACGAATCATGAGGGTGGTTAGATAAAGAGTTTGCGCAGTTGCGCCGAAATCAGGTCGACCAAGGTCACCGTCAGAATGATGATGATCATGACGGCGCAGGTTTCGGCGAAGTAGAAGCCACGGATGATTTCCCAGAGGACGACGCCGATACCGCCGGCGCCGACCATGCCGACGACGGTTGCCGAGCGGATGTTGGATTCGAAGCGATAGAGCGAATAGCTGATCCAGAGCGGAATCACTTGCGGAATGACGCCGTAGACGATCTCCTCAAGCACGTTGGCACCAGTGGCGCGAATGCCTTCGACCGGCCGTGGATCGATGGCCTCGACGGCCTCGGAGAACAGTTTGGCCAGGATGCCCGTAGTGTGTACGAACAGCGCCAGCACGCCGGCGAACGGACCCAGGCCGACGGCGACCACGAAGAGCATGGCGAAGACCATTTCGTTGATGGCGCGAAAGGCGTCCATCAACCGGCGCACCGGCTGGCGTAGCCAGAGCGGAGCAATGTTTTCCGCCGAGAGCAGTCCGAAGGGTACCGCCAGTACCACGGCCAGCGCGGTGCTGAGAATGGCGATTTGCAACGTCACCGCCATTTCTTCCAGGTAGATGCGCCAGTCCTTGAAGTTGGGCGGAAAGAAGTCGGCGGCGAATCTCGCCATGTTGCCGCCGTCTTCGATCAGCGCCATGGGACGGACGTCAGCACCGTGCCAGGACCAGACCAGGAGCGCCAGCAGCGTGCCCCAGGCCAACAGTTTGGCGACCGAGGCGCGCTGCCGAAGTGGCAGCGCGGAAGCAGGATCTGTTGTCACGCTGTCCTTACTTGCCGACAGCGACCTTTTGCAGGTCCGCCAGCTTCTTGTCGATTTCGGCCAGCTTCAACTGTTTTTCGTCAGTGGCCAGCGTGCCGTCGGTCTCGACCTTGGCGCGCGTCTTGAACAGTTCCAACTGACGGATGGGCAGTAGCTGGTCGTTGTTCGAGGCCTTCCAGCCGGACCAGGTGAGCACCTTCAGATTGGCCAGCTCCTGTTCGTGCTGCGGGCCGCTGCCCTGGCCGTAGGCGAGAATGAAGTTGCGAATCTTGGTCTTCACCGACTCAGGCAGGTCCTTGCGCCAGACCAGCGGGTCGGCCGCGATCAGCGGCGATTTCCAGACGATGCGAATATCACCGGCGCGGTCAGGAAAGCGGGCGAAGACCTTTTCCATATCGACGTTGTTGTTGGTGGCGACATCGACCTGCTTGTTGAGCACCGCCATGAGGTTGGTTTCGTGGCTGGCGCTGACCACGTTCTTGAAGTGCGTCTTGGCATCGATCTTGTTCTGCGCGAAGACGTAGTAGCCCGGCACCAGGAAGCCGGAAGTCGAGTTGGGATCGCCGTTGCCGAACTTGTACTTGCCGGGATGGGAGAGAATGTCGGCCAGGGAGTGGATGTCGCTGTCCTTGTGCGTGATCAAGAGCGAGTAGTAGCCGGCACTGCCGTTGGCGTTCACGACCTGGGCGAAAATCTCGCCGTCGGAGCGATCGACGGCTTCCATGGCCGACTTGTTGCCGAAGTAACCCAACTGGACCTTGTTGAAGCGCATGGCTTCGATGACGCCGGCGTAATCCGGAGCGAAGAAGGGGTTCACCTTGAGGCCGGTAGCCTTTTCCATGTCGGCCAGGACCGGAGTCCACTGCTGCCTGAGCGCCTGCGAGTTCTCCGTCGAAATGATGCCGAAATTGATTTCCGTCAGTTCGGCCTGGGCGGTTCCGGCCGCCAGACCGGTCGCCACGGCGAGCGCGGCGGCAATGGTTGCAAAACGCATGGGGAAACTCCCTTGGTAGATGATGAAAGAGCGTTCAGGCTGCTTCGGCCAGAGCAGGTGCCAGAGCGCAGCCGGTGATGTAGGACGCCGAACCCTGGATGGGCTGGTCGGCGGCGCCCTCGAGTTGCGCAGCCTCGGCACCGTAGAGCTCGCTCAATAGCTGATGGGTGAGCGCGGCGCTGGGGCCGTCGAAGACGATGCGGCCCTGGCGCAGGGCGATGGCGCGCGGACAATAGCGGATGGCGAAGTCGACCTGGTGCAGCGAGACGACGACAGTGGTGCCGTCCTCGGCGTTGATGCGCGCCAGCGTTTCCATGACCCGCCGCGACGATTCCGGATCGAGCGACGCGATTGGTTCGTCGGCGAGAATGATGCGAGCTTGCTGGACCAGGGCGCGGGCGATCGCGGCCCGCTGTTGCTGGCCGCCGGACAGCGTCGATGCGCGTTGCCAGGCGGTGTCGGCGATGCCGACCCGGGCCAGGGCATCGAGCGCCTGCTGGCGGTCGTGCTGCGGAAACAGGCCGGTCAGGCTGCGCCACAGCGGCAGCCGGCTGAGCGTGCCGGTCAGCACGTTGACCATCACTGACAGCCGGCCGACCAGATTGAACTGCTGAAAGATGAAACCCAGATGAGCGCGCGCTGTACGCACTTCGCGGGCCAGGCGGCCGTTGCGCTGGATTGGTTGGCCGAGCACGGTGACGCTACCGCCATCGCTATCGGCGCTGAGCAGACCGGCAATATGCCGCAGCAGCGTCGACTTGCCGGAACCCGAGGCGCCGATCAGCGCCACCATTTCGCCCGCTCGGATGCTGATGTCGATGCGGTCCAACGCCTTGCAGCAGTGAAAGGACTTGGACAGGCCGCCGATTTCAATGGCGGGTCGAATGGCTGCGGTCATGGCTGGGTTACCCGGCGCGAAATTGCAGCGATCCTAGGCGGCAAATGTTTCGCCTTTGTGCCAGTCGTGTTACGTCTGTGCTCAAGGCGGTTTGCGGCCGCCGACCGCCAGGATCCGCACCAGGTTCTCGCCCGCCTGTTGCAGCGGACCGTCGTTGCGCAGCCGGACCAGACAATGGTGGTCGAGTTCGTCGTTGGCGGCGCGCTGCAAGCGAGCGCCGATCTCGCTGCCAACCTCCCGGCCGCGCAAATGCAGGCGCTCGGCGAGGATCGCCGGCGCGGCCTCGACCAGAATGCCGACCAGATTGGCGTAGCGGCTCGCCGCCTGCGGAAAATGGCCGCGCGAGCCGTTGATGACAACGTCGATGCCCAGCGACAGCCAGAGGTCGATTTCGCAGCCGATGCCGTAGCCATTGCCATGCGCCTGCCAGTCAAGGGCGAAGCAGCCGAGACGGCGGCGCATTTCGAACTCCACCATCGACAGGGCGACATGATTTTCACCGCCGCTGTCTGAGGGGCGGGTGATGTAGCGATGGGCGAAGACGATATGCAGGCGGTCGGCCAGGCGCTGGCGCGCGTAGCCGAGCAGGCTGTCCTTGCCGGCGCCGGAGGCGCCCATGACGTAATACAAGCGGGCGCCGGTGCGCCTGGCCGCCTGCTCAATCGGCATGTGGCCGCCGGCGCTCGATGAATAGTGCGCTGCCTGGCATCTTCTTCGCCTGCTTCTTGGCGTCACTGACGGCGGCCGAGATTTCGTGGTGGCTGTGGTAGCCCCCGGCGTCGACCGGGATGCAGCCGATGGATAGCGTTGGCAGATTGTGGAAGACCGCGCCACCCTTGCGATCCTCGCCGGGGTAGCCGCCCTCGCCCAGGTGCTCGGCATCGAGAAAATCCCCCATGCCCTCGTCGAACAGGCGCAGGATCAGACTCAGCCGCCTTTGCCAGTCGGAGCTTTGCAGCAGCAGGATGAAATCGTCGCCGCCGATGTGGCCGACGAAATCCAGCCGGGCGTCGACCATCTCGGCCAGCAGGGCGCCGAGAAACTGGATCAGCTCGTCGCCGCGGCGATAGCCGTAGGTGTCGTTGTAGGGCTTGAAGTTGTCGATGTCGCAGTAGCAGGCGGCGAACGGCACGTGTCGCGCCAGCAGACGATCGATGTGTTCGTTGATCGGCACGTTGCCGGGCAGTTGGGTTAGCGGATTGGCGTAGCGGGCGGCGCGGATCTGCATGTCGGTGATCAACGCCATCAGCGACTGGCTGCTGCCGAGGCCGATGTAGAGACTGTTCTCGGTGATCAGGAAGCCGTCGAGCAGGTGATGCTGGGCTGATTGGCTCAAGCGGTGGCCGAGGTCCTGGATGCTGGTGCCGTGGTCGACGATGATCGGCGCGTCGTCCATGAATTGCGTGCACGGCCGCTTGCCGTAGAGTTCGCGCCGAAACGGGCGGGCAAAGCGGTCAGTCAACAAGTAACGGTTAATGAGACCCAGAGGCGTGCCGTCGTGGTCGACCACCGGCAGCACCAGGAGCGCCGGATCGTCTTCGAAGCGGCCGAAGACGTCGCGGTTGGGGCATTCGGGCGCCACCGGCTCAATGTCCATCAGCAGCTTGCGGGCGGTGGCGACGGCGATTTCCGGCGTGCCGGCGCGCGGATAGACGATGACGCTGCCGCGCTTGATCAAGGCCAGCAAGGAACCGGGCAGGGTCGGTCGCGGCACCGGGGTCGGCATCGCTATCAGGAAGCCCTGGCCATAGGTGATGCCGAGATCGCAGACCGTGGCGAATTCGGCTTCGGTCTCGATGCCTTCCGCGATCAGGTGCACGTGGCTGGTATCGGCGATTTCGTGCATTGCTCGCACCAACTGGAACTTCAGGCCATCGTCGGCGATGCCGGAGATGAAGTGGCGGTCGATCTTGACGAAGTCCGGGCGCACCTCGGACCAGATGCGCAGATTCGAGAAGCCCTCGCCAAGATCATCGACGGCGATCTGGTAGCCGGCGCGGCGATAGCTGTCGAGCGTCTGGCGCAGTGCTGGGAAATCGCTGACGCGCTGATTCTCGGTCAGCTCGATGACCACCTGACTGGCGCGCAGTCCCAGCGTTGCCAGCAAGCGCGAAGTCGACCCGTCGAGGAACTGCCGATCGGCAAGCGCGGCGACGCTGGCATTGATGAACAGCCGGCCCGGCAACTTGAGTTCGGCAAAGCTGCGGATGACGATCTCCCGGCACAGCCGCTCAAACTCGACCGTGACCCCCAGTTCCCGGGCCAGCCCGAAGAGCACGGTCGGCGTCGCCAGGGCTGTGTCGCCTGGGCCGCGGATCAGCCCCTCGTAGGCGACATACTCGCGGGCGCGAAAATCGAGTATCGGCTGGAAGACGGCGTGCAAGCGCTGCGCCCGGCAGAGGTCATGGAAGGCGCGGACATTCTCCGTGGTCAGCCAAGGCGCGTCCGCCGGTGGCGGCGCGACGGACAACCAGCGCGGCGACGGTGCACCGGCGAGCGCGGTCGCGGCGAGCAGTGACGGCATGCAGCCTCCGACGAAAAGCGGTACGGGCCGGCAGACTAACGCCGCTGCGTTACGCCCGCGTGACGCCAGCGTCGCCAAATGTTCATTGCCGCGTCACCGGTTTGTCGCTGACGCCCGGCAAGCTGCGCAAGCATGGTGCTCCGCCTCGCCTATTTTTGCCTGCTGCTTGCCTTCAGCGCCGATGCCTGGGCCTGGGGCCTGCAGACCCACGCTTACTTCGCCCAGGCCCTGATCTGGCTGGTGCCCATTGCCGATCCGCGCTTGCGCCGCGCCGCGGCACGTTTGCCGCGCCTGGTGCTGGCCGGTGCCGCGCTGCCGGATCTAGTGCTGATGTCCGGTCGGCGCATTCCGGCGCTCGCCGACTCGCACGAATGGGCAACGGCGGCGCGCCTGTTGCACCATGCCGGCAGCGACGAGGAGCGCGCCTTGGCATTGGGTTTTGCGTCGCACTTGCTGACCGACATCATCGCCCACAACCATTTCGTCCCCGCCCACGAGCGCGTCTGGTTCGACGCGCCGCTGCTCACCCACGTCGCCTCTGAGTGGGCGATGGACCGCTACATCGCCAGTCAATTGTTTGTTCAGCCGGCCACGCTGCTGGCAGCCGAACACGCGACCGTGGTGCGCTATGTCGCCGATACTTTCGACTGCCGGGTGGAGGATGCCAGCGCGACATTGCGGGCGCTCGTGCGCGCCGAGCGCCTGCTGCGTTCCACGGGGCTGCCGACGCTGGCTTATCGTGTCGGGCAGGCTGCCGATCGGCGGCTCGATCGCCGCTTCCGGCACTACCTGGCGCACACGGTGCGCCGGCTCGATCAGATCAACCGGCTGGCCGCCGGTGAGCGGCCGGCACTGGCGGCCAACCCCTGCCGGTACCGCGCGCAGGAGGCACTGGCGACCATGCCGGACCGGCTGCTGAGGGGACGCCTACCGTTGCCGACTGACCTATTTGCGCCGGCGAGCCTGGCAGCAGCGTAAGTCGAGAAGGAAGCTACGCCAAAAAAGCTACCCGTAATCGGCGATTGATCTTCCCTTGTATGATGCAACATGCTGGATCGGTATTCGTCGATCAGTCTCAGCTCGGCCAGGAGCCGCCATTGGCATTTCTTCTCCATTGGGGTCACTCACTGCGAGCGCTGCTCCAGAGCGGACATTGACCCGAAGGGACTCGAAACTCTGGCTTCGACGTCGGCCAAGCGCAGTTACCTGCCGTTCAGTTTCGGCGACTCACGGGCAGGCCCCGGCCA
>PMIF01000245.1:0-7573 GCA_003157035.1 Rhodocyclaceae bacterium
GACCAGCGTCAGCGTCGGCGTCAGTATGGCTGCTGCCGATGATGAGCTCGATCGACTGCTGTCGCGGGCGGACAAGGCCCTCTATGCCGCCAAGGATGGCGGGCGGAATCAGGTTCGACATATCTGACGGGTGTCGCTCGAAGGGCATATATAGGGCCGTCGCGTCGGTACAGCGGATGGCTTTGCGCCGACATGCATTAGTTTTGTTTGACGATCGGGATAGAAGAACTCGCTTATCCGTGTACCAGGAGAATTGATGTAGATCAGGAGGCGGCGATTGCCCTCTGCCTAACCTTGCCGCGGTGCCGAATTCGGCGCCCAACAAGAACAGGAAAGGGAGGTCGCATGCAACACGCCGACGCTGAGCGGGAACAGGCGCTGATCGAAATCATCGAGACCAACGGACGCGATCCGACGCGCTTGCTGCAAGTTCTTTGGCGCGCGCAGGACATCTACGACTGGATCTCACCACAGGTATTTGCCATCGTCGGTCGCGAGATGAGTATCCCGCCCGCGCGCATCGAAGCCGTGGCTGAGTTCTACTCCTTTCTGTACACCCAGCCGCGCGGCCAATATCGCATCCTCTTCGCCGACAACATCACCGACCGCATGGCCGGCAGCATTGCGCTGTTCGACCATATGGCCAAGCGCCTCAAGCTCAAGCCGGGTCAGATATCGGATGACGGTCAGGTTAGCATCGACCTGACTTCCTGTACCGGCATGTGCGACCAAGGGCCGGCCATTCTGGTGAACAATCGCGCCATTACGCGCATGACACCGCGCCGGGTCGACGAGATCTGCAACCTGGTGAAGAGTGCCGTGCCGCTCGCCGATTGGCCGGCCGAGTACTTCAAGGTCGACAACAATATCCGTCGCGCCGACATGCTACTGGGCTCCACCTGGGTGCCCGGTGACGCGCTGCGCGCCGCCATCGGGCGCGGTCCGCAAGGCATGTTGGCTGAACTCAAGCGCGCCAACCTGCGTGGTCGCGGCGGCGCCGGCTTTACCACCGGCGTCAAATGGGAAGCCTGTCGAAACGCGCCCGGCGACAAACGCTACATCGTCTGCAACGCGGACGAAGGCGAGCCCGGCACCTTCAAGGACCGCGTACTGCTGCAAAGTTTCGCCGGGCGCGTCTTCGAGGGTATGACGCTGGCGGCCTACACGGTGGGCGCCAGCAAGGGCTTCGTCTACCTGCGTGCCGAATACCGCTATTTGCTCGACGCCTTGCAGGCGCAATTGGCGCAGATGCGCGACCAGAACCTGCTGGGCGATGAAATTTGCGGTGTTCCCGGCTTCAGCTTCGATATCGACATCCATCTCGGTGCCGGCGCCTATGTCTGCGGCGAGGAGTCGGCGTTGATCGAATCGCTGGAAGGCAAACCCGGGCGGCCGCGCATTCGGCCGCCTTTCCCGGTCACCAGCGGCTACGATGGCAAACCGACGGTGGTGAACAACGTCGAAACGCTATGCAAGACCCTGGAGATCGCCATCAATGGCGGCGCCTGGTACGAGGGGCAGGGAACCAAGCAGTCGACGGGCACCAAGATCATCTCCGTTGCCGGCGATTGCGAGCGCCCCGGCCTTTACGAGTATCCCTTCGGCGTGCGCGTGGCCCAGGTGCTGGAGGATTGCGGCGCCAGGAACCCCATCGCCGTGCAGGTGAGCGGTGCCTCGGGTATCTGCCTTTCCGAGCGCGAGTTCGGCCGCCGTATTGCCTTTGAGGACGTTCCCAGCGCCGGCGCTTTCATGATCTTCGGCAAGACGCGCGACATGTTCGAAGTGGCGCGCAACTTCGCCCACTTCTTCGCCCACGAGAGTTGTGGCTTCTGCACGCCCTGCCGGGTCGGCACGGCACTGGTGGCCAACCTGATGGACAAGATCGCCGCCGGTCGCGGCACCCAGTACGAGATGAACGAGATCCTGCGCCTGCATCAGGTGATGCGGACCAGCAGCCACTGTGGTCTCGGTCAGACTGCCTGCAATGCCATTTTCGATACTGTGCAGAAGTTTCGGCCGTCCTACGAACGGCGCCTGAAGGCGGTGGATTTTGAGCCGGCTTTCGATCTCGACGCGGCGCTCGCCAAAACCCGGGAACTGACCGGCCGCGATGACGCCGCTGCCCATCTTGGAGTGGAAGCATGAACGCACCCAACAACACTTTCTTCATCGACGGCCAGCCGGTGGCATTCGCGGAAGGCCAGAGCATTTTGCAGGCGGCTCTGGCCGCGGGGATCTTCATTCCCCACCTTTGTCATCACCCGCAGTTCACACCTCACGGCAGCTGCAAGCTGTGCACGGTCACCATCAACGGGCGCAATGGCTCTGCCTGTACGGCGCGGGCGCTGCCGGGCCAGGAGGTCGAGAGCAACACGCCGGAACTCAACGGCAGGCGGCGCGTGCTGCTGCAAATGCTGTTCGTCGAAGGCAANNGACCGCAACCGTTGCATCATGTGCGAACTCTGCGTCCGTGCCAGCCGTGATGTCGATGGCAAGAGCGTCTTCCGCCTGGCCGGGCGCGGACGGGAATCGCACCTGGTCGTCAACTCGCCGACCGGCCAACTCGGTGACAGCAACTTCGCCGTTGACGACAAGGCCGCCACAGTTTGTCCAGTCGGCGCCATTCTCAAGAAGCGTGTTGGCTATGTGGTGCCTATTGGTGAGCGTGTCTATGACCGCGAGCCGATCAGTGCCCAGGTCAAACGCCTGGCAACCAGGGAGGTGTGAACGATGAATCATCCTGCCGATCTGCCGGCGCGCAAGCTGCGCGTCGCCACCACGTCGCTGGGCGGTTGCTTCGGCTGCCACATGTCCTTCCTCGACATCGACGAGCGCATTCTGGAACTGGTCGAACTGATCGAGTTCGACCGTTCGCCGATCACCGACATCAAGGTCTGCGGGCCATGCGACATCGGCCTCATCGAAGGCGCCGTTTGCAACGCCGAGAACGTGCATGTGCTGCGCGAATTGCGCCGTAATTGCAAGGTGCTCGTCGCCCTTGGCGCCTGTGCAGTCAATGGCGGGCTGCCGGCCATGCGCAACCAGCTTGACGTGCGCGAATGCCTGAAGCGCGTCTATTGCGACATGCCGGGTGGCGAATTCGGTCTGTTGCCCAATGATCCGGAACTGCCGTTGCTGCTCGATCAGGTGCATCCCGTGAATGAGGTGGTGCGCGTCGACTACTTCGTGCCCGGCTGCCCGCCCTCGGGCGATGCCATCTGGAAATTTCTCACCGACCTCATCACCGGCCGGACGCCGCGCATCGAGCATCCGCTGCTGCGTCTCGACTGAATGGAGCAACAGATGTCTCAACTGGAAACTGCCAGCAATCCGCAAACCCTGCGCCGTGTCGCCATCGATCCGGTGACGCGCGTCGAAGGCCACGGCAAGGTCACACTGCTGCTCGACGAGAACAACAAGGTGCATCAGGTGCGCCTGCATGTCGTCGAATTCCGCGGCTTCGAGACGTTTATCGAAGGCCGGCCGTTCTGGGAAGTGCCGGTGATGGTGCAGCGCTTGTGCGGTATCTGCCCGGTGAGCCATCACCTGGCCTCGGCCAAGGCGATGGATGTCATCGTTGGCGCGTCAGTGCTGACGCCGAGCGCCGAGAAATTGCGCCGGCTGCTCCACTACGGCCAGACACTGCAGTCCCATGCCGTGCACTTCTTCCATCTCGCTTCGCCTGACCTTTTGCTTGGTTTCGATAGCGACCATACGCGGCGCAATATCGTCACCGTGGTTGCCGCTCATCCGGAAATCGCCAAGCAGGGCGTGTTGTTGCGCAAGTATGGCCAGGAGGTGATCCGCATGGTGGCCGGCAAGCGCGTCCATGGTGCCGCCGCCATCCCTGGCGGCATGAACAAGCCGCTGGCGAGCGAGGACCGCGATGTTCTGCGCCGTGATATCGATTGCATGATCGCCTGGAGCCGCGATGCCGTACAGCTGCTGAAGGGGCTTTACGAGACCGATGCAGCCTTCTATCGCGGCTTCGGCGCCGTCGCGTCGAACATGCTGGCGCTGGTCGGCGACAACGGCGCCCTTGATCTCTATCACGGTCGTTTGCGCGTCCGCGATGCGGCTGGCGGCATCGTCTTCGACGATGTNNAGCTACATGAAGTTCCCGCACATCCGCTCGCTGGGCAAGGATGCCGGCTGGTACAAAGTGGGGCCGCTGGCACGTGTGCAGACCTGCGACTTCATCCCGTCGGCGTTGGCGGAAGTCGAGCGACAAGACTTCATGGCGCTGGCCGGGGGTCGACCAGCGCATGGCGCGCTGCTGTATCACTGGGCGCGATTGATCGAGCTGCTGCATGCCGCCGAGGTGATCCGCGAACTTCTCGATGACCCGGATATCGTCGGCAGGGATCTGCTGGTCGAGCACGGCCAGCGCGTAAGCGAGGCGGTTGGCGTCATCGAGGCACCGCGCGGTACGCTCATCCACCACTATCGCGTGGATGACAACGACCTCGTGAGTTTCTGCAATCTGATCGTGTCCACGACCAACAACAACCAGGCGATGAACGAGGCCGTGCGCCATGTTGCCCGTGAGCATCTGTGCGGCAAGGAGGTTACCGAGGGACTGCTCAACCATATCGAGGTTGCTATCCGCGCTTACGATCCCTGCCTGTCATGCGCGACCCACGCTTTGGGCAAGATGCCGCTGGAAGTAGAACTGCTGGATGCCGAAGGGGCGCTGATCGACCGTCGGCGACGAAATCTCGTCGATTAGGTCGCTGCTTCGGCGCTCGGTCGCCGCGCTTCCTCGATCAACCAGCGGCGGAAGGCGGCGATCTTCGGGTGGTCGGCGGTTTGCGTGCAACTGACGATGTAGTACGAGGCAGAGGTCTCCAGGACCTGCGGGAATGGCGCTACCAGGCGGCCGGCGGCGATGTCGAGGGCGAGGACCTCCCGGGCGCCAAGCAGGATGCCGGCGCCATCGATGGCGGCATCGATGCACAGTTGCGGTTGGCTGAAGTGCGGGCCGCGGTTGGCATCCACCTCATCGGCGGTGGCCGCTTGCAGCCATTGTTCCCAGGTCGCCCAGCCGTCGCTGATACGGTGGAGGTCATCATGCAACAACAGGTGGTGGCGCAGGTCGGCGGGCGTGCGCAGCGGGTTCTTGGCTGAAAGCAGCTGCGAATTGCACAAGGGCGTGAAGCTAACTTCGAACAGTTTGTCCACCTGGCAGCCAGAATAGCGGCCGCGGCCAAAGCGGATGGTGATGTCGGGTTCGTCGACTTCGCATTCGCCGGCGACGATGGTCAGTCCGGGGCGGCGTTGGTCGACCAGGCGGATGCTTGTCGACAGGCGGATGTCGATGTCCGGAAAGGCCGCGACGAAGCCGTGAATCCGTGGTGTCAGCCATTTGGCGCCGAACAGGGGGGGTACGCACACCGCCAGCGTGCCGGATTCCTGATAGCTGCGCACGCTGTTGACCGCCTGGGCGACCCGTTCGAACCCGTCGTTGAGTTTGGGCAGGAAGGCGCGGCCGACTTCGGTCAGTTCGATGGCGCGCGTCATGCGCCGAAAGAGCTGAACGCCGAGGTGATCCTCGAGCAATTTGATCTGGTGACTGATCGCGGCCGGAGTGACATGCAACTCGGCCGCGGCCTTGCGAAAACTGAGGTGCCTACCCGCGGATTCGAAGGCTCGGAGCGACTTTAGCGGCGGAAGCGAGTAAGGCACAAAGGGACAACGGATGAATCAAATTTGACTATATCACGAGAAATTGTCGTTCGTTGCGCTGCCGCACCGGACGTGTATTCAGGCCCGGATCAAACTGCACAAAACGCAACACCAGGCGGCTGCCGATCGGTTGTCGGATTTGCGACATGACCGACAAACGCTCGCCATTCCGCAGTTGAGCCTGGGAAGCTCCTTTTAATCAGCGTGTTAACAGAGTGGTGGAGTAAGGGTAGGGTTGGGCATGGCGATTGCTCTAGGTAGGCTGAGGCCAACCCGGAGCGAACAAAGTGACCCCCGACCCCAACGTATCCTCGATCGTCCCCAAGAGCGGTTGCACCGCCGGAAGCTGTGGTTCCAAAGCCGACCAGATGGCGGGTATGCCCGAGCATATCCGCCGCAAGGTCGAGGACCATCCCTGCTATTCAGAAAAGGCCCATCACCACTATGCACGCATGCACGTGGCTGTGGCTCCGGCCTGCAACATCCAGTGCCATTACTGCAACCGCAAGTACGACTGCGCCAACGAGTCGCGGCCCGGTGTCGTTTCCGAAGTACTGACGCCTGAGCAGGCGGTCAAGAAGACATTGGCGGTGGCCGCGGCGATTCCGCAGATGTCGGTGCTCGGCATTGCTGGTCCGGGTGATCCTCTGGCCAATCCCGAGCGAACCTTCGCCACCTTCCGCGGCATCGCGGAAAAGATGCCTGACATCAAGCTTTGCGTGTCGACCAACGGCCTTGCCCTGCCCGACCATGTCGAGGCCCTGGCGGCCTGCAACATCGACCACGTCACCATCACCATCAACTGTGTCGATGCGGACGTCGGTGCGCAGATCTATCCGTGGATCTTCTGGCAGGGCGAGCGCGTTCGCGGTCGCGAGGCCGCGCGCATCCTGATCGAGCGGCAGCAACTCGGCCTGGAGATGCTGGTGGCGCGGGGCATCCTGGTCAAGGTCAATTCGGTGCTGATCCCCGGTGTCAATGACCAGCACCTCAAGGAGGTCTCGAAGGTGGTCAAGGCCAAGGGCGCCTTCCTGCACAACGTCATGCCGTTGATTGCCGAAGCCGAGCACGGCACCTTCTACGGCCTCATGGCGCAGCGCAGTCCGAGCGCCGAGGAACTGAAGGATCTTCAGGACGCCTGCGAAGGCGATATGAACATGATGCGCCATTGTCGCCAGTGTCGTGCCGATGCCGTCGGCCTGCTCGGCGAGGACCGTGGCGCTGAGTTCACGCTCGACAAGATCGCCGACATGCAGATCGACGAAGCATTCCTCGCCAGTGCGAAAGCGGTGCGCGATGCGACGAAGCGGAAGATCACGGCGGCCCTGGAAGAGCAGCAGCGCCGCGCCGAGACGCCCGCACCGCAGGCCGTGATCAGCTTCCATCGTCGCAAGCCGTCGGCCGACGAAGGCCGGCCGGTGCTGATGGCGGTCGCGACCAAGGGTGGCGGCCTTATCAACGAGCATTTCGGTCATGCCCGCGAGTTCCTGATCTACCAAGTCACGGCGACAGCCGCCAAGCTGGTCGGACACCGCAAGACCGCCAACTATTGCAGCGGCGGTGATACCTGCGGCGATGAGGAAGATGTGCTGGGCAATATCATCGCGGCGCTGGCCGGTTGCGAAGCCGTGCTGTGCGCGAAGATCGGCTTCGAGCCCTGGGGTCGCCTGGAAGCCGCCGGCATCGCGCCCAACGGCGAGCATCCCATGGAGCCTATCGAGGCAGCGCTGGTGGCCGTTTGGCAGGAAATGCGTGCGGCCGGAAAACTGCGGACGCCAGCGCCGGCGCAAAGGTGCGCATGAATATGGCCCCCCACGCTCGCCCCACGGGGATTCCCTTCGGTCACAAAACCGGCTCGCTGCCACCCACAGGGGGGCGCATGCCTCCT
>PMIF01000245.1:7639-14128 GCA_003157035.1 Rhodocyclaceae bacterium
CTTTTTACGAAAAGCCCGGCTGCGCGGGCAATGCGGAGCAGAAGAGACTCTTGCAGGCCGGAGGCCATACCGTGGTCGCCCGTAGCTTGCTTGACGTGCGCTGGACGCGCGCGGAGCTTCTGGCTTACTTTTCTCCCTTACCGGTGGCCGACTGGTTCAACCGCAATTCACCGGCAGTGAAGAGTGGCGAGATCGTTCCCGAGGCCTGCGATCAAGAGTTGGCTCTGGCTTTGCTGCAGAAACACCCGCTGCTGATACGGCGCCCGCTCATGGAAGTCGATGGCAAGCGCCATGTCGGCTTCGACGCTGCCGCCGTGCACGCCTGGATCGGTCTGCCTGGCGTTGCCATCGAGGGAGATCCTGAAGCCTGCCGGCACGATACCGGGCATCACTGCCAGGGCCACGAGGACGGCCATGGGCACTGCGGCACGGACGCCTGAGGGCGCGGTCGAAGTCGCTCCCGGTGTGCACTGGATCGGGGCGTTCGATCCCGACTTGCGCATCTTCGACATCATCCTGCGCACGGCAAACGGCACCAGCTACCACGCTTACGCCGTGCGTGGCAGCGGCGGGGTGGCGGTCATCGATACCGTCAAGGAAGAGTTCGCCGACGAATTCTTCCGGCGCCTGGAGTCAGTGGCGAGCTACGACGAGATTCGTGTCATCGTCCTCAACCATCTCGAGCCCGACCATACCGGCGCGCTGCCCGAACTGCTTCGGCGGGCACCGCAAGCCAGGCTCTACATATCGACGCGCGCCCGGTCCATGCTCAAGGGACTGCTGGGCGGCGACAGCCTCACTTACACGGCGGTGACCACCGGCGACTCGCTCAGCCTTGGCGATCGCAATCTGCAGTTCCTGCAAACGCCGTATCTGCACTGGCCTGACACGCAGTGCACGTATTTGCCGGAGGCGGGCATTCTGTTCTCCGGCGATTTGTTCGGCTGCCATTTCTGTGACCGGCGTTTGTTCGACGACGTCGTCGGCGACTTTCGCTTTTCCTTCGACTACTACTACGCGCATATCATGCGGCCGTTTGGTGCTTACGTCCGCGAGGCGCTGGCGCTGATCGATCCGCTGCCGATCCGGCTTATCGCGCCGGCGCACGGTCCGGTGCTGCGCGGTGAGCCGCGTCGCCACCTGGAACGCTACCGGGTTCTTTCTGCCCCTAGTCGCTATGGCGGTCAGGAACCGACGCTCCTGGTGTTCTACATTTCGGCCTACGGCAACACGCGGCACATGGCCGAGGCCGTCGCTGCCGGAGCCGAATCTGCCGGCGGTGTGCGCGTGTCGCTCTACGATCTTGAGGGCAGTGAGGTGGCGCCATTCGTCGATCTCATCGAAGGCGCGGATGGCATCGTCATCGGCAGCCCAACCATCAACGGCGACGCGGTGAAGCCGGTGTGGGATCTGCTTTCTTCGCTGGCGGTGGTCGGCGTGCGCGGCAAGCTGGGGGCCGCCTTCGGTTCCTTCGGCTGGAGCGGCGAAGCCGTGGCCATGATCGAGGACCGCTTGCGCGGACTCAAGCTGCGGGTGCCAGTGAAGGGCGTGCGCGCCAAACTGGTGCCGACCGCCGACGAACTCGCCGAGTGCACGGCGCTCGGTGAAGCGATGGCCCAGCATCTCACCGGCCGCAACGAAGCGAAATCCATTGACATGGCCGCCCTGGCCTGAAAGGAAAGCAAATGCCAAAAGCGAAAGTCACCTTCGAAGACGTTGGCGTTACGGTCACAGTGCCAGCGGGGACGCGCTTGATCGAGGTGTCGGAAAAGATCGGTGCCGGCATCACCTACGGCTGCCGGGAAGGCGAGTGCTGCACTTGCCTGACCAAGGTCGTCTCGGGCTATGAGAATCTGGCGGCACCGTCACTGCTCGAAGATCAGGTCCTCAAGGACAACCTGGCGCCGAGTCATCATCGCCTGGCCTGCCAGGCGCAGGTGCTTGGCGGCGAGATCGTCGTCAAGCCGGCATAAGCGAAATCCACTCAACTCACAGGAGCACCGTATGGCCCTCGTTACCTTTTCCAGTCCGCTGCACAAGGACAAGACCGTCTATGCCGTGGCCGGCAGCCTCACCCAGACCATTTTGCAAATCGCCAAGGATAATCACATTCCGATTGACTTTTCCTGCGGCGACGGCGAGTGTGGCACCTGCCTGGTCAAGGTCAAAGTCATCGATCGCAACAAGCCGCGCCTGGGCAACCCGCTCAACGAGCGCGAGCAGAAGGTGCTGAAGGAAATGGGCAAGATCAGCCAGAAGCAAATCGACCAGATGATGATCGACGATTTCCCGCCCAACGAATGGCGGCTCGCCTGCCAGATGGTCATCCGCGATGAGGATATCCTCGTCGAGTATCCAAGCCGCTGAGCTGATCAGCCGCGCCGAGGCGGCCTATCTTGGCCTGGCGCTGGGCGACGCGCTCGGCGCCACGGTCGAGTTCATGACGCCGCGAGAAATCCGCAGTCAATACGGCGTGCACCGCGAAATTCGCGGTGGCGGCTGGCTGCGCCTGAAACCCGGCACAGTCACCGACGATACGACTATGAGCCTGGCGCTTGGCGAAGCCATCCTGGCCAGCGACGGTCGGGTCGAGCCGCTGGCTTGCGCGCAGGCTTTCGATCAATGGATGCGACGCAAGCCAGTGGATATCGGCAACACGGTGCGGCGCAACCTGGTGGCTTTTCGGCGCAGCGGCGAACCCGAGGCACCGCCTTCTGAATACGATGCCGGCAACGGTGCGGCGATGCGGGTGCTGCCGGTGGCCCTGGCCACGCTCGGTCAAGGCGAAGACGCCGTGCGTGCCGCTGTCCGCGCGCAGTCGCACGTCACCCACAACAATGCCGATTCGGATGCCGCTGCGGAGTTTCTCGCCCTGGCGGTGCAGGAGGGAATCGGCGGCGGCGGACTGCGCGGCGTCTATCGACGTTGCGTCCGTCCCCTTGTCGAAGGCCATACCATCTTTGCCTACCGGCCCCGACGGCGCGAGAATCCGAGCGGCTGGGTGGTCGAGACCCTGCAAGCCGTGTTGCAGGCCTTGCTCGATACCGGCAGCTTCGAGGAATGTCTCATCGACGTGGTCAATCGCGGCGGTGACGCCGACACCACCGGCGCGATTGCCGGCATGCTCGCCGGGAGCATCTATGGTCGCGATGCGCTGCCGCCGCGCTGGCTGAAGGCGCTCGATCCGGCGATGCGCGAAGCCTGCGCCGAGCAGGCGCGGCGGCTGATTCAGGCTGCGATCGACTGAGCAGGGCCGATCAATTCGGCAATGTCGCCCTCGATGATCTCAATGGCCATGCGGTCGAGGAAGCGGCGCTCCTTGTCGGTCGGTTTCTCGATCAACGCCCAGCCGGCGGGACAGCCGCCACCGTAGATCAGATCCGACATGACCATGCGTTCGCTGTCGCGGTTGAAGCGGATGCCGGCAAACAGGTAGCGCTTGTCGCGGCGCAATTGCTTGACGAAAGCCGGCACGGCAAAGCCGCCCATCAGCTCGGTGATGTAGTCGACATAGTCGGCATCCGAGGCAATATAGGTCGACTGCGGTTTCGCTGCGCCCATCGGTTTGAATAGCACCGGCAGGCCTTCTGCGGCCTGCTCGGGCGCGATGGCGCTGTAGTGATCGCCGTCGTGGGCGAACAGCTTGAAACGGAAATCGCTGCCGCCCAGGCGGGCGCAGCCGAGAATCAAGGTGTGCGGAATACCGGCGTAGGAATCGATCAGTTGCGTATCGCGGTTGATATCGATGACGTAGGCTGGGCGCAGTGCCTTCAACCAGTCATGGACCGCAGAGCGAGTCCAAGGCGCGTTGTAGGTAGCGTCGAGGAACTTGGTCACCGCCGAGCGGCCACGCTTGAGTTCGACATTCATGGCCGCACGCGGGAATTCGTACATCAGCTTGGGCGACATTGGTTTGCCCCCGTTCATGGCCAGGATCAGTTCGTCGCTGGTTGCCGGCATCGGCGCGCCGGTCGTGGCATGGCGAACGTCGGCGAGGACGCCAGGACCGAGGTAGGGCACGATGCCGCCGTCGGTGATGCCCGCAATCAGTGCGTGGCGAAGTTTTGTCGGAATCATGTCAGTCTCCTTTGGGTGAGAGATGACACGCAATATTCGCGCCCAGGATGGCACAACCTACATCGTGGCCAGGCGCACCCGATAGACGCCGCCGATGACCAGATGCTCGTCCTCGCCCTTCAACTGGTCGGGCAGCAGTCCGCAATGGAAGAATACCTTGGTGGTCGGTACCTCGGCCTCGAGGATGTAGTCGCCGAACTCGCCGGCACGTTCGCGCGAGCTGGTGAACGACACCATGTTGTTGAACAGCACCACCTGGCCGTCGCCATCGACGGCCAACACTTCGTGTTCGGCAAGGCGGTTGATGCCGCGGTACAAGGTGAGCTTCGGCGGCAGCTGGCGCCGCGCGAACTCGTACTGGCCGAAGGCATAGAGAAGATCCAGCTGGGCCTCCAGCGCGTTGGTACCGTAGAGGCCTGCAGAGCGCATTTCCAGGTAGCGCTGGTAGGCGGGCGAGACGAAATCGCGCAAGGGTTCGCCGTGAAAGCGCGGCAGCAGGCCGAAGCGCGATTCCACCCAGCCCTTGAGCACGGCGCCCTCGCGGCCATCGGCATCGAAGCTCCAACCGCGCAGCACGCGCAGCCAATTGGCCTTGGCACGGCCGCGACCGCGCCGCGACTCGCTGTCGGCTGCCTTCGAGCGGTGGTCGAGCCCGGCTTCCTCGAGGTGGTCGAGGCAGAAGTGAGCTGCCTCGTAATCGCGGAACAGGCGCGCGCGCTCGGCTGGGCCAGCTTCGCGGTCGAGCAGTTGAAAGAGATCGCTGTGCAGTTCGAGGACGCCATCGAGCGCCAGCGGCGTCGGGTGGCGCTGAAACGTCAGGCTACCGAGGATGACTGCGGGCAGGCTGCAGCGATTGATGGATAGCCGGGCGTAGGAAGGCAGCGTCGTCGACACATTGTCGGAAGTGCGACAAAACTCATGGTCGATGTCGTGCTTCGTCGTTATTGCCAGCGCCGCTGTTAGATCATTCATTTCAATATGTTAGTTATAGTCAGAGCCGGTGGCACGCTCCTTGCCATCTACCTCTCGGGAACACGGGATTTGCCCAACACCCGACAGACTTCAGAGATAAGGAGATTGCACCATGGCTAAACTGCGTCAATGCGCCATCTACGGCAAGGGTGGCATCGGCAAGTCTACCACCACCCAGAATCTGGTCTCGGCTCTGGCCGAAGCTGGTCACAAGGTAATGATCGTCGGCTGCGACCCCAAAGCCGACTCGACTCGTCTCATCCTGCACAGCAAGGCGCAGACCAGCGTCATGCAGCTGGCTGCCGAGGCCGGTTCGGTGGAAGACCTCGAGCTGGAAGACGTGATGAACGTCGGTTATGGCGGCGTCAAGTGCGTCGAGTCCGGTGGCCCTGAGCCCGGAGTCGGTTGCGCCGGCCGCGGCGTCATCACCGCCATCAACTTCCTTGAAGAAGAAGGCGCCTACACCGATGACCTCGACTTCGTTTTCTACGACGTGCTCGGCGACGTGGTCTGCGGTGGTTTCGCCATGCCGATCCGCGAGAACAAGGCGCAGGAAATTTACATCGTCTGCTCCGGCGAAATGATGGCCATGTACGCTGCCAACAACATCGCCAAGGGCATCGTCAAGTATGCCAACTCGGGCGGTGTGCGCCTGGCCGGCCTGATCTGCAACAGCCGCAACACCGACCGCGAAGACGAACTGATCATCGCCCTGGCCGAGAAGCTGGGTACCCAGATGATCCACTTCGTGCCGCGCCACAACGTCGTTCAGCACGCCGAGATTCGCCGCATGACGGTGGTCGAATATGACCCGACCCACGCGCAGGCCGACGAGTACCGCACCCTGGCCAAGAAGATCGTCGATAACAAGAAGTTCGTTATCCCGACGCCGATCGAAATGGAAGCGCTGGAAGAACTGCTGATGGAGTTCGGCATCATGGAAGTCGAAGATACCTCCATCATCGGCAAGACCGCCGCCGAACTGGCTGCCGCTGCTGCCTAAGACACTGTCATCAATCCACCGGGACGTCGTGCACAGATTGGTGCCGACGTCCGACAAGGAGAAGCAACATGGCTGCGCTGACACGCGAAGAAACCCAGGCCCTCATCGAAGAGGTGCTTGAGGTCTATCCCGAAAAGGCCAAGAAGGATCGGGCCAAGCACCTGATGGTGAACGACAAGGAGCTTGAGTCCTCGAAGAAGTGCATCACCTCCAACCGCAAGTCGCTGCCAGGCGTCATGACCATGCGCGGCTGTGCCTACGCCGGTTCCAAGGGCGTGGTCTGGGGTCCGATCAAGGACATGATCTCGATCTCGCACGGCCCAATCGGTTGCGGCCAGTATGCGCGCGGCGGCCGTCGCAACTACTACGTCGGCACCACGGGTGTGGACACTTTCTGCGAAATGAACTTCACCTCCGACTTTCAGGAGAAGGACATC
>PMIF01000247.1 GCA_003157035.1 Rhodocyclaceae bacterium
CGGACAGAAGGTCAGTCGCGGCGGACCACTGGTATCCATCGAAGCCATGAAGATGGAAACCGCCGTCACCGCCGAGCGCGACGCCACGGTCGTCAAGGTGCTGGTCGCCCCAGGCGACTGTGTCGAACCGAAGGACTTGTTGATCGAACTGGGCTAGAACGCTTACGCCGACGCGGCAGCGCGGCGCAAGCGATCGTTCACCGCCTGCCAGCCGTCGCTTTGTGGCGGCCTCTGGACGGCGATGCGGCTGCAGCCGGCCGCATCGAGCGCGCGCAGGTTGGCGTAGAGGTCACGGGCAAAGGTGGCCGGCTCCGACGGCGCCTGACACCAGACGATGCGTGGGTCCGAGATTGGACAAGCCATCGGTGCCAGCACCGCCAGCCGCTCGTTGTTCGCCAAGGCTCCACGAACGGCGAAAATGACCGCATCCGGCGGCAGCAGCACAAGCGGCGTTCGCGGCGCGTAGTGCGATTCCAGCGCGCCCGAAACGCGCGGCACACCATCAGGAGCGGCGGCGGTGCCAATCGTGGGCATGAGGCCGAGCACGCGCCCCAGGTCCACCGCCGAGACCATGCCCGGACGCAGGATGCGCGACTCACCGGACGACAGGTCGACGATCGTCGATTCGATGCCAACGCTACAGGCACCGCCGTCGAGGACCATGGCCACAGCAGCGCCGAGATCGTCGCGCACGTGCTGCGCCGTGGTCGGACTGATGCGGCCGAAGCGGTTGGCCGACGGCGCCGCGACACCGCCGCCGAAGGCGCGCAGCAGCTCGAGTGCCAGCGGATGTCCGGGCACGCGCAAGCCGACGGTATCCTGGCCGCCGGTAATTGCATCGCTGACGCCGGGTTGGCGCTTGAGGATCAGGGTCAGTGGCCCGGGCCAAAAGGCCTCCGCCAGTTCATACGCAGCAGCGGGAATGTCACGCGCCCAGCGCTCGAGATGGTCGTCGCCGGGCAGATGCACGATCAGCGGATGATCGGCCGGCCGACCCTTGGCGGCGAAGATCTTCGCCACCGCAGTCGGGTTGCCGGCAGCGGCACCGAGGCCGTAGACGGTCTCGGTCGGAAAGGCAACCAACTCACCTGCCCGCAGCAGGGCGGCCGCCTGCTCGATTGGCGTGGCCATCAAACTTCCGGCAGCGTCTTTGCCAATATCTTGGCCGTCTGCCTGGCGCGGAAATCCGCCAGCTTCTTCGCCAGCGCGGCATCCTCGAGCGCCAAGATCGAAATGGCAAACAGTGCTGCGTTGGTGGCGCCGGCTTCGCCGATGGCAAAGGTGGCCACCGGAATCCCCGCCGGCATCTGCACCATCGCCAGCAATGAATCCAGGCCCTGCAAGTGCTTCGAGGGCATCGGCACCGCCAGCACCGGCAACTCCGTCTTGGCGGCCAGGACGCCGGCCAGATGCGCGGCACCGCCCGCCGCGCCGATCAACACCTTCATGCCGCGCGCGGCGGCACTGCTGGCGTAGTCGAGCGCCGCATCGGGCGTGCGGTGCGCAGAGAGCACCCTGGCCTCGCAGGCGACGCCGAAATCCTTCAGCGTCTCGGCGCAAGCCTTCATGATCGGCCAATCGGAATCCGATCCCAGGACGATTCCAACAAGAGGCTTCTTCTTGGTCATTGCAGCGCCCTTTCTGCCGATTCGAGGGTATTGGCGAGCAGCATGGTGATGGTCATCGGGCCGACGCCGCCGGGCACCGGCGTGATCAGTCCGGCGACTTCTCTGGCGGTGTCGAAATCGACGTCGCCGCAAAGTTTGCCTTGTTTCGGCCCGCTGCTGTAGCGGTTCATGCCGACATCGATGACCGTCGCGCCCCGCTTGATCATGTCGCCGGTGATCATCCGCTCGCGACCGATCGCGGCGACGAGGATGTCGGCGCGACGGGTATGAAAGGCCAGATCTATTGTCTGCGAATGGCAGATGGTCACCGTCGCGTTCTGCGCCAAGAGCAGCATGGCCATCGGCTTGCCGACGATGTTGCTGCGGCCGACGACCACCGCTTCGGCGCCGGCGATCCTGACACCTTCGCTCGCCAGCATCTTCATGATGCCGTAGGGCGTGCAGGGGATAAAGCGCGACTTGCCTTGCATCAGCGAGCCGACGTTCTCGGCGTGGAAGCCGTCGACGTCCTTGTCCGGCGCAATGGCCGCGAGCACCGCCGTGGCATCGAAATGCTTCGGCAACGGTAGTTGCACCAGGATGCCGTGCACCGCCGGATCGGCGTTGAGGGCGGCGATGCGGGCGAAGACGACGGCCGGATCAACGTCCACCGGATAGACATCCTGCAGCGAAGGCATGCCGATCTTTTCGCAAGCATTGACCTTGTTGCGCACATAGACCTGCGACGCCGGATCTTCGCCAACCAGGATGACCGCCAGGCAGGGGGTCACGCCCTTCGCCTTCAACACCGCCGCACGCTCGGCCAGTTGGCCACGAATGCTGGTCGAAAGGGCATTGCCGTCGATCAGGCGCGCGCTCACGCAGCGATCCTCTCGGCGCTCGCGGCCTTGGCGGCAGCGCGGCCGGCTTCGAAGGCACGGCGGTTGAGTTCCACCAGCTGCGGCTTACGCGCCGAGAAGCGCTTGACGATGGCCTCCAGCAGCACCTCGGCCGGGAATGGCAGGTGGTCGCCGAGCGCACCGAGCATCACGGTGTTGCCGAGCTTGATCTCGCCGAGTTCCATGGCGATGGCCTGGGCGTCGAAAGCGCGCACCTGGTAGCCGTGACTGCGAATTTCCGCCACCGGATCGGCCGGGTAATCGTAGAGCCCGATGTTCACCACCGGCGGCACCAGCTTCGCCGTATTCATCAACACCAGGCCGCCCGGTCGCAACATGTGGCACCAGCGCAACGCCTCGGCCGCCTCGAAGGCGAGCAGGAGATCCGCGGTGCCGGCNNCCGGCCACTTCGGTCTTCTTGGCGTCATTGCCCAGGGCGATCGCCGCCTCGGCGAGAATCTCGGTTGCCGTCATGACGCCCTGGCCGCCGATGCCGACGACGAGAATGTTGGTTGCTTGCTGTTCCATCAGTGCCTCTTCAGAATACTTACCGGCTCGCCGGCTGCAACCTTGACGATGGCATCCGGCGCGCAGGGCTGCACGCACAGGCCGCAGCCGGTACAGGCCGCCGTCTCGATCTGGACGAACTGCAGTTCCACTTCCTTGCCCGAAGGCTTGATCGCCTTTTCACGGCGCATGACGTGGATCGCCGGGCAGCCGACTTCGACGCAATTGCCGCAGCCGGTGCACTTGTCGTCGATGACTTTGAACGGCTGCTGCTGCTTGTAGTCGTCCACCAGCACACAAGGCTGGTTGGTGATGATCACCGACACCTCGGGTATCTTGGTTTCTTCGCGGATCGTCTTGAACAGCACCGGCAAGAGATAGGGATCGACGACGTGGATGCGCTCGGGCTTGACGCCCAGCGACTCGACCAGCTTGGCGAAATCGACCCGCGGCGCCGGATTGCCGTACAGGTCGCGACCGTTGCCGGGATTGTTCTGGCCGCCGGTCATGCCCACGGCGCGGTTGTCGAGCAGCAGCACCGTGACGTTACCCTTGTTGTACACGATGTCGAGCAGGCCCTGCATACCCATGTGCATGAAGGTCGAGTCGCCGATCACGGCGAGGATGCGCTTGTCCTTGTCGGAGTCACCACGACCCTTGTCGAGGCCCATGGCGATGCCCATCGAGGCACCCATGGAAATCGTCGTGTCGAGGGCGTTCCAGGGATGCCCGGCCCCGAGCGTGTAGCAACCGATGTCGCCGGAGATGGTGATGTTCTTCAACTGCGACAGCGTGTAATAGACGCCGAGGTGGGGGCAGGCGACGCACATGGTCGGCGGCCGGGGAAATACCGCCGTCGGCGCGGCAAGGTTCTGCGGCACCGGTTCGCCCAGCAGCTTGGCGATTGCGGGCTTCAAGACATGCGGCGCCAATTCGCCCTGGCGCGGCAGGATATCCTTGCCCAGACAGGCGATACCGTTGGCCTTGAGTTCCATTTCGATCAACGGCTCGACTTCCTCCGCCACAACCAGCTTGTCGACCGTGGCAGCGAAAGTGCGAATGCGCTCCAGCGGCAATGGGCAGGAGAAGCCCAGCTTCAGCACCGGCGCGTCGGGAAACGACTCGCGCACGTGCATGGTGGCCGGGCCGGAAGTGACGAAGCCAACACGCTTGTCAGCGCCCTCGGTAACGAAATTGAGCACCGAGTCCTCGGCCTCTCCGCGCAGCGCCTTTTCGCGCTCGAACATCAACGGAATGCGCCGCCCGGCACCCGCCGGCGTCATCACCCAGCGCGCGACGTCTTTCTTGAAACCGGCGGCCGCATGAGCGCTGCGCTCACCGACGGTAACCAGTGCCTTGACGTGGCAGATGCGCGTAGTCAGGCGCAGGATCACCGGGCACTGAAAGCGCTCGGAAAGATCGAACGCCGCCTTGGTCATCTCGTAGGCTTCCTGCGAATCTGCCGGCTCGAACATTGGCAAATGCGCAAAGCGGCCCCAGAAACGCGAATCCTGCTCGTTCTGCGACGACGACAGACCGACGTCGTCGGCGATGGCGATCACCAAGCCGCCGATCACCCCGGTCAAGGTCAGGGTCATCAGCGCATCAGAGGCGACGTTCATGCCGACATGCTTCATGGCGCAGAAGGCGCGCGAGCCGGCGTAGGCGGCGCCGATGGCAACCTCCAGGGACACCTTCTCGTTCACCGACCATTCGGCGTAGATGTCAGGATAGCCGGAGATTTCTTCCAGCATCTCGGTCGACGGGGTTCCTGGATAGGCTGCCGCGACGCGGCAACCTGATTCCCAGACTGCGCGGGCAACGGCTTCGTTGCCGGAAAGGAAAAGCCTGCTCCGCGCTGGCGCGGGCATCACTGCTGCCATGGATTTCTCACACTCAGATTATTGGAAACAACCAATCCGCGTCTGGGTCGGCTGTGGGATGCAAGTCACAAAGATGAAATTATCCGGGTTCGGGACGGCCGCGGCAAGGAGCAGACACGCAGCGGGCTGAATTGCCCCGGCGGAGCCCGAGTACTCAGGCTCCGAAAACGCCGACTGTACCGCTATTGGCGCCAAACCACCGCTCCTGCATCCATCAACTGCGGCACGACTGATCACCGGCCCAATACGGCTTCCGCCAGCATCGCAGGCGACAAGATGGACACCTTTTGAATCTTCTTGCCGTAGAGCGGGCCGAAATGGCTACGGTCACCGGTGACCAGGATGTCGCAGTGGTGGTGGATGGCAGCAGCAAGTACCGGCCTGTCCTTTTCCGGCAGTATCGTGGTGTCCGGCAGTAGCGTTCCACCGGCGAGCAGACCGCCGACCCTGATCCGAGCCGAGATGGCATTCAGCACGGAAAGGCCGCCGGGGGCCTTTGTGGCCAGATTGCGCCGCGCCTCCTCGATCACGTAGGCGTCCGCCCACAGTTCATGTCCGGCGGCCTCGGCAAGAGCGAGCAACTGCCGTATCGCGCCATCGGTGCGGGCAGCCGAGAACAGGACGTTGGCGTCCAGAAAGATCCGCACTGCGTCAGTGCGACTTCTCGTTCAGCACGGCCGCCAGTTCAGCCTCCGCCTCGTCAAATTCACGCAGGCGGTCATCGCTGTATAGCTCGATGGGCAAGGTGACGGCAGGCCGCAGCAACAGGCCTTCGGACGTGGTTTCCGCGATTAGCAGATCGTCGGCGGAGAGGCCCAGCGCACGGCGCAGCTTGGCCGGCAGTGTGATGACGCCGCGCCCGGTGATGGTAAGTGTCGTTTTCATGCTTTGCAGTATTGCAGCAACGCAGCAATACTGCAACTGCGGTGCCGGGAGCCATCCAGTTGAGCGATGGCGTAGCGGGGAAAACGGTAGGCGCGACGAGTAGAGTTCCGCCTCTATTCCCGCCGGCCAACAACCATCGGAGCCAGGCCCGTCAGCAGCAGGCCAAGAAGAATCAAACCCCATTCGGAGAGCGTCGGAACGGCAGTCGCAGTCGCCGCGGGCGCTGCGGCCACGTATTCGAAGGCACCGATATCGGGACTGGCGTCGCGAGTGATGCCGCGCTGATCTGCGCCTGGCGCGCCAGTACTGGTACCGGCATTGATGGCCGCGCTGCCGGCCAGCAGCGCCAGGGTTTGTGTCACGCCACCGTTTGACGCCAGCGCTCCCAGCATGGGATCGCCGGTAATGGCGGCGTTGCAGGAGTTGGCCGGTGCGGGGCTGCCGTAATCCAGATTGTTGGCGTTGGTGCCGCTAATCGCCACGTTGCAATGGCTGCCGACAGCACCATTGGCGAAGAGCGTGTTACGAACGTTGACGGTGGCAGGAGGACCTCCCCCGATATAGAGCGCGGAACCCTGCGGCGCGGCATTCCCGGAGAAAGTGCTGTTGGTGATCGACAGGCCGTCGTAATCGGTATCGATGGCTCCGCCGTAGAAGGTCGCGCTGTTTCCGGAAAACGTACTGTTGGTAATCGTAACGATCCCGTCATTTCCGACGTCGATTGCGCCACCATAGGCGGCGCTGTTGCCGGTGAAGGTACTGCCACTGATGTTGACTGTCCCACAAGCCTCAATGGCGCCGCCGCCATTCATGGCTGCATTGCCGGAAAACGTGGTGTTGATGACCGTGAGACTTGAAGACGGCCCGTAGCAACCTGTTACACCAGCACCCATGCTTCCCGCGTTGTCACGGACCACGGCATTGGTCAGCGTGAGGGAACCTTGGTTGTCTATCGCATTGGCTGCGTTGAACAAGGTCAGGCCCGATATGGCCACGGTATATCCCAAACCAATTCGGAAAATGTAGGAAGCGCTGTCGCTGATCAGCAGGGTGGTCGCGCCCGGGCCGGTGATGGTCAGGTTCTTGCTGATGTCGATGCCACCCGTGGTCAGCGTAATGGTGCCGGTGAGGCCGCCGAAAGCAACGGTATCACCCGGTGCGGCATCGAAAACGGCTTGCCGGAGGGAGCCGGTACCGCTGTCGAGGAGATTCGCCACGATCAGGGTGGCCGCGAAAGCAGTGCAGGGCGCCAGCAACAACAGGCTCAGGCCTGTCAGAACAACTCTTACTATTGAAGACCGCATGACGAACTCCTGTCAGATACCGGATGGGATATGAGCAACGGATAGTTCGCATTTTCCTCCCAATTATTCAAAACACAATTCAGTTTCGTCACGATGTGCATTGACTCATTCCCCGGGTTCTTGCCCGGCGCGGCTGCGCAACGGACCGAGGCACTACCCCTACGGCGCCGCCCAACCGTGGCTGCGAGCGACGGCCGCCTGCCAGCGCCGCTTGATCACTGCCGACTCAGCCGCCGGCATGGTCGGCTCGAAGCGCCGATCCACACGCCACAAGGCTGCCAGTTCGGCTTCGTCGCGCCAGACGCCGACCGCCAGGCCGGCCAGATAGGCGGCCCCCAGCGCGGTGGTCTCCGTGACTACCGGCCGCACGATGGTCCGGCCCAGTAAATCGGCTTGCAGTTGCAGCAACAGGTTGTTGGCCGCGGCACCACCGTCGACGCGCAGTTCGGCTAGCGACAATCCGGCGCTGGCCTCGAGTGCGACCACCAGGTCGGCCACTTGCAGCGCGATCGATTCGAGCGCGGCGCGGGCGATGTGCGCCGCCGTGGTCCCGCGCGTGATGCCAAGAATCGCGCCCCTGGCGTACGGATCCCAGTGAGGCGCGCCAAGTCCGGCGAAGGCGGGGACAAAGGCGACGCCGTCGCTGTCCGGCACGCTGGCGGCGAGCGCCTCGATCTCGGCCGCATTTTTGATTAACCCAAGGCCATCGCGCAGCCATTGCACGGCCGCGCCGCCGACGAAGACGCTGCCCTCCAGCGCGTAAGTGGAATGGCCACCGCGACGGCAGGCCAGGGTCGCCACAAGGCCGCCGGGCCGAATCTGCGGCGCATCTCCCGTATGCATGAGCAGAAAGCAACCGGTACCGTAGGTGTTCTTCGCCAGGCCGGCGGCAAAACAGGCCTGGCCGGCCAGCGCGCCCTGTTGGTCGCCGACCAGGGCGGCGATGGGAATGCCAGCGAGCTCGGGTACCGCTGTGACTTCGCCGATCACACCACTACTATCCACGATCCTCGGCAGTACCGCCGAGGGAATGTTGAATTCGGCCAGCAGCTCATCACTCCATTGCCCCCGATGCAGATCGAACAACAGGGTTCGCGAGGCGTTGCTGGCATCGGTGACGTGGGCCGCACCGCCAGTAAGCCGCCAGGCCAGCCAGCTGTCGACCGTGCCGAACGCCAGTTCACCTGCTTCGGCACGGGCGCGCAGACCCGGCTGACTGTCGAGCAACCAGGCCAGCTTGGTCGCGCAAAAGTAGGGATCAAGCACCAGCCCGGTTCGCTGGCGAATCGCCGCCTCCTTGCCGGCAGCGGACAAGCGCGCGCAAGTGTCGGCCGTGCGCCGGTCCTGCCAGACGATGGCCGGCGCTACTGCCTTGCCGGTTCGTCGGTCCCATAACACCGTGGTCTCGCGCTGGTTGGCGATGCCGATGGCGGCGACCTGGCTGGCGCCAATGCCCGCCTTGGCCAGCGCCTCGACAGCAACCGCCCGCTGAGTACACCAAAGAACTTCCGCATCGTGCTCGACCCAGCCCGGCTGCGGATAACTCTGCGCAAACTCCTGCTGGGCCACCGCGCAAGGTGTGCCGTGGCTGTCGAAGACGATGGCGCGGGAACTCGTCGTGCCCTGGTCGAGGGCAAGCAGGTAGGCCATGGATACTCCCGGCGACGCACAATGCTGCGACGATAGGCGAGCGGCAAGCAATTGGCAAGCACGGGCCCTTGCCAAGGCCGGATCGGCCGATTCACTACTCGGCTGGTTGCATTCCAGGGTTCGGTAACTTCGTGCGCAACCGATACACCTTGTGTTCACTGCGCTGCGGGGGCTGATCCGGGAACTGCGAATCGCTCTCGTAGTTGCTCTCGACATGAATCAGGTCGAAATCGAATGCCTCCGAGTACAAGGCGGTGATCTCGCTCGCTGCGGCACGGCTGTGGTGCAGAGTCTCGCCGGCTTCGGCATCTTCCACCGTCAGCAGCAATACCATGCACGCCCCGGGCACGACAGTTCTCAGGTGAGCGACATAGCGGCTGCGGCTGTCTTCGGCCAGAGCGGTGAGTGCGGCACGATCATAGACCGCATCGACCTGGCCGAGATCGGCTGCGGTCAGCGAAAAGTAATCGCCACAGAGGATCCCCAGCTTGCCGCTTTGCCACAGGACGAACTTGCCGACTTGCCGCCGAACGGGCTTCAAGCCATTCTCCCGAAAAAAGGAGCGCACGGCGATCGGGCTCAATTCGACGCCGATGACGTCGTGGCCCTGCCGGGCCAGCCAGAGCATGTCCAGGCTCTTGCCGCAGAG
>PMIF01000044.1 GCA_003157035.1 Rhodocyclaceae bacterium
GCCGTCGGCCATCTCGAAGCGGCCCTTGCGCACACCCATCGCACCGGTGAAAGCCCCCTTCTCGTGACCGAACAATTCCGACTCGAGCAGGGTCTCGGGAAGCGACGCGCAATTGATGCGAACGNNATCCGCCGCATCACGGCCGAATGGCCGACGATGTTGTCGAAGCCATATTGGTGGCGCACTGTCCGCCGCAGGCTGTCGCGTTCCTCGGCGATATTCTTCTTTTCTTCGGCGACGTCGAGGGCCAGCCGAACGCTGCGGCCGATCAGACTGGCGACCATCTCGACGAAGCGGGCGCGTTCGGCAAGCAGACCGTCGTCGGGTTCGTCGGGTTGCACCGCCAGCACGCCCTTGAGCCTGCCGCCGACGTTGATCGGCGCGGCGATGAACGGCAGGTTGCGGTCGTAGATGCCGATGCGGTTGAGGAAGCGCGGATCGCGACCGGCCACGGGCAGCGCCACCGAGCGCTTGTCCTCGAGCAGCATGCCGACGATGCCCTCGCCGGGCTGATAGCGGACCGGCTCGGCGTTGGCCAGATCGGCGCCCTGCACCGCGTGCACGACTAGATCGCCACTGTCCGGGTCGACGACGCTGACCATGCCGCGCGACAGGCCGACTTCCTCGTCAAGGATGTCCAGCACCTGACGGACCGAATGCGCGCAATCCAGGGAACGGGAAAGGATTTCGCTGACCCGATACAAACAGTCGAGTTCGGCGCGATGGAGTTGGGAAATGAGGCTCATGATCGTTTCAACGGCAGGAACACGCGCACCCGGCAACCGCCGCCCTCGCGTGGGTCGATCTCGATGGCGCCGCCATGATCCTGCGCCACCTGCAGTGCCGAAGTCAGGCCGGTGCCGAGGTGACCACCGTTGCGCTTGGTGGTGAAGAACGGCTCGAACACGCGCAGCCGCACCGCCGCAGGAACACCGGCACCGCTGTCCTCGATGACGATCTCGATGCCGTCAGCGATGCTGCGGCTGACGATCGAAAGTTCACGCTCGCGCCAGCCCTTGCCGTTCATTGCCTCGATGGCGTTGTCGATCAATGCCTTGACCATCGAGCGCAGTCGATTCGGATAGCCATTGATTGCCGCCAGCACTGGCTGGGGCTGCCAGCCGACACTGACGCCAACCGCCAGCATGCGGCCGGTGGTCAGATTGAGCACGTCGTGCACGATCTCGTTGAGGTTTACCGTGGTCGGCAATTCTTCCGACTGGTCCGGGATGGCGCCGCGCAGCGTATCCACGGCCTCCTGGGCAGCCTTGACCGCATCGGCAAGGGCAGCGCCGGCCGGCAGGCCGTTGCCACGCCGCTCCATGGTCGCCAACACCGTCTTCATCACATTGACCGGCCCTTCCAGCTGGAAGGCCGCCGCCGCCAGCGTCTCGCGCAGCACGTTGATCCGCCCTTCCTCGGCCAGCATCGCTTGCAGCGCCGCCATGCGTGACTTCTCCTGCTGGGCACGCAGTTCGGTAATCTCCATCGCCAGCAAGAGCAGATAGACGCTGTTTTGTTCGGCAAAGAAGCTGTCGGCACCGCCGTCATCGCGGCGTACCCAGATGCCGGAGCAGGAGAACCAGCGTGGCGCCCGGCCAGCGCGATCGACGCGCACCTCACGGTTGAGGAAGGCGTGCCCGCCAGGTACGGCAGCGCCCATTTCGTGGCCAATGTCGGCGCGCACGGCATCGAGGATGACCGTTGCCGGCTCGGCCATCGCCAAGTCGGCCATCAGTTTCTTGTACTCCTGGTTATCGACGACGACAGTGTGCTTCTCGTCGAGCAGTGCCATCGCGACCGGCGCCGCGTCGACCACCGATTCGATCATCGCCTTCTGGTTGCGCACCTCGGATTCGAGCCGATGCAATTCGGTCACGTCCCGGTGCAGACCGAGGAAGTGGATGACCTTGCCCTGCTCGTCCGTGACCGGCGAAATCAGCAACTCGGCGAGATACTTGTCGCCGCCTGCGCGCCGATTGACCAGCCGGCCAGTCCAGGATTGCCGCGCCGCCAACTTGCTCCACAAGGCCTGATAGACGGCGGCGGGCGTCACCTTGTGCGAGAGCATCGACTCGTTCTTGCCCACCGCCTGGCCAGGCGCATAACCGGTAATGCGGGTGAAGGCCGGATTGACATACAGGATGTTGGCGGCCGCGTCGGTGATCGAGACGGCCAGGTCGGCCTGATCGACGACTTGCTTGAACACCTGAGCTGGAATCTGGGAAACGCTAGTGGAGTCGCGGGTTTTCATGCCTGACCAATCGCAGGTTCCATGCCAGCGCGGCCCGAAAACGAAAGAAGTCTTTGTGGTCGGGGACTTGCGATTCCGTGTCGCGTTTCACCTCCAGTTGTCGGAAAGGCAACAAATCGGCGCTGCGCCTTCGAAGTGCAGCGCACAAGCGAAAAACCCCATTACGGTGCAGGCCTGGCTGGCTTCCAGGGTTGGGAATTGCCGGTGGCACGAAACCTGCGGAGGGGCTCGGCAAGCCTTCTCGGTTCTTCACAATGAGCGCACCCGATCAATCCGCCGCCATCGCCAATGTCCCGGCCAGCAAGCCGCCCATGGGTATCCACGCCGTGATTCTGGGCGTGTTCTGCCTGGGCTTCGGCCTGATACTGGCCGTCACTGACCGCCTGACCGTCGATGACATCGCTGCCCGCGCCCTGGAAGACAGGCAGAACTCGCTGAGTCAGGTCATACCGGACGACCTGCACGATAACAATCTGGTCAAGGACACGCTTCAGATGAGTGACGCCAACGGCAAGGACATCACTGTCTATCGCGCCCGCAAGGCCGGGCAAGTGACGGGGGTCGCCTATGAGATCCTGGGCACCGGCTACGCTGGCGAGATCAAGCTGATGATGGGCATCGATGCCGCCGGCAAGCTGCTCGGCGTGCGCGTCCTCGCCCACAAGGAAACGCCGGGCCTGGGCGACAAGATCGAAGTAAAGAAGGGCGACTGGATCCTGCGCTTCACCGGCCTGTCGCTAGGCAATCCGCCAGCTGAACGCTGGAAGGTCAAGAAGGACGGCGGCGAATTCGACCAGTTTGCTGGCGCCACCATCACCCCGCGCGGCGTCGTCCGCGCCATCCACGGCGGCCTCAAATTCTTCGCCGCACACAAGGCTGAACTGCTGGAGGTAAAGACGAATGGCCAATGATTACAAAACTATCGTCAAGGACGGCCTCTGGGACAACAACGGCGTGTTCAGCATGCTGCTCGGCATGTGCCCGGCCATGGCCATGACCACCAGCGCCACCAACGGCTTCGGCATGGGCTTGGCCACCGCGGCGGTGATGGCGGCGTCGAGCCTGCTGGTGGCAATCTTCCGCAACCGCATCACCCAGGAAATCCGCATCCCGGTATTCATCCTGATCGTCGCCGCGATGGTGACACTGGTCGACCTGGCCATGAACGCCTGGATGCACGAGTTGTACAAGGTGCTCGGCCTGTTCATTCCGCTGATCGTCTCCAACTGCCTGCCACTGGCGCGACTCGAGGCCTTCGCCGCCAAGCAGCCGCCGATGGCATCGTTCCTCGATGGCTTGTTCATGGGTGTCGGTTTCACCATCGCCCTGACTGGCATCGGCGCCGTGCGCGAGATCATCGGTAACGGCACGCTGTTCGCCGACGCTTCGCTGCTACTCGGCCCGGCTTTCAGGGCCATCGAACTGCGTCTGCTGCCTGCCAACGCCAGCGTCCTGATGATGATCCTGCCGCCCGGCGGCTTTCTGGTCACTGGTCTGCTGGTGGTCGTCAAACGCATGATCGACCTCAAGGCCGGCAAGGCAATCCAGATGGGAGGCGCCCACAGTGTCGCCTGACCCACACACGGTTGAGGGTATCGCCCGCGTCGTCCGCATCGACGGCGGCACGGCCTGGTTCGAGCCGGAGCAGACAACGAGCTGCGGCCATTGCGCCTCGTCGGCGGCCTGCGGCGCGAGTTCCAGCGCCACCGGCAGTGGCACCGGTATCGGCAGCATCGCCCGCCGGATCGAACTGCGGCGCTTTGCCCTTGACGACGCGAACGACTTGCACGTCGGTGAACGCGTGGTGATCGGCGTCGACGACCGGTCGCTGATCAAGGCATCGCTGACGGCTTACGTGATTCCGTTGGTCGCGGCAATGACCGCGGGGGGGCTTGCCCAAGGTGCCTATGGCGACGATCTACTGACGATGGCGGCGATGGCCACGGGCCTGATCGCCGGATTGCTGCTCGCGCGCATAGTTGCCCGCACGCTCCCCCGTCGCGGCGAGCTTTCGCCACGCTTCCTGCGTCGGGCCGCGTCCGGCGAAACCAGTCACACGGGCCAGAAAGATGAAAGCATTC
>PMIF01000072.1 GCA_003157035.1 Rhodocyclaceae bacterium
CGCCGAGCTGGCCCGAGTGCGCGCTCTGGTCGGCGACCTGCCGCTCCTGGTGCCCGGCATCGGCGCCCAGGGCGGTGACGTCGAGGCGACCGTCAAGGCGGGGCGTACAGGGGGCGGGACCGGCCTGATGATCAGTTCGTCGCGGGCTATCTTGTATGCTGGCGCGGGTGAGGATTTTGCCGATGCGGCTCGCGGTGCTGCGCGTATGACTCGCGATCAGATCAATCGCTGGCGATAGGAGCCTCCGACGGTGCGCGTATTGCTCATCGAGGACGATCACCTGCTGGGCGAAGGTGTGGTTGCCGGCCTGCGCCAGGCAGGCTTCGAGGTCGATTGGGTGCAAGACGGGCAGAGCGGCCTCGATGCGCTGCGCGGCGAGCGATTTTCCGCGGCTATCCTCGATTTGGGCCTGCCCCGGTTGCCGGGCCTCGATCTGCTACGCAAGCTGCGGGCCGAGAAGCGGACCATCCCCGTGCTCGTGCTGACGGCGCGCGATGCGCCTGGTAACGTGATTGCCGGACTCGACACGGGCGCCGACGACTACATGGTCAAACCCTTCGATCTCAACGAGCTTTCGGCAAGGCTCAGGGCGTTGATCCGGCGTGCCACTGGCGTTGCCGCGTCGCTGATCGAACATGCCGGAGTCGTGCTCGACCAGGCGGCGCGAACCGTGCATTATCGCGGCCAACTGGTCGACCTGGGAACCAAGGAATATGCCTTGCTCGAAGACCTGCTGCTCAATACCGGTCGCGCCCTGACCCGTGGCAAACTCATGGAAACGCTCTATTCCTGGGGATCGGAGATCGAGTCGAATGCCCTCGATGTGCACATCCACCATTTACGGCGAAAACTATCACCTGACTTGATCCGCACAGTGCGCGGTGTCGGCTACATGATTGCCAAATGAAGATCGGCAAGAGTCTTCAGCTGCGGCTTCTGACCGGCACGCTGGCGGTTGTGGCGGTGTTCTGGATGGCACTTTCCCTGGTCGCCTGGAACGAAGCACTGGTGGAGACCGCCCGGTTGCTCGACGAGAATCTGGCCGATACCGGGCAGCTGCTGGCTGCGCTTGCCGGTCACGAAGCGCACGAGATGGAAGCGCACCTGCCGAATCCGCCGGAAACGCCCGATGTGGCTTTCCAGATCTGGGAGGGGGGCACTCACCTGTCCCTGCAATCGGCCCGGGCTCCGGCGACGCGATTGTCCCCCGTGGAAAATGGCTTTTCCGATTCGGGCGACTGGCGCGTCTACAGTCTTTGGGACAATGGCGAGCAGAATCTGGTGCAGATTGCGGAACTGCAGACCTCCCGGTTCGAGATGAGCCGCCGGTTGGCGATACGACTGTTGGTGCCGATTGCCGTCGCCTTGCCGTTGCTATGCATAGCCTTGGTTTTGCTCGTTCGTTCGACTCTGGCGCCGCTTTCGAGTCTGGCGCGTTCCATCGGTAGCCGCTCGCCTGAATTCCTCGAACAGATCCCGCTCGACGATGCGCCGAGCGAGATGCGGCCGATCCTGGAGCAGTTGAACTTGCTGTTGCGTCGCGTCGGCGCGTCGTTGGCGCATGAACGCAGATTTACTGCGGATGCGGCCCATGAGCTGCGGACGCCGCTTGCGGCGGTACGCACGCATGCGCAGGTGGCGCAGGCAAGCCACGAAACTGGCGAGCGGGAAACCGCTTTGGATAACGTGATCACGGCCACTGATCGTGCCGCACACTTGATCGAACAGTTGCTGACCCTCGCCCGGCTCGACGCCAGCACGCTGCCGGACATCTATCGACCGTGCGATCTGCGCGCTCTGGCAGCCGACGTGCTGGCGCTGGAGGCAGCGCTTGCTTTCGCCAAGTCGATCGATATCGAATTGGTCGCCGGGCAGGCGGTGGGCATCGAATCCGAGCCGACGCTGTTTGCGGTGCTGTTGCGCAATTTGATCGATAACGCCATTCGCTACACGCAGCCGGGCGGCAAAGTGAAGGTGACGTTGCGCTGTGCGTTGGGCGTGGCAACCATTGAGGTCGCTGACAATGGTCCGGGGATTCCTGCCGGCGAGCGGTCCCGGGTCTGCAACCGATTCGTCCGCCTCGTCGGAACGGGAACGACCGGCGCCGGGCTCGGGCTGTCGATCGTCAGCAGGGCGGTTGAACTGCTCGGCGCGACCCTGGAGTTGGCCGACAACCCGGACGGTCGCGGCTTGTGCGTGCGCGTGAGCTTGCCGTGCAGTCTCCCTACTTCTTTGGCGCAACCAGCTGAGCCATGAAGTCAGCGACTGCCTCGAGGTCCTCGTCGGAGTATTGGCCGATGACCTTGACCATCTCGGGGTTGGAGTTACGACGATCGCCATCGCGGATGAACTTCACTTCGCGTAGCAGATAGCGGTAATGTTGCGCCGCTACCATGGGGTAGAACTTCTCCCCCTTGCCCTCGCCGCGCTCGCCGTGGCAGGTTGCGCAATCCTTGGCGAAAAGGTCCTTGCCGTGCGCGATACCGGTTCCTGGGCCTTGACCGATTTCCTTCGGGATGGGCAAGTTGGAGACGTAGGCGGCGATATCCGCAATCTCCATCGGACTGACGACGTGATCGCCGATGAAGGGTTCCATCTTCGGATTGTTGCGGCGGCCGGCGCGGATATCGGTCATCTGCTTGATCAGGACGGTGCCGTGCTGGCCGGCGAGTCTCGGGTAGGAACCGCTGGTGCGTCCCGAGGCATCGATGCGATGACAGCCTTGGCAAGGCTCGAAGGAGATTTCTCCCCGCAGTGCGTCGCCACGGGCCTGCAAGGCGATCAGCTTCTCCCCGCGCATTTCGTTCCAGACCGGCAGACTCTGATCGCTGGTTGATGGTGATTGCGCCGACGCGTGCAGCGGCAGCAGCGAGACTAAGATCAATGTTTGAACAAACCTGTTCACAACGTTCCCCTTGGGCAAGAGTGCGGATCTATTTTGGGCCGAGGCCACTAATGTATTCGGTGACCGCCTTCATTTCGTCCTCGGTCATGCGCTTGGCGACGACGCGCATCAGGCGGCTGGCATCATTGGTTCGTTCGTTGGCGGCGAAGCTCTTCAGCTGCTGCAGCAGATACTCGGGATGCTGGCCGGCCAGCCGCGGATAGACGCCGTGGCCGACCGCCTCGGGCTGGTGGCAACCGATACAGGCAGGCAGGCCCGAGTTTTCGTTGCCGTCGAGGTAGACCCCCTTGCCCTGTTCGGCCAGCTTGGCGTCCCGCGCATCCTGCCCTTTCGGTTTTTGACCGTTGAAGTGCGCTGCCAGGGGGGCCAGGTCTTCGGACTTCAGACTGGCGACCACGGGCGCCATCACGTCGCTCTTGCGCTGGCCCCCCCTGAACTCCTTGAGCTGCTTGATGATGTAGGTTTCGTCCTGGCCGGCGATTCGCGGAAACATCGGGATGGTGCTGTTGCCGTCCTCGCCATGACAGCCGGAACAGATCGTGGCGGCGATGGTCTTGGCATCCTCCGCTTGCACGGGGAAGGCCATCGCTACCATCGTCAGCCCGAGCAGTGCTGCCGGTAGGTGGAGTCGAGTCATCGGTATTGCCTGTGTCCGTTTCAAGGTTCCCCCTCGCCTTCTTAGAGCTTGTATTGAAGGAATACGCCGACGAAGGTGGCGTGGTAGTTGGTCGGGCCAGCATCGAGGAGCAGCGCGCCGCCATCCAGGTTCTGCACTTGACTGTGGATTACGCTGTCGTAGTGCCAGTCGGAAATCTTGAAGTCTTCGTAGCGGGCCATCAGACGCGCCGAAAATTGCCGGTTGATCGGCATCAGCAGGTTCACCGTCAAGGCGTTCTGGGTCGTGGTCATGTCGGGCAGGGCGTTGCCGTTGAGCACTTCGATTGCGGCCTGCGCTGCTGTCAGGGCCGTCGAGCCATAGTCGTACGAGATGTTGGTGTGACCCCTGGCATAGGTGTACTCCAGGCCCAGCCGGACCTTGCCCAGATCCTGCTGGAAGTTGAAGCCGAGAACATCGTTTGTGTCCTTGGTCTTCATATCCCAGATGCTTGTGGACAAGTATTGACCGAGCGCCGTGTTGGTCGAGTAGTTGGTCATGGCGCAATTCGCCAGGAGATCCACGACCGACGTGAAGCCGGCGCAACTCGGTGCCGGCGTGATGGCGGAACCGTTGCCGGCATTGCCGCGCGTCGACTTGCTGCCGTCCTGGCGCGAATAGTAGGCGGTGAATTGTTGCGCCGCCGAGGGCTGGTAGTTGACGTCGAAGTTGACGCTGGTCAGCTGATCCTTTTCCAGGCCATAGAAAGTCTCCGGATACTTGATGTCCTTCCATTGCACCATTGCGCCGAGATCCAGGTCCTGGCGCGGACTGAAGTTGGCCCGCAGGTTGAGGACGTTCTGGTCCCGGTCGGCCAGGTCCGTCTTGCGGCCCTGCGCCGAGTAGCGGGCGATGTAGTTGGTCAGGTTTGCCCCGGTGTAGCCGACAGCGTTGGCAAGGTATTGCGTGGCGATATTGGTCAGGCTGTTGCCAGGCAATGCCAGGGCGTACGCGACCTGAGGATAGTAGGCGACGTTCGCCAGCAAACCGGCGTTGTAGTCGCCGCCACGTCGACGATCCGACTCAAGCGATGCCCGCAAAGTGGCAATCTCGAAATCGCGGTTGACGTAGCCGAGCTTGAGCTTGTCTTCCCAGGTCTTGTCGCGCTCACGCATGGTGCGTGTGTAATCCTCGCGCTCATAGCTGCCTTCGACGCTCGAGCGCCCACCAAGGTCGTAATCCGCCGACAGGACGTAGTTATCCTGCTTGTAGTCGCGGGCCAGGCTGTAGACGACCAGGCCGGACGGATTATTCGCTGCCAGGGCCGCGTTGGGCAGGCCGAGGGCAAGCGCCTGGGCGGCAGTCAGAGCGACCGGGCCGTTGAAGTAGCAGCCGGCGACGGTGGCTCCGGCAGGCGAAACGCAAGGACTGCCGACGGCGCCGCTGGTGCTGGCCACCACCGTCGTCGGACTGTCGTCGTACTTGATGATGCCGTATTGGCCGGTAAGCGGGTTGTAGGCGGTGTACTGGTGACCGTTGCCATCGTTCGCCTTGTTATCCGTCTCGTAGTGGCGCAGCGTTCCCCTGACGCTCAGATTGTCCGTCGGGTTCAGCGACAGGCTCAAGTTCAACAACTTGGTGTCGAGTTGCTGGTTGGCGCTCGTTTGACTGAGGGCCGCGGTCGTGTTCCACTTGGAGATGTCGAAATAGTTGCTGGCGGTGACTCCGGTGGCGAAGCCGGCGCCTGGCGCGATGCCGTTCATTGCCGCGACTCCGCTACCGAGCGGAGCCATCAGGGCATCGTTCTGGCGATTGGAACCGTAGGCGACGCTGGCTGTGAAGCGGCCATTGAGCAAGTCGGGCAACTTGCGCGCGTATTCGCCTTTAACGTTGAAAGCCGTGTTGTCGGGGTTGAGATCGAAGGTCGACTGGTTGACCGAACCCCAGGGCGTTGCCGGCGAGAATAGCGGATTGGCCACGGTCAGCCGGTCGATGTTGTTGCGGAACATCGAAGCCGAGGCGCGCAGATTGACCGAGGTCAGCTTGTCCACGTACTGCAGGCCGCCGAGGAAATCGCTGGTGGTGTAATCGATCGGTTCCGGAATCTCGACTGTCATGTTGCCGCTGCCGTAGTTCATGCTGAACGGCCGCGAACCAGTGCGCTTCTCTTCGGTGAGGCTGGCGTAGGCCTTCCAGTTGTTGGTTAGCGTGACATCGAAGCGCATGCCGCCCTTCTTGCGCACCAGAGCCAATTCGCTGTCGGGAGTCGTCGCCAACTGGTCGTTGACCGCCTTCGCCATGTTTGACTGGGGCGAGCCGGCGATCAAGACGCCCGCCGCGTCATAGCTGCCGGCAACGCCGTCGATGGCCGCCAGTGATGTGGCATTCGAATACGTCGCCCCGTTGTAGCTCCAGCACGGTGCCGTGGCGCTGCAGGCGCCCGTGCCGACGGTCGGGCTGCCGCTGGTGACTCGAGTGGCTCCGGCCGCACCTTGCAGGCTGCCGGCCAGGGTCAGATTGCCCGTGCCCTGGCCGTTGTAGAGCGATTTGTAGTTATCCGAGAATACGTGGATGGTCTCGTTGTAGAACAGCTTGACCTTCCAGTCGTTGTAGCGGCCGAACTGCACGCCGTAGAACTGGTCGTGCTGTCCGACGCCGCCGCCGACGGCCTGGATGAAGTTGGCCGTGNNCCCCGGAGTACTCCCAGCCATCGGCTGTCTTGCTTCGATCTTCATTGAGGTCGTAGGGAATACCGTAGAGCTGGCCAGTCGGTGAGCGACGGACAGCATCGATGCTGTCATTGTCGAGCGGCCGCGGCACGGCCGCTCGGCCGGGTGGGTTGAGAGCATTGCCCAGTGCGGTATCGACGCCGACGCCGGAATCGGCGAGGGCGGGCGTGGTGGCCCACTGGGCCAGCGCAACGCCGACGCAGTAGGTGATCATCTTCAGTCGCGGATGCGTCGTCATCTTGCCCCTCCCGAAAGCTTCAGTCTTGAGCTGTGCCATGTCTGGTTTTCCCGTATCGGATCAGCGCTGGAACCGAGCGCCGGAAGGACTGTTGCTGCCATGGATCGTCGTATGACAGTTCTGGCAAGAACGTCCGACGACGCGGTGGGCCTTGGCATCCTGCAAGAGGGTGTTGCTGGTACTGGCCCCGGCGTTAATCGGCAGCAGGGAGCCGGCCATCAGGGCGTGACCCATGTCGGTATTGCCGCTGTGGCAACTCTGGCAGAGCATCGGCCGCGTTTGCGCCAAGAGCTTGTCGTTGTTCGAGCCGTGGGGATTGTGGCAATTCATGCAGTTCTCGCGCACCGGCGCATGTTCCCAAAGGAAGGGGCCGCGTTTCTCGGCATGGCAGGTGTAGCAAAGATCGTTGACGCTGTCGGCCTTCAACAGTCGCTTGGTCGTCGACCCGTGCGGGTTGTGACAATCCTCGCAGGTCATCTTGCCTTCCGGCACCGGCATGTGCGAACGCTTGGTGAACTCGGCACGCTGCTGCGGGTGGCAGGTCTGGCAGGTCTCGGTGATGCTTGCCTTCTTCAGCAGTCCATCGGCCGAGAAACGGGCCATCGGGTTGTGACAGTCGGAGCAGGCCAGCTTCTTCTTCTGGTGCATGGAGCCGGGCCAGTGCATGCGGTTGCCGCCGTCATGGCAGGCCAGGCACTGGCCGTTTTGCTTGTCGATGGGCGTTCCCCACTCGTGATCGAAGCCGATGATCCTGGTCTTGTCCTTGGTGTCGGCGACGTGCAGTGAACCGGGCCCGTGGCAGGCTTCGCAGACTGCCTTCTCGGCGTCGCCGCGCGGGTTGCCGCGAAATACTGCGGCGTGTTGCGTGTGACCGAAGAGACTCTTTTCGACGTCGTGGCAACTGGTGCACTTTTTCTCTCCGACGTAGGTGGCACCGGCCATCGGGTCCGTTTCGGCAAGGGCCGCAGGCCCGAAGCACAGGCCGATCACGAGCATGACGCCCGCAAGTCCGGCGCGCAGGGGCGATGGGATTCTTCGCAAGCATGCATTCATGGACAATCTCCTCCCGTTGGTCCTTTGTCTGGCCGCTCTCGCCGAGCGGCGCGATCTTCGTGGAATGGCCTTAACGCCTATATCCTGTTCCTGCCGGCTTGACTGCTATTGCTCTCGGCTGCCAATCTAAGTGCTCGTGGGCCATGTGTCTTGCCTCTGGCTGTTCAA
>PMIF01000181.1 GCA_003157035.1 Rhodocyclaceae bacterium
GCCGGCGCCGAAGAGCACCTGCGCATGGCACTGACTGCCGCGCATGCCACATTCGGTGAAACTGACCTCGAGTCATTGCGCATTCAAAGCCATTTGGCGGACCTGCTCTTGTCGACAGGCCGCCGCCAGGAAGGTGAGGAAATGCTTCGCCAGGCGAGTGAAGCACTGGCGAGGAGTCCGGCCAACAACTCTGCCCGGCTCATGTTCGGGGCTCTGGCGTCCATTGGTCGCGCCCAGGCCCATGCGGGCCATTATTCGGCGGCTTTGGCAGCCCTGTCGCGCGCCAGGGCAATGCGCGGTGGCATCACGGCTTCGCCGGCGGTTGCCGAGATCCTCCGTGACCAGGCGCGCGTCATGCAGGCCCTCGACCGGCTGACGGACGCGCGCGCAATGCTGGACCAGGCCATCGCCATGCGAACGCGCTCCGGACTCAATGGCGGCAACATTCTGCAGGAAGAAGCGGACTTGCACGCCCGCCTGGGCGGGCGGGCCACCGAATAGCCCTGTTAGCGTCGCTAATGTCTGAATTCCCCTCGCATATGCGTATGACTGGGTGAGGGGCAGAGCGTCCAGGAGTCTTGCGCGGACACTCGTTGCCGAGCCGAGTCACTTCTCGTATTCCGGGAGCAAAGCGATGATCAGACTGGTGAAACAATGGTGTGCTGCCACGCCCGGCCGTAGGTTGATAGCGGGCGCCGTCTTTGCCGTGGCCACCGGCTTGATTGCCCTGGCCGGCCTTTGGAGCAGTGGCGCTCCGGTCGTCGCCGGCGTGGCTGGCGCGGGGCGGGAAGTCAATCCCAAGTGTGTCGCGCTGGCTCGTGTGGTTGCCGGCCGCGCGCATTCGATGTTCGACAGCGAACGCTATCGAGCGACGGAGCGTCAGGCCTATGAGGTGTGCCGCGCCGACCCGGTGGCGTTTCGCCGTATCGTCAGTGCGAACTGATCATGGGCGAGCAATCCGCGTGGACCGCGGCGATCGGCTGGCTCTTCCTGTTGGCCAATAGTGGCCGTCTCCTGGCCTACATCCCGCAAATACTGGCCGCCGCGCGTTGCGATGCGGGCGCCAAGAGCGTTTCCGTCCTGACCTGGGGATACTTCGCCTTTGCCCACCTGACGGCGCTGCTCTACGCACTCGTCGTGCTCCACGACGACAAGTCGGCGTGGATATTCTGCGGCAACTTCCTGGTGACGATTGTCCTGGTGGCCATCGTTTGCTGGAAGCGGCGCCATCACTCGCGACGGTGCGCGGCTGGGGCGGCTTTCGTACCGACCCAGTGCTAGTGCCGCTATTTCGGCCGCCGGTCGATCACCCGCTTGGCCTTGCCGACCGAACGTTCGATGGTGCCCGAGGCCTTGACCTCGATGTGCGTCGAGATGCCGATGTAGGACTTGATGTGGTGCGCCAGCTCATGTGCCGCAAATTCCTTTTCGGCGCTGGTGCCCGTGGCGAATTCGGGTTTCATCTCGACATTGACCGTCACCGTGTCCAGGTGACCGTCGCGCTCCACCTCGATCAGGTAGTGCGGTGACAGTTTCGGCGTCTTGAGGATCTGCTCCTCGATCTGCGATGGGAAGACGTTGACGCCGCGGATGATCAGCATGTCGTCGGAACGTCCGGTGATCTTGCCGATGCGGCGCATGCTGCGTGAGGTCGGCGGCAACAGGCGCGTCAGGTCGCGGGTGCGGTAGCGGATGACCGGCAGGGCTTCCTTGGTCAGCGAAGTGAATACCAACTCTCCCTGCTCACCATCCGGCAGGACCTCACCCGTGACCGGGTCGATGATCTCGGGGAAAAAGTGGTCTTCCCAAACGACCGGACCATCCTTCGATTCGACGCATTCGTTGGCGACGCCGGGGCCGATTACCTCGGACAGGCCGTAGATGTCGACGGCCTGCATGTCGAAGCGACGCTCGATTTCCTCGCGCATCTGATGCGTCCACGGCTCGGCGCCGTGAATGCCGATCGACAGACTGCTCTTGGCCGGATCGAGTCCCTGGCGGACGAACTCGTCGCCAATTGCCAGCATGTAGGACGGTGTGACCATGATGATGTCCGGCTCGAAATCGAGGATGAGCTGGACCTGGCGCTCGGTCTGGCCGCCGCCGAAGGGTATCACCGTGCAGCCCAGGCGTTCGCCGCCGTAGTGGGCGCCAAGGCCGCCGGTGAACAAGCCATAGCCGTAGGAGACATGGATCTTGTGCCCGGGCCGGCCGCCGGCCGCGTAGATGGAGCGCGCCATCAGATTGGCCCAGAGGTCGACGTCGTTCTTCGTGTAGCCGACGACCGTGGGCTTGCCGGTGGTGCCGCTGGAGACATGCACGCGCACCACCTGTTGCCGCGGTACGGCGAACATGTTGAACGGGTAGTTGTCACGCAGGTCCTGCTTGGCCGTGAACGGGAACTTGGCCAGGTCGGCAAGACTCTTCAAGTCGTCCGGATGGACGCCGGCGGCGTCGAACTTCTTGCGATAGTGACTGACATTGTCGTAGGCATGGTTCAGCGACCAGCGCATGCGACTCAACTGCAGGGCCGTGATTTCGTCGCGGCTGGCGTTCTCGATGGCATCGAGTCCGATCATGGTAAGGCCTCCTTGAGGCGCGGATTATCCCTCAGTTAGGCCTTACTTTCGTCGCTGGCGAAGAAATGGCCCTTGACGCGCGCGGCGCGGCCGCGGAAGACAGCGACCAGTTTGCCGTCCTGATTGCTGACCTCGATGTCGTACACGCCGCTGCGGCCGCCCTGGTGCCGAGCATGGCCGGTGGCGGTCAGCAGGTCGCCCAGATGGGCGGGGGCGAGGAAATTGATATCGACGCCGGCGGCCACGGCGTGATGGTTGAAGCTGTTGCAGGCATAGGCAAAGGTCGAATCGGCGACGGCGAAAATGAAGCCGCCGTGGCAGTTGCCGTGGCCATTGACCATATCCTGGCGCACGGTCATGGTCAGGGTGGCGGTGCCGGGGCCGACTGCGGTGATCGTCATGCCGAGTCCTTGGGCAGCCCGATCGTCGGGCCACATGATCTCGGCACAGCGTTCAGCGATTTCCTGGGCGGTCATGCCTGACTACTTGTCATGGGTTATTAGGAGAGTTATCTTGAGCCATAATTTTCAATTATACTTTCAGGCTGTCCTAGGGTGGCCGTCATAAGAGGAAGATTCCATGAAAATCCACGAATACCAAGGTAAGGAGATTCTCCGGAAGTTCGGTGTCGCGACCCCACGCGGCATCCCCTGTTTTTCCGTTGATGAGGCGGTCAAGGCCGCCGAAGAACTAGGTGGCAAGGTGTGGGTCGTCAAGGCCCAGATCCATGCCGGCGGCCGCGGCAAGGGCGGTGGCGTCAAGCTGGCCCGCTCGCTCGACGAAGTTCGCAGCAATGCCGCCAGCATCCTCGGCATGCAGCTGAAGACGCATCAGACCGGTGCTGAAGGCCAGAAGGTGCGGCGCTTGCTGGTCGAAGACGGCGCCGACATCAAGAAGGAATACTACGTCGCGGCCCTGACCGACCGCGCGACGCAGAAGGTCGCCATGATGGCCTCGTCTGAGGGCGGCATGGACATCGAGGAAGTCGCCCATAAGACCCCCGAGAAAATCATCAAGGTCTTCGTCGATCCGCTCGTCGGCCTGACCGATGCGCAAGCGCTGGAACTGGCCAAGGGCATCGGCGTGCCTGAAGGTTCGATCGCCCAGGCGGTCGATACGCTGAAGAAGCTCTACACCTGCTACATGGAAACCGATGCCTCGCTGGCGGAAATCAACCCGCTGATCCTTGAAGGCAACGGCAACATCAAGGCGCTCGACGCCAAGTTCAACTTCGACGCCAACGCCCTCTACCGTCATCCCGAGATCGTCGCCTACCGCGACCTGGACGAAGAGGACGCCGACGAGATCGAGGCTTCCAAATTCGACCTGGCTTACATCTCGCTCGACGGCAATATCGGCTGCCTGGTGAACGGCGCCGGCCTGGCCATGGCCACCATGGACACCATCAAGCTATTCGGTGCCGAGCCGGCCAACTTTCTCGACGTCGGTGGCGGCGCCACCACCGAGAAAGTCACCGAAGCCTTCAAGATCATGCTCAAGAACCCCAAGGTCAAGGGCATCCTGGTGAATATCTTCGGCGGCATCATGAAGTGCGACACCATTGCCATCGGCGTCATCACTGCGGCCAAGGAAACCCACCTGTCCGTGCCGCTGGTCGTTCGCATGAAGGGCACCAACGAAGACCTGGGCAAGAAGATCCTTGCCGAATCCGGTCTGCCGATCATCTCCGCCGACACCATGGCGGAAGCCGCGACCAAGATCGTGGCCGCCGTGAAGTAAGGGAGCCGACAATGTCCATACTCATCAATAAAGACACCAAGGTCATCACCCAGGGCATCACGGGCAAGACCGGCCAGTTCCACACCGAGAAGTGTATCGAGTACGCCAACGGCAAGAATTGCTTTGTCGCCGGCGTCAATCCCAAGAAGGCCGGCGAGAAGATTTTCGACGTGCCGATCTTCGCTTCGGTGAAGGATGCCAAAGCCGCCACCGGAGCCAGCGTCTCGGTCATCTATGTGCCGCCCGCCGGCGCTGCCGATGCGATCTGGGAGGCCTGCGAAGCCGACCTCGATCTGGCCATCTGCATCACCGAAGGCATCCCCGTCCGCGACATGCTGGTGGTGCGCAACAAGATGAAAGCCAAGGAAGCCGCCGGCGGCAAGAAGACGTGGCTGCTCGGCCCCAACTGCCCGGGCCTGATTACCCCCGACGAAATCAAGATCGGCATCATGCCTGGCCACATCCATCGCAAGGGCCGCATCGGCGTCGTTTCCCGTTCCGGCACCCTGACCTATGAAGCGGTGGCGCAGCTGACGGAAATCGGCCTCGGCCAGTCCACTGCGGTTGGCATCGGCGGCGACCCGATCAACGGCCTGAAGCACATCGACATCATGAAGGCCTTCAACGACGATCCGGACACCGACGCGGTGATCATGATCGGCGAGATCGGCGGTCCGGATGAGGCTGAGGCCGCGCTGTGGTGCAAGGCCAACATGAAGAAGCCGATCGTCGGCTTCATCGCCGGCGTCACTGCGCCGGCCGGCAAACGTATGGGCCATGCCGGGGCGCTGATCTCCGGCGGTGCCGACACGGCCGATGCCAAGCTGGCGATCATGGAAGAGTGCGGTTTCACGGTCACGCGCAATCCTTCCGAAATGGCCAAGCTGCTCAAGTCGCTGCTCTGATCAGCCGCGACCCGGCAACACAAGCCGCGCCGGCGCAGGCCCGCGCGGCTTTTTTCTGCGTAGAATCAGCCCATGGAATTCGGCTCGGCAGTATTCTGGATCGCGGTCGTCCAGATCATCTTCATCGATATCGTCCTCTCAGGCGACAATGCCGTGGTGATCGCCATGGCCTGCCGCAACCTGTCGCCGGAGTTGCGCCGCCGGGGGGTGCTCTGGGGGGTGGTCGGTGCCGTCGGGTTGCGCGTCGTGCTCACCCTCTTTGCTGCCAATCTGCTTGGCTATCCCTATCTCAAGCTGATCGGCGGCTTGCTGCTGCTGTGGATCGGCGTCAAGCTGCTGCTGCCGGAAGACGCCGATGGGCACAAGGTCAAAGGCGCCGACAACCTGTGGGGCGCCGTGCGAACGGTGGTCGTTGCCGACCTGGTCATGAGCCTGGACAATGTCGTCGCCGTGGCGGCGGCCTCGCGGGATTCGCTGGCCCTGCTGCTGTTCGGCCTGGCGGTGAGCATTCCGCTGATCGTCTGGACCAGCCAGTTGTTCATGCGCCTGATGGATCGCTTTCCCATCATCCTGGTTCTCGGTGCCGGCCTGTTGGGTTATGTGGCCGGCGGCATGCTGGTTTCCGATCCGTTGGTCAAGGATTGGGTCGGCGAGCGCTTGAGCAACGCCCAATATGTCATCGGCGCCGTCGGCGCCGGCTTGGTGATGGCTCTTGGCACCTGGCTGGCGCGGCGACAGGACGCGGAAGGGGGGAATGCCTGATGGCAATTCACTATCTTTGCGAAGCGGACGTGCGCGGCCTATTGACCATGGATCTTGCCCTGGAAGCCGTCGAGGCGGCCCATAAGGCGCACGGCAGCGGTCATGCCATCGACGTGCCCAGGCAGCGGACGCGCTTGCCGAGCGCTTCGCTGCACATCCTGCAAGGTGCCCTGCCGGACGAAGGTGTATTCGGCTACAAGGCGTACGCGGTGAGTCGCGACGGCGCGCGATTCATGGTGCACTTGTTCGACGCCGGCAGCGGCCGGCAGACGGCGATGATCGAAGCTGACGCGCTGGGTATGATGCGCACCGGTGCCGCTGGCGGCATCGCCGCCAAGTATCTGGCGCGTGCCGACGCCGCCGTGGTTGGCGTGTTTGGTGCCGGCTGGCAGGCCCAGAGCCAGATCGAAGCGCTATGCCGTGTCCGGCCGGTCAGCCGGGTGAAAGTCTATTCGCGCGACGCGACCAAACGGCGGGCGTTCTGCGCCCGCATGACGCAAATGCTGGCGGTCGACGTGGTACCGGCGGACGACGCCGAGCAGGCCGTGCGTGATGCCGACGTCGTCGTCACCATCACCACCTCGGCCTTGCCGGTCTTCGATGGCAACTGGCTGGCGCCGGGCTGTCATGTCACTGCTGCCGGCGCCAATTCGCTCAACCGGCGCGAGATCGACGAGACGACTTTGCGCCGCGCCAGTGTGATTTGTGTCGACAGCCGGCCGACGGCACTGCTGGAGTCGGGCGACCTGCTGCCGGTACTGGAGAAGGGCCGGGTGCACGAACGCCAGTTGCTCGAGCTGGGCGAGCTGGTGGCCGGCGTTCGTCAGGGACGGACGGCGGCAGCCGATATCACCCTGTTCGAATCCCAGGGCATGGCCATTCAGGACCTGGCCTTGGCGCGACGGCTGGTCGAACTTGCCCGGCAGCAGGGGATAGGTACAGCGGTTCCCGGCGGCGGCGATTGACGGGCACCCGTTCCGCTGCAAGAATCCATGGCTTCTACTCCAACCGCCAATGCCGTGACCAACGATTCGAAGGCGATCGTCGAGCTCTTTGCCATATCGGACAACGGCAAGGTGCGCAGCCACAACGAAGACTCGGTACTGGTTGCGCCAGGGCTGGGACTGGCCGTACTGGCCGATGGCATGGGCGGCTACAATGCCGGGGAGGTGGCCAGCAGCATGGCCACTTCACTGATCGGTGTCGGTCTGGACAAGGCCCTGGCGGACAGGCCGCCGGGTGAACGCGTGGCTGCCGGCGGCTATTGGGCGCACGAAGCGATCATCCAGGAAGTCCGGCGTGCCAACGAGGCAATCTACGAAGCGGCGCAAAGCCAGCCCCAGTATGCCGGCATGGGCACGACGCTGGTGATGGCGCTGTTTTTTGGCGATACCATGACCGTGGCGCATTTGGGCGACTCGCGCTTGTACCGGCAGCGCGGTGACGATTTCCGCCAGATGACGCGCGATCATTCCCTGCTGCAAGAGCAACTCGACAGCGGCATGATCAGTGCCAGCGAGGCAAGGCAATCGGCCAACCGCAACCTGGTGACGCGGGCGCTGGGCGTGGACCCTGACGTGGTGCCGGAAGTCTGCGACTATGGCATCGAAGTCGGCGACATCTATCTGTTTTGCTCGGATGGACTCAATGACATGGTCGACGATGAGGAACTGGCGCAGGCTCTACAGTTGCTATCGGCGAATTTGCAGGTCTGTGCGACGCAATTGATCACCATGGCCAACGATAACGGCGGCCGTGACAATGTATCGGTGATCCTGGCCCGCGTGCAGCATGTCGTGCCGCGGTCGCGCTCCTGGTGGCAGCGGTTGATGGACTGGGTCAAGTGAATGAGGGCGACGCGATGGCGAAACTGATTCTCAGCATGGACGGTCTGGTGCTCAACGAAGTCGCCCTGGCCAAAGAGCGGACGACGATTGGCCGCAAGCCGCACAACGACATCCAGATCGACAATCTGGCGATATCCGGAGAGCACGCGGTCATCCTGACCTTGCTCAAGGATTCATTTCTCGAAGACCTCAATAGTACCAACGGCACTTTCGTCAATGGCCAGGCGATCAAGCGGCATTTCCTGCAGCACGGCGATGTCATCGAACTCGGCAAGTACAAGATCAAGTACGTGAATGAGCCGCCGGCGGAGAGCGATGCGCTCGATACCGACCAGACCATGGCGGTGCGACCCGAGGAGATGTCGAAACTGGCGGGCCAAATGAAGGCCCAAAAGGCGACCGACCCGGCCAGCGTTACCAGCATTGCGCCGCCATCGCCGGCCGAGCTGCCGACGGCCCGCGCCTTCGTTCAGATCCTGATCGGGGCCGGTGCCGGCAAGGAAATGGAGATCACCAAGACGATCACGACGCTGGGCCGGCCGGGGACGCAGGTGGCGATCATCACGCGGCGGCCGCAAGGCTATTTCCTCACCCACGTCGAAGGCAACCGGCTTCCCGTCGTTGGCAATGTGACGATCGAGGCCAACAAGCCGCATCCCCTGCAAAATCATGATGTCATCGAGATCGCCGGGGTCAAGATGGAGTTCTTTTTCAAGAATTGACCAGCCGGTAGCAGCGACATGAAGTTACGGGTCCTCGGTTGCAGCGGTGGCATCGGTGGCAGCCATCTGCGGACGACGGCTTTCCTGGTGGACCGGGATATTCTGATCGATTGCGGCACCGGTGTCGGCGAGCTGACGCTGGCCGAGCTTGCCGAGGTTGGCCATGTCTTCCTCACCCACGCCCATCTCGATCATATCGCCTGCCTGCCGTTGTTGCTGGATACGGCCGGTGACCTGCGCGACCAGCCGCTGACGGTGCATGCCGAAGCGGCGACGATCGAGAACCTGCGCCGGCACATCTTCAACTGGGCGATCTGGCCGGACTTCACCGAGATACCGAGTGCGGCGGCGCCCTGCCTGCGTTTTCAGGCCTTGGCGGCCGGCGATACCGTGGTAATCGACGAGCGCCGGATTACCGCGCTGCCTGCCAATCACACCGTGCCGGCGGTGGCCTACCAGCTCGACTCCGGAACCGGCAGTCTGGTCTTTTCCGGCGATACCGGTCCCTGCCCCGAGTTTTGGGCGGCGGTCAATCGAATCGGCAACCTGCGCCATCTGGTCGTCGAGACGGCGTTTTCCAACCGCGAACGGCAGTTGGCGATGATGTCCAAGCATTTGTGTCCCAGCCTGTTGGCCGAACAGATGGCCGGCTTGACGCGACCGGCGACCCTCCATATCACGCACCTCAAGCCCGGGCAGGCGACGCTGACCATGGGGGAACTCGAAGAGTGCATCGGCGAGTTCCGGCCGCGCATGCTTGAGAGCGATCAATTGTTCGAGTTCTAGATTTTCATTGGTCCGGCGTCGCATGCCGGACCGTGTCGACCAAGACGGCGCGGTTATGCTCTACTGTCGACAAGTGGGATGCCGGGCGTGAGATGAGGAGAGTGGCGAGTGACTATGGCGGATGCGGGGAGCGAGAGCAGCAAGGCAGTGGCGGATTCCTTGACCACATCGGATATCGGCGGCCGGCTGGTCTTCTTCAAGGCGCTGCAGGCGGTGACCAACAAGGTCCATGCCACGGCCAACGCCGACGAGATCATGCTCGAAGTCTCGCAGGACATCTGCGAGATGTTCAACGCCGACCGCCTGACCATTTACGCACTTTCCGAGGACAAGCAATCGATCATTTCCAAGGTCAAGACTGGCCTTAACTCGTTCAAGGATTTGCGCCTGCCGGTATCGGATCAGAGCATCGCCGGCTTCGCCGCGGCCAGCCGCCGGATCATGAATCTGCGCGATGTGCACGACGTGGCGGAGCTGCGCCAGTACAGCCCGAACATGCGCTTTCTCCATGAGGTCGACCGCCGCACCGGCTACCGCACCCAGCAGATGCTGGTCGGGCCGATCGTGGATAGCCAGACCGATACGCTGTTCGGCGTTGTCCAGCTGATCAACAACAAGTCCGGCGAGCCCTTTCCGGCGGTGGCCGAGGAGGGCCTGAAGAGCCTTTGCGAGACACTGGCGATCGCCTTTGCCCAGCGCAATCGTCCGCAGCATGTCGTCCGGTCCAAATACGATCAATTGGTCGCCGATGCCGTCATGTCGGCCCAGGAACTGGAGCTCGCCGCCCGCTCGGCCCGGCGCAAGAACCAGGACATCGAAGAGATTCTGCAAGTCGAGTTTCAAGTCAAACCGGCCGTTCTCGGCGAGGCCTTGTCGAAGTTCTTCGGCGTGCCCTATGAGCCCTTCCAGCAGGATCGCATCCGCCCACTCGATCTCTTGAAAAACCTGAAGCGCGATTACGTCGACCAGAATCATTGGTTGCCGATCGAGGAAGGGGGCGACGGCATCGTCATCCTCTCTACCGACCCCGAGCGGGTCAAGGCCTCGCGCATCGTGCACAACGTCTTCCCGAAGCGCAAACTGAGCTTCCGGGTGACCACCAATCGCGAGTTCCAGGCTAGCGTCGATCATTTCTTCGGCGCCACGGCGGACGACGCCAGCGTCGGCGACCTGCTGTCCGACCTCGAGGATAGCAATTCGGAAGGAGAGGCAGCCGCCGACGATGTTTCGGCCGCTGCCGACAACGAGCTGGTCAAGCTGGTCAACAGGATCATCGTCGATGCCTACCAGCAGGGCGCATCTGACATCCATGTCGAGCCGGGCATGGGCAAGGACAAGGTGACCGTGCGCTTCCGCCGCGACGGCTCACTGTACAAGTATATCGAAGTGCCGGCGACCTACCGCAATGCCATCGTCGCCCGGATCAAGATCATGTGCGACCTCGACATCGCCGAGAAGCGGCGACCGCAGGATGGCAAGATCAAGTTCAAGCGCTTCGGCCCGCTCGATCTCGAATTGCGCGTGGCGACGCTGCCCTCCGCCGGCGGCGTCGAGGACGTGGTGATGCGCATACTCTCTGCCGGCGAACCGATGCCACTCGACAAGCTCGGCGTGTCGCCGATGAATCTGCAACGCTTGCGTGCCTGCGTCGCCAAGCCCTATGGCATCTTCTTCTGTTGCGGCCCGACCGGCTCGGGCAAGACGACGACCTTGCACTCGGTCCTGGCCGAACTCAATACGCCGCAGACCAAGATCTGGACCGCAGAAGACCCGGTCGAAATTACCCAGAAGGGTCTGCGCCAGGTACAGGTGAACAAAAAGGCCGGCCTCGATTTTGCGACCTGCATGCGCGCCTTCCTGCGCGCCGATCCCGACATCATCATGGTTGGCGAAATGCGCGACCGCGAGACGACGGCAATCGGCATCGAGGCATCGCTGACCGGCCATCTGGTGCTGGCGACGCTGCATACCAACAGCGCTCCCGAATCCATCGTTCGCTTGCTCGACATGGGCATGGACCCGTTCAACTTCGCCGATGCCCTGCTCGGCATCCTGGCCCAGCGGCTGGCCAAGCGGCTGTGCGTCAAGTGCCGGGAAGCCTACGCGGTGCCGCCGGAGGAGTTGCAGCTGCTGTTGGCCGAATACTGCCAGGAACTGCAAACCACTTCGGCATTTCAGGCAGATTCGAAGGCCGCCACCGAAGTCTTGTACAAGAAATGGCTGGCCGACTACGGCAAGAACGGCCAGATCACGCTCCACCGCGCCAAGGGTTGCGAGGCCTGTGGCGGCACGGGCTACAAGGGCCGCATCGCCATCCATGAACTGATGGTCGGCACCGATGCCGTCAAGCGCCTGATCCAGGAACGCGGCAAGGTCTTCGAGCTGCTGGCGCAGGCGCTCGAGGACGGCATGCGCACGCTGAAACAGGACGGCATCGAAAAGGTCTTGCAGGGCATCACCGACATGAAGCAGGTTCGCGCCGTCTGCATCAAGTGAGCGTGGAAGCGGCCGCCGACCTGGTCCGTCGTCTCGACCAGCTCAACGAAGTTGGCGTTGCCTTATCCCGCGAGCGCGATATCAACCGGCTGCTGGAAGAGATTCTGCTGGCGGCGAAGACCATCACCCGCGCCGACGGTGGCACGCTGTACCGGCTGACGGAAGACGGGCGGGCGCTGCGCTTTGAGATCGTGCGCACCGATTCGCTGAAATTTGCCCTTGGCGGCACTTCGGGAAATGCGATCGACTTTCCCGATCTGCCGCTCCACACCGCTGATGGGCAGCCGAACGACCACCTGGTCGCCGTCTGCGCCGTGACGCGTGGCGCCACCATTAACATCGCCGACGCCTATGCCGAGGCCGGGTTCGATTTTTCCGGCACCCGTGAGTTCGATCACCGCAACAATTACCGCTCGCGCTCCTTCCTGACGGTGCCGATGCGCAATCACGAAGATGAGATCATCGGCGTGCTGCAACTGATCAATGCCATCGATCCACACAGCGACCAGGTAACAACCTTTTCGGCCGCGGACCAGCGCCTGGCCGAATCGCTGGCCTCGCAGGCGGCCATCGCGTTGACCAATCGACGCCTGATCGACCAGTTGGAAGAACTGTTCGAAGCCTTCATCCGCCTGATCAACGTCGCCATCGACGAGAAGTCGCCCTACACCGCGGGTCACTGCCAGCGCGTGCCGGTGCTGACCATGCTGCTGGCCGATGCGGCGGATGCCACCACGGAAGGTCCGCTGGCCGATTTTCACTTGAGTGACAAGGAGCGCTACGCGCTGAAGATTGCGGCGCTGCTGCACGATTGCGGCAAGATCACGACGCCGGTGCATGTCGTGGACAAGGCCACCAAGCTGCAAGCACTGTTCGACCGTATCGCCCTGATCGACACGCGCTTTGAAGTGATCAAGCGCGATGCCGAAATCGCCGCCCTGCGCCGCGGCGTGCCTGCGGCCGAGCCAGCGCTGCTGGCCGCGATCGACGCCGACCGGCAGTTTCTACGCCACTGCAATCGCGGCAGCGAGGCCATGTCGCCAGACGATCAGGAGCGGGTGCGGGCGATTGCCCGAAACTATCGCTGGCGCGGGCCGAACGGCGACGAGGCGGACTTTCTCAGCGCAGACGAGATCGAGAATCTGACCATCCGCGCCGGCACGCTCACCGCGGCAGAGCGCGAGATCATCAACCACCACATCGTCGCCACCATCAAGATGCTGGAGCAACTGCCCTGGCCGAAACACCTCGCCCAGGTGCCGGAATACGCCGGCGGCCACCACGAGCGCATGGACGGCAAGGGCTACCCGAAGGGGCTCACCGGCGCGCAGATGTCGGTGCCGGCACGCATCGTCGCCATCGCCGACATCTATGAGGCCCTGACCGCCAGCGACCGTCCCTACAAGCAAGCGATGAGCGTCGAGGAGGCACTGGCGATCATGGCAAGATTTGCCCAGGGCGGGCATATCGATCCGCAGTTGTTTGAGGTGTTTGTAAGGCGGCGGGTGTCTGACAACTATGGCCAATCCTCCGCCCGTTCCGACCCCCTAGGCACAGCGTGAGCAGCGCCAGTGGCACCGCGAGGCGGCTTGTTTGCTTTCCGGAGTGACAAATATAGTCACTTCGTGTCAAAATCCGCGCTGGAAATCGGGGCACAAGACCTCGCCTAGGGCTGTAGTAAGGGGATTAGGGCTGGTACGGTAGTTGCGTCATGTTCGGCGCGCACGGCGAGTGCACACACATTTTGGAGGCATCATGAAAAAGATTCAGCAAGGCTTCACCCTGATCGAACTGATGATCGTTGTCGCGATTATTGGCATTTTGGCCGCTGTTGCATTGCCGGCCTATCAGGATTACACGAGGAAGGCGAAAGCGTCGGAAGTTGTGCTGGCGGCGAGTGCGGCGCGCACCTGCGTGAGTGAGATGGTGGGTACCAGCACAGCCACGAACTTTGGTTCTTGTAGCAGTACGAGGGCGTCGAAGTATGCTCAAGGCGTTGGTGTCGCAGACACGTCAGGTATCATCAACGCGACCGGCCTGTCCGATGTCGCACTCCTTGTGGTTACCTTGACTCCCACTATCAACGGCGCCCAACCCACCAATATTGGGACTTGGCAGTGCAGCGGCACGCCGCTTAGCCTGATGCCGGGCTCCTGCCGCGGCTGATCGAAGAGACATTTGCTAAAGAAAGGCCATCTGCGGATGGCCTTTTTTCTTCGACTGCCTCTGTGGCAAGATCTCTATTCACCGGTCTGCTCTCGCATCTTGACAGGTTGCGGTCGTCCCGTTTGCCTGAGCCGGTCGTGGCCCTGTTATCCGCAAAGCGTGCCAGCCTGCTACGCGAGCCCCTGGAGCAGGCCATCGGGAGAGGTGACCGGTTTTCGCGCCAGGCACTCTTTCAGCGGGCCGAGCGGGCAGGGTGGACCAGGATCGAGTTGGCTAAACTGGTGGCATATGTCGAGTTCTTCTCAGGGGAAGGGGCCGCCGCATACCAGCGGGTACTGGACGGTCGCCTGGTCGCGGGCGACCTCGACTTGTTCGTCACTGCTTGCACGCATTGTTATCGCTACGATCGCTTCCAGGAGGGCTATGCGCTCCTGAAGCTCTTCGAGGCGTCGTGCGCCGGTTTTCCGGACGATCCAAGGTTCTACTCGTTGGCCGGTTATATTGCGCTTGCAGGAAACGGCAGCGTTACCGAAGCGGTGGCGTATTTCGACCGGGCGCTTGATCGCAACTTGATCAGCCCCATGCTTCTCGTCAACGCCTATACGGCGTATGTGGAGGCTGGTCGTCATGAGCGCGTTGCGCAGATTAAACAGCTGATTCACGATCGTTATGACGACGATGCTGAAGCCCAATATGCGCTGGCGTTCGATGAGTTGTCACGTGACTACTATCCGGAAGGCTTCCGGCTTGCCGAAGCTCGTTACCGGATGCCGGAACTATCGTGCTCGATGAACGACACGTTGCTGAGCAAGCCGCGATGGCAGGGCGAGCCGCTGGGCGGGAAGCGTCTCCTGGCCCACGGCGAGCAGGGGCTTGGTGATGTCGTGATGATGGCCCGCTATCTCCCCCACCTCCTGGAACTTGGCGCCGACGTCGTGGTTGATTGCCGACCGGAGGCGCTGGCGTTACTCAGGCATAACTTCCCGCGCTGCGACTTCGTCGAGAGCGCGCTCGGCGTTCCGGTGAAGGCGAGTTTCGAGTTATGGGTCGGCATGATGAGTCTGCCCTTCCATTTCGACACAACGGCCGATTCTGTACCGGCGGTGGCGGGCTATCTTGTTCCGCCTCCGGACTCAGTAGCTTACTGGCGAAAGAGAATTGCCGACTTGGCGGCATCCGATTCGCCCCGGATCGGTATAGCTTGGTCGGGGAGTCCGGGACATCGTTGGGACAAGCGGCGGTCGATTCCGTTTGACGTCATCGCTCCATATATTCGCGCTTGTCCGCAGGCAAGGTTTTTCACCCTGCAAACCGGGGTGCCTGCAAACTTGCCATCAAATCTGATCGATATTTCGAGCGAGATCGTAACGCTTGCCGACACCGCTGCCGCCGTTGCGGAAATGGACCTGGTCATCTCTGTTGATACGTCTGTCGTTCATGTGGCCGGGGCTCTGGGGAAGTTGACCTGGGTGTTGCTGCCCCATCGCTACGAATGGCGATGGGGACTCACTGGCGAGACGTGTAATTGGTACGACTCGATCAGGGTATTGCGTCAGAGCACAATCGGCGACTGGGGGGGCCTGCTGTCCGAGATCTTGGGCCCACGGCTGCGGCAGTATCTTGGCGATCGGGTTCGCCTGCAGACGTCAGCGTGAAGAAGCTATTTGGCGCTGTTTCTCGGTTCTTGCGGAGGCACTCCGGAAATGTTGTCGCCGAGGTGACGCCGTTGCCGGCTGAAATCCGCGGCTACCTTGCGCAACGAGACAACGACTCCCTGATGCAGTGGCTGCAGAAAATCGGGCGGTCAAATCCAGAGGCACTGCAGTTGCCGCTCCTGCTGGCCGGGGCTCGTGAGCTCGGCTGGTCGCAGCGGGAAACAGAAAAGCTGGAGGTCTTCGTCTACTATCACCGTGGCGACATGCGCACCACGTTCGAACGGGCGTCAAGATACGTTGGCGAGGCTGATTTTGACCATGATATGGCGATTACGGCGATTCTTGCGCTGTACCACTTGGGCGAATTCGATACCGCCTACGAATGGTTGCTGAGAGTGCGCCATCGCGAGAGTGAGTTTGTACATCGGATGGACTACGCTGTTGTCGCGACGCTGACGTGTTTGGCAGCGGGACGAGTGCGGGAAGCGAAGCCCTATGCCGATGCGGCCTGGCGTTTGGCTAACGGCAATCCGGTTGCGGCGCTGAATGCGTACGCTGTCTTCTTTGAGCTTGGGGACATGGAGTCCTTTGCCGCCGTACGTGAGCAAATCGTGCAAGGCAAGATTTCCGTTGATCAAGCCGGATTTTCCCTCGCAATTCCTGAACTCGCGCAGGACCATTATCAAGAAGGTTTTCGCCTGCTGGAATTGCGCTATCAGATGTTCGAGGCTCACCGGTATTTGAATTGCGCTCTATTCGACCGCCCTCGCTGGAAAGACGAGAACCTGCAGGGAAAGACGTTGTTAGTGAGTGCCGAGCAGGGGTTGGGGGATACGGTGCAGATGGCGCGTTATCTTCCGGGCCTGGAATGCATTGGGGCCAGTCGGATAGTGATGGAAACGCAGCCGGAGACGTTAACCCTGCTGCGCCACAATTTCCCAGGGGTCGAGATTGTTGCGCGGGAATTTGGTAGGACTCCGCCCGTTGCCTTTGATCTTTGGATCGGAGCGATGAGTCTGCCGCATGTGCTAGGCGCGACGGAGGAGAATATTCCTGGCCGAGGCGGCTATTTGCGCGTGCCGCCGGAAAGCGCGACCTACTGGCGTGAGCGGGTTTCAGGCTTGGCGAGCGGCGATCGACCGAGGATCGGCTTGGCTTGGTCCGGGAGCCCGGTTCATCGGGGGGATCGACGTCGTTCGATTCCATTTTCTCAGATGATGGACGCTATCCGCGGCGTCAACGCTGATTTCTTTGCCCTTCAGGTGCACGTTCCCGAGGAACGCCCGGACAGCATCATCGACGTATCGGAGGAGATGATAACCCTGGCCGACACGGCCGCGCTGATTGCCGAGATGGATCTGGTCATTACAGTGGACACCTCGGTCGTGCACTTGGCAGGTGCGATTGGCAAGGAGACGTGGCTGCTACTTCCGTACCGCTACGAGTGGCGCTGGGGGCTCGAAGGTGAGAAGAACCGTTGGTATGATTCTGTGCACCTATTTAGGCAGAAGACGCACGGGGACTGGAGTTACCCAATGGAAGAGGTGTTTCGTCGGCGCTTGCCAAATACCACATTTGAACGGCGGCGGCGGCAGTGAAGTGGCTTAAGCGCCTGGCTTGGTCGGCGACGGAAGATGTTGTTGACGCGCCGCCCTTGCCGGATGCTTTGATATCCGCCTTGGATTCGCGCCGATACGATGCGGTCAAGCCGGCAATTCGCGACTGGTGTATTGGTCAGCCAGAAGGCGCTGCACTAGAGGCTCTGATCGCCGCAGCGCGCTCGCGGGGATGGAGCGCCCCGGCAGAACTGGAAGTACTCGAGATCCTGTTTGAGTACTTCGGCGGCGACCTGCAGCGCGCCTTCCAGTTGGTGCGCGATCGGTCCGCGGGCGAACATTTCCATCCGGATCTGTATGTGCTGGGTCTGGTTGCCCTGTTTACCAACAACCAGTACGAGGATGCGCATGCCTTTCTGTCCCTCGGCCGCCGACGGGAACCGGCTTTGGCCGATTTTGCGGACTACTGGATGATGAAGGCGTTGGTCTGCTGGACCGCGAACAACATGGCGGACCTAAGAGGTACGGTGGACCGCATGTGCGCTCTATCGCCGGATGATACGACCACGCTGGAGAATGCCTGCGCCATGTACCTTGAACTGGGTGCTATGACCGAGTTCTGGGCTGCGCGTGAGCGGCTGATGCATGGGCGGCACCGCGTCGGCTACGCCTTTTCGCTGAACACGCTTGCCTTGGGCGATTATGAGGAAGGCTTCGCCCAGATGGAGACGCGCTATGAAATGGCGGACGCGGCGCGGCTCATCAATGGCAGTCTGTTCGCCCTACCGCGATGGCGAGGCCAGGATCTCACGGGAAAGACGCTCCTCATCACGGCCGAACAGGGGCTTGGCGATACGATCCAGATGGCACGCTATTTCCCGCTTGTCTCCGCTCTACCCGCCGCCAAGGTGATTATCGAGACACAAATTGAAGCGCTATCGCTGTTGCAATTCAACTTTCCAGAGTTTGACTTTGTGGTCCGCGAACACGGTGTGCGCCCATCGCCTGCTTTCGACGTCTGGGAGGGGAGCATGAGTCTGCCGCACATTTTTCATACGACAGCCGACAGTGTTCCGGCGCGGTCGGGATACTTGAATGTGCCGCCAGAGAGCGTCGAGTACTGGCACCGGCGGGTAGTTGAGTTGGCGCCCCGGCGGCGTATGCGAATTGGTCTCGCCTGGTCCGGGAATCCCATACACAGGGCTGACCGTCGCCGCTCAATTTCCTATGCATGCATTACGGACTTTATTCGGGGAATTGATGCGGATGTCTTTGCATTGCAGACCTGCGTGCCGCCGAACCGTCCAAGTAACCTGATCGACGTTTCGGAGGAGATGATAACTTTGGCAGATACCGCAACACTAATTGCCGAGATGGACCTGATCATCAGTGTCGATACGTCGGTAGTGCATTTGGCTGGCGCGATCGGCAAGAAGACTTGGTTACTGTTGCCATACCGCTACGAGTGGCGCTGGGGTCTCGAGGGCGAGGAGAACCATTGGTATGATTCGGTCAGAGTGTTGCGGCAGAGAACCCACGGGGATTGGGATACTATCCTGCACGAGGTTCTTCTTGAGCGACTCCCTCGTTATCGACTTTTGCAGGGGATTTCATGATGGGACTATTTTCCGGAACCTTCTCCAGTGGCCCGACAGAGTTTGCCGCTGCCATCGTGGAGAAGATATCTCGACAGTTTCCGCCGACCAGTGAGGCGCAGCTTGCCAAGAAGGGTGCGCAGCGTCGACTGGAGAGCATTGTCGAGCACATCATGAACGATCTCGATGCTTTCCAGAAAGATGCGCAACTCGGCTGGATCGGCAAGGCCCGGCTTGGCAACGCTGTTCGCTGGCAGCTCACGGATAGAGGTTATTCCAAGCAGTTTGCCGACGCCTTGACCGAGGGAATTATCAAGCGTATTGCGACGGTATAGGTCCGAAATCCGTCCGCAGTTCCCCAAGACCTCATGCCGAGAAGAGTTGGCAAGTTCATCGAGTCGGGCATTCGGCGTTTGTTGTCGCGACGTCTCGGGAAGGCTGCGCATGCCGCCTGGCGTGATGGCGATATCGGCCGGGCGGTGCGGACGTATGAGCGAGCAATTGCCGTCAACCGCAAGGACGTCGAGTCGATGGGCGAGCTCGCGGCGTTGTACTTGGGGTTTGGTCGCCATGACGAGGCGCTGAGCCTGCTGCAAACGGCACTTCGACTCGATCCGTCCATCCCGGGCTTGCACGTCAACCTTGGCAATCTGCGGTTGATGCAAGGCAACTTTCCCGATGCTATAGATGCCTATCACCATGCATTGAATCTGGATCGTTCGAACTACTCCGCCTATGGCAACTGCTTTCGTGCGCACATGGAGATGTGCGACTGGGCCGGGTTCGAGAAGCACTTCCAGGGTTTGCTCGACCTCCGCCAGGCGGGAGATCCAACTTGGGTGAATCGCATCTCGGCGTACATGTCCCTGCTCGTGCCGCTTGATAGAGGGGCACAGTTGGAAGTCGCCAAGCATGCGGCAAGAGACTACGAAGTCGCGCCTGGGCGTGCTTGGGCGGACACTGCGCTACGCTCTCCAGGGGCCAGGCTTCGTGTCGGCTACCTTTCCTGCGATTTTCACGACCATGCGACCATGCATCTCGCTGCCGGGCTTTTTGGCAAGCATGATCGCTCGAGGGTTGAGGTCTTCGCCTATTCGATGGGGCAGGAGAGTTCAAGTCCGTTGGTCGATCGCGTTCGCGTCGGCTGTGACAAATTCCGAGATATTGCCAATCTCTCCGCATTAGAAGCGGCGCAGTTAATTCGCCGCGATGGCATTGATATTCTTGTCGATATGAAGGGCTATACCGGCGGAAGTCGCCCGGAGATATCTGCCATGCGACCGGCGCCGATTCAGGTAAGTTTTCTTGGCTATCCTGGCACGATGGGAGCCCGATTTATCGACTACATTGTGGCCGACAAGGAGGTCATTCCTGAGGCGCATTTTGGTGATTACACCGAGCGCGTCATATGGATGCCCAACAGTTATCAGGTGACGGATAACGAGCAACCGATCTCGGCCGTGAAACGATCGCGCGCTGATTGTGGGCTGCCCGACGCGGAATTCGTATTCTGTTCCTTCAACCAGTCCTACAAGATCGACCGGAGGACATTCAATTGTTGGATGCGGATTCTGCATCGCGTGCCCAGGTCCGTGCTGTGGCTCATGGCTAACAATCCGTTTGCCGTGGCTCGGCTCTCAGCAGCCGCGGCGATGGCTGGAGTGGCGCCAGCCAGATTGATATTCGCTCGCCCGGAGGATAAGACGCACCACTTGGCCCGTCTTGGGTTGGCTGATCTGATGCTCGATACCTTTGTTGTCAATGCCCATACGACGACGACGGATGCGCTGTGGGCAGGACTGCCCGTATTGACCCTCCAAGGAGATACGTTTGCATCGCGGGTTGCCGCGAGCGTCTTGACAGCATGCGGGACAGAGCAGACAGTCTGCAAGACCGAGGGCGAATATGAAGATGCTGCCGTCGCATTGGCGACGGACAACGGCCGCCTGGGCGCGATTCGTAGTCAACTGAAGGACCGTGCGTCGACAAGGCTGTTTGATACCGACAATTACGTGAGCGACCTTGAGAATGCCTTTGACATTATTGGGGGGTTGCGAAACGCAGGAGAGCAGCCGAGACATGTGGCGGTAACTACGATATGACTCGCAATCAGCGCTTCTATCTTGTTCCTCGATGAGGCTAAATGTGATGACTGGAGTTTCCCTGGTTCTTCCCTGCTATAACCACGCGGCAACGCTCGCGCGGGCTATCGCTGCCTGCATCCCGCAGAAGGGTCTAACAGAGATTCTCATCGTTGACGACCATTCTACGGATGAGTCCCTGGAGGTCGCATACGCCTTGGCCGCGAAAGACCACCGCATACGCGTTCTGCAGACTGAACGCAATCTGGGGCCCGGTGGAGCCCGTAATGCCGGAGTTAGAGAGGCCCGCGGCAGCCATGTGAGTTTCCTGGATACGGATGATGAACTTCTGGGCTGCTCTTTTCTCGAAGACGCGTTGGCCATGATGGCCGATGATCCTGAGATGCGGGTTGTCAAGGGCGAAATGGAGTTCTTCGACCCGATCAAAGGATATGTTCTGCAATCGTTCGATCCCCGCTATCCGAGCGTCGTGTTGAGTTCGTCATGCGGCATGGTGATGGACCGATCTGCCTTCCTGCAGATTGGGGGATTTTCGGAGGATCCTGTGTTTCGCGGTCCCCATGGAGGTGAGGACGTCGCCTTCATGGAAGTCCTGATCCGATACCTGCAGCCCATTGGTCGCATCGGGCGCCCTTGCTACCGTGTCTGGAGTCAAGCGGGGTCTCACTTGGACAAATTCCTGGCAAATACGCGCCTAAAGGGAGGTAGCTTTGAGTTTGTTCGCCTGCACCCGGATCAGCTGCCTGAAGGTCCTTTGGCACAAGGAATCAATGCCTACCTGAAGGCGGCGGCAGGGCGATTGTCTCAGGCTACGACTGTGTCGTATTGATGATTTGCGGCCGCGCTGGTACTTAAGGTGAGTCGCGGTCTCAATGTCATCCCGGTTTTCTGGAACGCGGATAACAATGTCATTCTCGATAGGATTACGCCTCCAAAAAGTGGCGCATAAGATCCGCAGCCCATGGTAATGGAGTTGCGTGTCGAGGCGTATGGTCTGATCGGGACTAACGAGTGTTCTTAGCTCGGTAGCGCTCTAGGCGAAGTTCGCCATTGTCGACCCGGCTTTCGAGCGTGCACCGAGCCTGAAACTCGGGAAAGCGGCTTGGTTCAAACATTTTTTCCCCTAATCCCGTTTGTGCGACCCCGGTAGGAGCGGTCGCCAACCCCAGAGGTTGCAACAGCCAGCCGCAATCAGTCTGACGTTCAAGAAAACGGCGATAGTAGAGACGTTGACGAACTGGATCGAGCAAAGAGATCTGGGTGCTGGGAGCTATCGGCAACCAGTAGCTGATCGTCGCTCCCATTGGCTCTGGCAATAGAGTATTCCCGACATATGCGAGAGCATCTCCTTCCTTGATGCCGTTTTCCCGCAAAAAGTCGCGAATCTCGGGGCGTATCTGAGGCAGTCTGAAGCTCGCACTAGAGGGGCTGTGCGAGTCCATTAGCGATGATTTGTATTCCATCAAATGGGGGAAATTGCCGAAGGTGGCTACAAGGATCATCGTCATAAATGGCACCAGGATGCTCGAGTTCCATCGGGCGCAATCGGGACAGCGGTGCCGCAGCGCATGAAGTGATGCGATCAATCCCAGCAGCAAGATAGGTGTCAGGTTCGTGACATTGTTCTCATGACTACGCCCCACGAAATAGGAGTGCGTGGCCCATACGGCGATTGCCGCGGCGACGGCAAGGGGCAGGGCGGCGCGATCCGCTCGGTAGAGTGGCGGGATTGCCGACCAGAGGCTGCAAAGTCCGAGCAGAAGCCACCAGACGGAGCCGGTGGGTTGGATCGGTAAGCTCCCGAAGCCGCCACCATACGTCAGTGCAAATTCGACATAGGCGTACCAATCTGGCAATGAATCGAGCATTACCCAGTAGCCAATCGAAATGCTGACTACGACGACAGTCAACGCGGCTAGCTGGATCGATAGGGATTGGATGGTGGCGCGGGCTATGGCGCCCGGGCTGTCGCCGGCTCCCTGATGCTGCAATATTTTGAACAGCACAATGGCGGGGAGCCAGGTTGCAGAGCAATATATGGCGCTTTCTATGGACCACAGCGATCCGGCCAGCCAGGAGAGAGTACCCAGGACCGGCAAGTACCTAGTTGCCGTGCGCGAGGAAAGTTTGGGTACGAGGCTGGGACGGACAAGGCAGGCGATAACCAGGATAAGCACGTAGACCCAAAAGAATCGGAATGCCGAAATCATCGGTGCGAAGTTTGCCCCCGTTAGCCCGGGAGCCCAGCCGGGGAGCATCAGCACGGCGGCCATGACTACGATCGTGGCCGCAATTCGGGGCAGTGTTCCAATTGCAATGGATCGAAGGAGGAAATAGCTGATGCTGGCGGAAAAGAACAAGGTAACCGAACTGACGATGTGGAGGCAGGCCCAGGGGTCGTCGAGCGGGATCAGTGCCGAGATCAGGATATTCAGAAATCCGTATTGACTGGGAACATTCCATAGCAGCCAGCCGCCGCTTTTTACGAGGGCGATTGAACCAGTGATAAACGAAACGTCGTGAAAGTCAAAGCGTGTAATCGAACTGCCGAGGCCAAACACAAGCAGTGCCAACAGGTCTACCAGATCCGGGCCTTCTCGGCGCAAGATCCTGGACTCATTACTTAGTCCTGAAGCACCGACGGCAATACTAAATGCCGCGACGAGCACGGCTACCGCTGCGCTGGATGACAACCAGTCCTGAAGGGGTTGCCACCACATCAATGTCGAACAAGCCAGCCAGGCGAACAATATGAGCAAAGCTTGTGGAAGAATTCGAACGATATCCACTTTACCCAATGGCGCCATAGTGCCTGACTCTGTTTGCGCGATACGTTCAGCAATGAGCTGAAGTGATGCGAGTGCCAGCAGTGGCCAGGAAGCGCGGTTGGATAGGGTTGCGGTAGCGCCGGCAATGAACAACGCGGCCAGAGTGTATTGGCCCACAATCGTTACGGAAGCTGACTGTGGCCAGCGCATGCTGAGTATGTTCTGGGCCAGTGTTGCAGACAGCACCAAGACCGGAAGCAATGTGCCTAGTAGTAGGTAAATCGCCCACTCACGGGGTTCACCAGAGATAGGCATACAGTAAAGTGAAGTTGCGACGATTGCGCAGAGAATCCCAGCGACCCAGAAAATCGAATGTTGGGGCTGAAATGTCAGGGCCTTCAGGCCGAAGAATGATTGATTTGACAAGGTGGTTCCTGAGTGGCGCGAGACATTGGTGTCCAGCAACAAATATTTGTAATGGGCTATCATGGCACATCTAATTTGTGCGTGGACGCCGAGGTCAAAGTTGTCGCCTTGGACGCTACCTCGCGATGCGATAAGGTATGCAGAACGTTGTTGCCGAAGAGCAATTCTGTGAATTGACCCGTCGAGTGAGGCGGCGGCTGTTGGATTTGCACTTTGCCGCCAAGGTCGGCCACATCGGTGGCAACCTGTCATGCCTGGATGCCTTGCTTTACCTGCATCACCATGTACTTGCCGACGGCGATGCGCTGACCTTGTCGAAAGGCCACAGCGTTGGGGCTTTGTATGTCGCGTTGTGGTCAGCCGGCAAGCTGACCGACGATGACCTCGAGAGCTTCTACCGCGACGGCACGAAATTGAGCGGCCACCCGGCGGCAGGCTGGTCGCCGGATATTCTGTTTTCGACCGGCAGCTTGGGCCATGGGTTGTCTCTGGCCGCTGGCGTGGCGCTCGGACGGCGGCTCCAGGGCAAACCTGGAAGGGTGTTTTGCCTGTGCTCCGACGGTGAGTGGCAAGAAGGCTCCACGTGGGAAGCGCTGACCTTCGCCCGTCATCATCGGCTCGATTCATTGACGGTACTGGTCGACGGCAACGGCCTGCAAGGTTTTGGCGATACCCAGTCGGTGGCCTCGATGGGCGATCTGGCGCAGCGCATTGCCGGCTTCGGCGTCGATGTGCGTGAGATTGATGGTCACGATGTTGCCGGCTTGCAAGAGATCGCCGAGCCAGCCTCGAATGGGCCCCGCGTGTTCGTTATGAAGACCGTCAAGGGTAAGGGCGTGCCCTTCATGGAAGGCAAGATGGAGTGGCACTACTTGCCGATGACGGAAGAGCAGTATCGCCTTGCTTGCCAGTTGGTGCAGCAATGAGAAACGCTGCGTGCACGGCTTGGTGCGAACTCTACGCCGAACGCCCATTCGTATTCTTGACTGGCGACCTCGGTTTCATGGCATTGGAGCCCTTGCGCGATCAGCTTGGCGGCCACTTCATCAACGCCGGCGTGGCAGAGCAAAACATGGTCTCCGTCGCGGCCGGCATCCGCCAGACGGGGATCGAGACGTGGGTCTACAGCATTGCCCCGTTTGCGTATGCGCGCCCCTTCGAACAGATCCGCAACGATGTTTGCATCAACCGGCAACCGGTCTACATCGTCGGCAATGGCGGTGGCTACGGCTACGGCGTCCAGGGGCCGACGCACCATGCAATCGAGGATTACGGCGTGCTGCTCGCGCTCCAGGGAATGAACGTCTACGTGCCGGCGTTTGCTGACGATGTCGGACTGGCGATTCGACAGTTGTCCGCAGCGCAACGTCCCGCTTATCTTCGCCTGGGCCGCTGCGAGAAGCCCAAGGAGTTTGCAGCGCCGAAGTTTACGCCCTGGCGCAAACTGTTGGAGGGCGGGGGCCCGATTCTGGTTGCGGTTGGACCGATCGTCGGGCCGCTTATTTCCGCCGTTGCCCAGATGGATGTGCTGACGCGGCCGGAGCTTTGGCTACTGAGCGTCATGCCTGCCGGTATCGACGCATTGCCGGCCGAAATTGTTGACGCCGCCAGGGCCGGACGCAGCCTGGCAGTGGTCGAAGAACATGTCTCACAAGGAAGCGCCGGAACCGCCCTGGTCGCGCGGCTGGCGGCGATGGGCGTGCCGCCGCGCATGTTCATGCCGTTCAATGCCAAAGGTTATCCGTCCGCGACCTACGGCTCACAGGCGTTCCATAGAGTTGAATCGGGCATCGATGCCGAGTCGGTGCTGCGGGCGCTATCCACCACGGATTCAAGACAATGAGCAACGATCTTGGTGACAAGATAGGTCGGTTGAATGGTCCGATTCTGGTGCTCGGGGCCAGCGGTTTCGTCGGCGCCAATTTGATGCGTACCTTGCGCCGCCATCGGGCGGACGTCTTTGGCACTGCCTCCAGACTGCCAGCCTGGCGCCTCGAGAGCATCGCCAACGAATTTGTCATGGTTGCCGACTTGCTCATTCCGGCCAACCTGAGGCAGGTGCTGGATAGGGTCGAGCCGCAGACAGTTTTCGACTGCGTCAGTTATGGCGCCTACTCGTTTCAGCGTGAGCCGGACCTCATCTATCGGACGAATGTCGATACCACGGCGCTGTTGATCGAGGAGCTGTCGAGGCGAAAGATTCGCGCCTATGTCCATGCCGGATCTTCATCGGAGTACGGCACGCACAGCGGCGCGCCGACGGAAGATTCGCTGACGCAGCCGAACAGCCACTACGCAGTGACCAAGGTTGCCGCAGCTGCTTTGATTCATTACATGGGCAAGCACCGGCGTTTCCCTTGCGTCAATCTTCGCCTGTATTCAATCTACGGGCCGATGGAAGACCCGGCCCGGCTGGTGCCGACCCTGATCATCAATGCCCTTCAGGGCAAGTTGCCGCCATTCGTCGATCCACGGATTTCCAGAGACTTTGTCTATGTCGACGACGCCAGCGAGGCATTCATCGATGCCGCCTTGGCCCTTCGTCCGGATACCTACGGCGATTCCATCAACATCGGTAGCGGACATTGCACGACGATCGGTGAAGTCGCCGACCTGGCGCGCAAGCTGTTCAACGTCGAGGCGACGCCGGAGTATTCGATGGCGGCGCGCGACTGGGATTTGCACAATTGGTATGCCGACACTCAGCGAGCCTCGGAACGCCTGGGCTGGCAGGCTCGGACAGCGTTCGAACAAGGTCTTCTCCTGACCGCGGACTGGTACCGGTCATTGCCGAATCCGCAAGCTTATCTCCAGTCGACCAAGCAGGATGCGTTGGACCGGACTTTCAGCGTCAGCGCTGTGATCGCCTGCTACAAGGACGCGCAGGCCATCCCCATCATGCATCGCCGTTTGACCGAGACCTTCCAGCGTCTGGCCATCGACTACGAGATCATCTTTGTCAACGACTGCAGTCCGGATGACTCCGAAGAAGTAATTCGAACCATCACTGCCGGCGACAGATACGTCATGGGCATCAGCCACTCGCGGAATTTTGGTTCTCAGTCAGCGTTTCGCAGCGGTATGGAACTGGCGACCAAGAACGCTTGCGTTCTGCTCGACGGCGACCTTCAGGATCCCCCAGAGTTGATCGAGCAGTTCGTCGCCAAGTGGCGCGAGGGGTACGACGTGGTCTATGGCAGGCGCGTCAAGCGCGAGGCGCCCTGGTACATGGGTTTGGCGTACAAGCTCTTCTACCGTTTGTTCGATGCATTCTCGTATATCCGCATCCCGCACGACGCGGGCGATTTCTCGTTGATTGACCGTCGTGTGGTTCGCTGCCTGCTGCAATTTCCTGAGCGAGATTTGTTCCTGCGGGGCGTTCGTGCCTTTGCCGGATTCAAGCAAGTGGGTGTTGACTATGTGCGACCGGAACGAATGTTTGGCAGAAGCACCAATAGCTTGCTCAAGAATATTGGCTGGGCGAAGAAAGGCATACTGTCATTCAGCAATACGCCACTGAGCCTCCTGACCGCATTCAGCGTCTCGCTGTGCCTTTTAGTGGTTGCCCTGGCCGTATTTCAAGTTGTCGGGCGCCTGTTATTTCCGGATTCGACACCAAAGGGCATCACGACAATCCTGCTGATGCAGTGGTTCTTCGGGGCGGTAACTTTGTTGGCGGTCAGCCTCGTTGGTGAATATGTGGCCAAGATCCTCGAGGAGGTCAAGCGCCGCCCCCATTTCTTGCGGCGAAGCATCGTACGCGACGGGGAAGTTCGCAACGCCTTGGACGAGTCTGCCACTCGATCATGACCGGTGCAGGAAGTGACTCATTCACCATGCGCGAACGGGCATGTCCGCTTTGCGGGCAACGCTCACAGACCCAGTGGCTTGAACAGAAGTTTGACCCTGCCCAATTGGATGGCTTTGCTTTCGCTTCGCGCAAACTTCCCGAACTGATGCGATTCCCGCTCGCGCTCTGTCGCGAGTGTGATTTGGTCTACGCGTCGCAAGTTCCGGATCTCGACTGGATACGGGCTGGCTATCGCGATGCCGGGTTCGATGCGGCCAGGGAGTCGTCGTTGGCGGCCGAGGCATACGCGCGACAGTTGGCGAGAGGGCTTCCGGCAACGATGCGTCGAGACTCGGCCCTGGATATTGGTTGCGGCGATGGTGCCTTCTTGCGCTGTCTCAGGGAGATGGGATTCACAGAGGTGACGGGAATCGAGCCCTCGGAAGAGCCGATTCGCCAAGCCCCACCGGACATACGAAACTGTATTCGCAATGAGTTCTTTGGCGCCACGAGGTTCCCCGACGCGTCCTTCGACTTGGTGACTTGTTTCCAGACACTTGAGCACACCGAGAGTCCGCTGGAGCTTTGCATCGAGGCATGCCGCCTGCTGAGACCGGGTGGTGTCTTGTTCGTCGCTGATCACGATTTCCGGGCGTTGCCGGCGCGTGTCTTGGGAGCTTTTTCGCCCATCTACGATATTGAACATCTCCAGCTATTTTCCAGAAGAAGTCTGGCGCGTTTATTTGATCTTGCGGGGTTTGGTGATGTACAGATCTTGCCACTGCGCAATAGCTATCCATTGACTTACTGGGTGAAGCTCTTTCCTCTGCCGCGATTGATCAAGATGTCGATGTTGTCAAAGCTTGAACGTTCTTCAATTGGCCAGTGGCGACTGTCGGCCAGAATGGGGAATCTGACCGCCTTGGGGATTCGGCGATGAACAAAGATCCCTGGGCTTGTCGCCGTGGTGTCGTGAAATGCAGCCAGAAGCGTTAAGGCCTGTCGTAGTCAAGTCGCCGGCTGACAGTCGATGGGAATACTGTGCGCGGTTGCTGGCCGACTTGCAATTCGCGACCATCCTGCGTTTTCTCAGGCCGCGGTTAGCGGATATCCGCGGGCAGCTGCTCGACGTCGGTGCCGGGGAATCTCCCTGGTGCTATTGGCTCGGCGAGCACGTTCTCTACACGGGACTGGATGTCGAGTCAGCCGAGTCGTTCGGTATGTCGCGGCGGCCGAACGTTGTCTACTTCGACGGTGGCCGTTTTCCGTTCGAGGATTGCCAATTTGACGCCATCTTGTGCATAGAGGTGTTGGAACACTTACCGCGGCCGCTCGAGGTTCTCAGGGAGATATTCCGGGTGGCGAGACCCGGAGCGCAGTTGCTTCTGACCGTACCATGGTCCGCCCGTTGCCATCATCGACCAAACGATTTCCATCGCTTCACCGCAGAAGGGCTCACGGCCCTACTTGACTCGGCGGGATTCGAGGTGGTCAGCATTGCTGAACGGGGGTCGGATGTCAGCGCAATCGCCAACAAGCTGCTGGTCCTGAATGTGAGACTGCTGAAGAACGTATCACCGAAATCGATTGTTCTGTCGTGGCCGCTGGCGCTTGCATGTCTTCCCGTCACCGCTCTGTTTCTGGCCGCACATCACCTGGCGACCGCATTCGGTTATCGTGGTGGGCGGGACGACCCGCTTGGTTACGCTGTCGTGGCCAAAAGACCGGATCCCGAGGCAGTCGGGGTGATGAATGCCAGTCGATAGGGCTTTCTCAGTAAGGGAGCTCGCGAGCCGATTGTGTGCCTCAGGCAAGGTGCGATACGTGGTGGTCGGCGCGTGGAATACGCTGGTTGGCTACTGCATCTTTCTTGTTTTCTACCTACTCCTTTCTCCGAGTTGGCACTATCTGGTGATTGCGCTGTTGAGCCACATGCTTGCCGTGCTGAACGCATGGATTACCTATCGGCGCTTTGTCTTTCGCAGTAGCGCTCCGCGATGGCCGGAATATCTGCGCTTCAATTTGAGTTCGGGGGTTGTCGTTGCGCTGCAGATGGCGAGTCTGGCGATGTTAGTCGGTGGCTTCGGTTTGCACCCATTGCTGGCTCAAGCGGTAACGGTAGTGTTGTCAGTAACGGTTGGTTATGTGGTGCACAAGCATTATTCGTTCACGCTATGAACAAGACATGAAGGGGATCACGTTGCTATCGACGGGGCGAACTTGCGTGATGGTAGTGGGTCTTTTTGCCCTCTTGCTTGTGGCTTACCACCTCATCTATGCGCCGTTCTTTCCNNCTGGAGCCGCCATGGTTCTCGCCGTCATTCTGCGCTGGCCAGCCGTTCTTCGCGGACCCGCAGTCGGCGTTTTACGCTTTGCCGCAAATGATCACCCTGGTCAGCGATCCACTCACCGCGGCGTATTCGAGCCTGCTCATCTGCGCGTCGCTGATGTTCTGGGGCGGCTACATATTGATGCGCCGGGTGTTTCTGACCAGCCCGGCAACGGCCTGCCTGGTAGGTGGATTGCTGATGTTCAATGGCTTTCTGCCGCATCGAATGATCGCAGGCCATACGAGCTACCAAGCCTTCTCGCTAGTACCATGGGTGGCACTGGCACTCTTGATACCCATCGAGGGACGATTGGCCAAAGCTACCGCTGGTGTCGTGGCCGGAGTGCTCATTGCCTATTGGGTTCAGTCCGGCTTGGGTACCTTGATTGTCGCAGCCGCCCTGGCTGTGTTGGTGATCGCATCGGTCGCGGCCATGCGTGGGGCAAGCATGAGGTCCTTCGTAACGCGGTCAATGCTGGCAAGCATCGTTGGACTTGGCCTGTCGGCATCGAAGCTAGTCGCCGCAATGTCGCTATTGTCCCAACTGCCGCGGGACTTCTATCCGTTGCCCGGCGCAGCGACGATTGCAGACACGCTCGTAATGTTGCTCGCGTGCCTGTTCTTGCCCTCTCAGGCCGCGCAGCAAATCGGTGTGCCCCGGCTGGCCAACTTGATGTGGGCGGCAGCGCCGCACGAGTGGGCCTATGGGTTTGGCATGGCCGCGGCTGTTCTTGCGGTTTTGCTCCTGTATTCGCTGGCAAGAAACCGCGCCTTCAAATTGCCCAGTGGTGGTCGCCAGTGGCTGCTCTTCTCGGCGATCATTGTTGTTCTTGCCTGGCCGCTGGCTTTCAGTACTTGGCAGGCCGACTGGAATGCCTTTCTTAAGAGTTTGCCACTGCTGGGCTCCACAAGTTTTCCGCTACGCTGGTTTATCGTCTACATCCCCTTTACGGCCATATGCCTGGGTTTGCTGCTGGAATCGCAGCTCCGGGGGCGAGCCAGGACTCTAGCGGCACTCGCCTGTCTTGCTGGCACGGTGATTCTGTCGGCGATCGAGCCGCGCGGGTACTACGAACAGCAAGGCTATGACATTCGGCCGATCATGATCGCAAACGAGTATGCCCGCTCGCATCCCGGTGAAGCGCGGATCGGCCAGCTCGGCACAGAAGCATCGTTGCAGGTTGGTGACAATCAGACAAACCTTGGCAGCAACGATACATTGATCGTTGGCATGTCTCAGGTGTATTGCTACAACCCTATCTTTGGTTATCGCCTGGAGAAATTCTCCGCCGAAGGCCTGGAGTCTGGCGACGTTCTGAAGGAGACGGATGGGTACCTTAATCTGAAGAATCCGGCTTGCTATGTTTTCCCCAAGGAAAATGGCTGTAGCCCCGGAGATCGGTTTCGCTCCGACCAGTTCGAACAGGCAAGAGCATTCGCGGGATATCGACCTTTCGCCTTCCGCACGTCGCGCTTGCAGGATTACGCAAGCATCGCAACGCTGGCCACGTTGGTTGGTACGGCGGTCATTTTGTGTGCCTGGCTGGTTTGGTCCGGGTGTCTTCTGGTCCGCTGGCTGAAGATGAGACGATCAAGCTGACCAGATGGCGCCGAGTATTTGCCACACGATTGTTCATAATAGGTGTCGGCTTCATGGTGCCGAGAATGGTGTTGTGGACTTTGGCGGCGCAGGAGATTGACGCGCTTTGATGGGAGATGTTAGTTGAGCATACTTCTTCGCATGATTGGCGACTTGTTGGGTAGTCGATCGTACACGCCAGTGCTTCCCGCTGTCGTGCTCCAGGCTGAATATCATTGCCAGGTCTGTGGAAGCCCAGCCCGGCCCCTGGATGCCGTCGACTTCAATAGATCCTGCGAGGAATCCAAGGGTGTGTTCCTCCCACCGAGCAATTCTCTGATTACCTATTACCTTTGCGCCAACTGTGGATTCTGTTTTGCCCCCGAGTTCATGTCGTGGAGCATGAAGGACTTCTCGCGGCACATTTATAACCGCGACTATTTGCGTGTCGATCCAGAGTACAAGGAGGTTCGTCCGAAGGATAATGCGGAAATGCTCGAATCGCTATTTGGGCAGGAGAAAGGGCGCATTTCGCACCTCGATTATGGCAGCGGGGAAGGCTTGCTGAGTCGAAGGTTGAAGAGACTTGGCTGGAAATCTGATGCCTACGACCCATTTGTAACCCCGCAGCTTTCCGTGACGGAGTTGGGAACCTACGATTTGGTTACCGCCTTCGAGGTCTTCGAGCACGTTCCGAATGTGGAAGGCCTAGTGTCCGAGTTGGCTTTGGTGACAAAGCGCAAGGGCGTGCTTCTGTTCAGCACGTTATTATCGGATGGTCATATTCGTTCAGGACAGAAGCTGGACTGGTGGTATGCATCGCCAAGAAACGGTCACGTAAGCCTCTACTCTGCAACGAGTCTAGCCATGATGCTTTCGAAAATTGGCTTTAAGCTGTTCAGCTTCTCCCAGGTGTTGCATTTTGGATATATCGAGTGGCCTGAGTGGGCGGCAAATCTTTGTGCTGAGCCAAGGATGCCCGCTATCGACGCCGTCTAGGGCAAGCGTGTGGAATCACCGAAATCTCGCGCCGCCAATGAAACTTGCAGAAGTTCCGACCGGTAGCGCAGTCGTTACAAATTGCCGAAACCTAACGGTGGATGTTGCCAAAGGCCTGGGTATCGTCCTGATCGCGCTTGGTCACAACTGGCTTGTTCTCGGTGACCGTGGCGCACCATTTCAGGTTGTCTATTCCTTTCACGTCCCTTTGTTCTTCGTCTTGTCCGGAGTCTTTCTGCGTGGGTCGATACCGTTCACTCGAGTTATGTGGTCGCGCACGGACGCGCTGCTGAAGCCGTACTTTGTGGTGTTGGTGACGTGGGGAGCGATTGTGTTTCTGGGCAAGTGGATGGTTGCCGGGACGGAGGGAAATGGACCACTGGCGTATTTTGGTGGTGTCTTGTACGGAACAGGAGCGACGATCGTCTGGGCGCCGCTGTGGTTTCTTCCCCACCTGTTTTTAAGCGCGACGTGCGCGTGGGCGATTGTTCGTTGCACTGGCGGTGCTGTGCTTCGATCGGCTTCGATGTCGGCGTTCCTGCTCCTTGTTGGTATTGCCACGATCGGCTCGCTGGGGCCGCACGATATTGCGCTTCTGAATATCGTGGACTCGAAGGCGTCGATTGGCTGGCCGTGGAGCCTGGATCTGGTGCCGATCACAGCGCCGCTCATTGTCGCCGGTTACCTGATGCGAGACTGGATCCGGCAGGGGAAGTTTCGCCTCTCCGTGTTTGTGCCGGCACTGGCAGTCTTCATCGCCCTGCATATGGTATTTCACCAAACCATGCAGTTGAACGAGAGAGATTTTGGCCAGCCGTTGATATCGACCTTGCAGGCCGGGCTAGGCATATACCTTTGCATCGCGATTAGCCAGGTTATCGGTCGCCTCACGTCAGCAAGCGCGGCGTTGGCTTTCATCGGAGCGCGATCCCTGCTGGTACTGATCTTCCATTCCTGCATTCAGGATTGGATCTTCCTCGGTCTGGCCGACCAGATTGCCGATCCCTATGCGCGCGCTGTGCTCGGGCTGGTCTGTGGCATTGCCATACCGCTGTTGCTGTGGGAGGGCGCTCGGCGTAATAGTTTGCTCAAGGCTGCGCTTCTGCCTCGTCGCGCCTAGCTGAGATCCGGATTTACCATCGCCCTCAGCACCGTCTGCGTTTCCGACTCCCGAGTCCGATTGGAGAACCACCACACCGCGCCCTTCTTCACCGTCCAGTCGGCTTCTTCGCCCGAGAGCAGCAGTGCCGCCAAACGGCCCAGCGTCGGTTGGTGACCGACGACGATGACTGCCTTGGTTTTCGGGTGCTCCGCGGGCCATCCGGCTGCGGCAATAATATCGACGGGATCGGCGCCGACGCCTATCTTCGGCTCGATCTCGAAGGGTAGCCCGAGCGCATGCGCGGTCTGCTGCGTGCGCTCGGTTGGGCTCACCAGCACGCAGGTCTCGCGCGGCAGCCGGTCGCGCAACCAGGCGCCCATCTTGCGGGCCTGCTTCTCGCCCCGTGCGGTGAGCCTGCGCTTGGCATCGGGTATCTTGCCATCGGCGTCCTGTGCTTCGGCATGGCGCCAAAGGATCAGGTCCATGGTGATCGGTTGCTTCTCATCTTGCGCCATTATGGCCGGCCTGGGTTACGCAGGCGTTACTGGATTCATGTTGGCAATATGAAAGGCCGCCTTTCAGATTGCAAGGAAATGTATCCCGTGCCCGCTCAGTGTTCAGACGGTAAGGTTTGCCTAATCTCCTGCACCTGCGCGTGCAATCCAGATAGATCGGCATGAATGGTCTTCCAGACGATCTCCAAGTCGACCTTGAAGTAGCCATGCGCTACAGCGTTGCGCATCTGGTACGCGAATGCCAAGGGCAATTCGGGGTGCTTTGCCGCGAAGGCTGGGTGGTTCTGCTCGATGTTGTGGCTGGCTTCGCCGATGATCTCGAAGTTGCGAATCACCGCATCCTGCGTCATTTCGTTCTGCAGGAACGTCACCTCGTCGATGTCTTCGACATAGCGGTGGATACGCTCAATGGCTTCCACAATGTGGTCCAGGTAATCAGCCAGGCGCTGCTGGTCGCGGGTCATACTGGCACCGCCTCGGAAAGCACGCGGTCACGAAACCTGTCCGGCAGCGCATTGGGGGTCAGCACGTCGACTGGTACACCCAGCAGTTGCAGTAACTCGTGCCGGATGGCGCCGATGTCGAACAAGGTCGTATCTGGCGTCGGATCGATCAGGATGTCGAGGTCGCTGCCCTCAATATCGTCGCCGTGGATGACTGAGCCGAACACGCGCGGGTTGCAGGCTCGGTGCAATTCGACGACGCGCCGGATGGCTGCGCGATGAGAGGCAAGGACTACGGAAGGTTTCATGGGCGCTCCGCACACAAGATCACAATGTTAGCCTATCGCGCATGCCCGTAGGATCAGCACGACTTTAACGATACCGGCAAGAAGACTTGTCTCACGCCAGCTTCGACAGCCGCCACAGCCGGGCCAGGAGCGCCGGCACCTGCGCCAGCAGCTTGCCGTGCCGCGGGCCGTGCCAGCCGGCGATCAGGGTGACCGCTTCGCGCAGTTGCGGATCGCTGCCGGCGTATTCACCCAACAGACGGCCGGCGTTGGCCAGGTCGTTGAGTTGTCCGAGTATGGTCTGCATCTCCGCCAGCTGTTCGACGGCCAGCCGGCGGCGCTTGTGCTCGGCCAGGGGAGCGAAGAATTCGAGCGCATAGCGCAGGCGCTTGATGGCTATGCGCAGGGTATGCAGGCTGACCGGGTCGTCGGCGTTCGCTGCGCGTGCCAGCTTGCGCATCTTGCGCGACTGCGGTTGCAGCCGCTGGTAGGCGAATTCGCCAGTCGTTGCCGGCACCTCGCTGTCTGGTGAAGTGTTGTCCTCATGAAGCAGAGCGGTGAGCTTGAGCAGCAAACGGCCGTAGGCCGGCGCTTGCAGGGCTCTCGCCGCTTCCTGGCGGGCATGATGACGGCGGTCGGCGATGATGCCGGCGAGCATTGCCAGGCGCGGCTCGTCGGGCAGGGCGGTGACCACCGGGCCGACGATTTCGTCGAGCAACACGTCGAGGTCGCGGGCACGGCCGAGCGCCTGCATCAACGTGTGCATGGCCGGCAGTGCCTCGGTGGCCATGCGTGGCGACAGCACGGGGGCAAACACCCGCAGGCTGGCGCGCAGGCGGCGCACGGCGACGCGCATCTGGTGCAGGTACTCCGGATCCTCGCCGATGATCGCTCCGGCATGGTTGCCCTGCATTTGCGCGATGCATGAAAAGGCGATGACGCGCGATGCTTCTTGCGGTGTCGCACTGGCCAAGGCGTTGCCATCGAGCGGTGGATCGCCGGCCTTTGCCGGCGTGGCCGGCAGGCCGCGGAAGAGGCGATAGCCGCGTTCCGCCTTCGAGCGCAGTGCCGGCGTCAGCGCCTGGCGCTCGGCCAGCGTTTCGGCGAGCGAAAATAGTTCGGTCAGGTTGCCACCCGCCAGTTCCAGCTCTAGTTCCGAGATGGCCTCATGTCTTCCTGCCGAGGCGATCCAGCCGCGATCGAGCATCAAGTGCACGCCGCCCATAACCCAGTTGATGCGGCGAAAATTGGTCTCGAAGACGGGGATCAGCGCCGCCAACAACTTTGGCCGCTCCAGGCGCTTGCGCACCGCCGGGTCGTCGACCGCGGCAAAGTCGAAGTGCCCGGCGTAGGGGGTTTCCCATTCGGGCCGGGCAACCAGGCCGCCGCCTTGCGCGCCAGCGCACTTGACCGTCTGCAGCCAGGCGCCGTTCTGCCGGCGCAGGCGCAGGGCGATGCCGTTGCGATTGAGTGCCAGATCGGGCGTGTCGTAATAGATGCTGACAATGCGCAGACTGCGCTTGTCACTGGCTTGCTTCAGCAGCGGATGGCGGAGAAACCGGCGTTGCGCCGCTTCGGGCAGGGCGAGCTTGAGTTCGATTTCGGTGGCCATAGCGGGCCATTATCACCCAATGGGCATGGCAGATGGTTACAACATGGCGAGGTCAGGCGAGGCCCGGATTGCTGCTCAAGCCAGGCAATTTGGGCGAATTGAGCCGTCGCGGTGCGACTGTCTTGTGGTCGCGCAGCCAGCGTGCGACAACATCCCAAATCGGTTCGCCCTGTGCGCCTTCGGTCACCGAGGCCCAACCGGCCACCTTGTAGCGCTTGTCGGCGGCGATCGGCCGGCCGGCGAAGCGCATGTCCTGAATCCGCTTGCCCATCAGCGCCGCCGGCTCGCAGGTGTAAGTCATGCCGCCCACTCTCACCATGTCGCCACCCTGCTGGTAGTAGGGATCGGGATTGAAGGCATTGTCGGCGACGTCTTCGAGAATGCCCTTGATCTGCGCACCGGTCATCTCGGTCAGGGTCGACTGCGGATAGGTGATCGCCGTCTGGTCCATCAGGTGTTCCATGGTGATGACCTGGCCCGGCAGCAGGCTGGTGCCCCAGCGGAAGCCTGGCGAGAAGGCGATGTCGGCGCCGCGCACATCGATCATGGCGTCGAGGATCAACTGGTCCCACGGCCCGTTGAAGTTGCCGCGCCGATAGAGCAGGCCCTCGCTGATCGCCAGCGGCTCTGCCAATTGCGCCTGGTAGGGCGCCCGGACACGCTCGATCAGCGAGGCCATTTCGGCGTCGGCCGGCAATAGTCTGGAGAAGACGGGCAGCAGTCGGTAGCGATAATCGCTGACCCGGCCGTCCTTGACCGAGAAGTCGAGCACGGCGAGAAACTTGCCGTTCGAGCCGGCATTGGTGACCAGGGTGCGGCCGCCGACATTGCTGACGCTGACCGGCTGGGGAACGCCATCGTGGGTATGGCCGCCGAGAATGGCATCGATGCCGGTGACGCGGCTGGCCAGCTTCAGGTCGACATCCATGCCGTTGTGCGAGAGCAGCACGACCACGCCTGCGCCCTTGGCCCGTACCTGATCGACCACCTGCTGCAGTTCCTTTTCCTGGATGCCGAAACTCCAGTCGGGCACCATCCAGCGCGGGTTGGCGATCGGTGTGTAGGGAAAGGCCTGACCGATCACGGCGACGCTTATTGTTCCACCCGGGCCGTTGATTTCTCGCAGCGAGTAGGGCGGAAACACCGGGTCGCCAAAGTCGGCGGTCTTGACGTTCTGGGCCAGGAATTCGATCTTGCCCGTCAATTGGGTATCGACGATTTCGCTGACACGCTGTTGGCCGAGGGTGAATTCCCAGTGTGGGCACATCATGTCGACGCCGAGCAGCTTGCAGGCATCGACCATGTCCTGGCCGCGGCTCCACAGCGCGGTGGCCGATCCCTGCCAGGTGTCGCCGCCGTCAAGCAGCAACGCGCCCGGCCGGCCGGCGCGCAGGCGCTTGACCAGCGTTGCAAGGTGGGCGAAGCCGCCCACCTTGCCGTAGGTTCTGGCGGCTTGTTCGAAATCGAGATAGGTGAAGGCATGCGCTTCGCGCGATCCGGGCTTGATGCCGAAGGCTTTCAGCAGGTGCTCGCCGACCAGGTGCGGCACGCGGCCAGCGGCCGAACCCAGGCCAAGGTTGACGCTCGGCTCGCGAAAATGGATGGGCAGCAATTGGGCATGGCAATCGGTGAAGTGCAGCAGATGCACGTTGCCGAATGCCGGCAGATCATAGAACGCGTCGCCGGCACCGCCGGCGAGCGCCGACGGCGAATCGAGCGCCATGCCGGCGGCGGATGCCGCGGCCAGAACTTGGAGAAACTCTCTGCGGTTCACTGGTTCACTGGTTCACCGGCGAGTCCGGGTCGAGCAGCAAGGCCACCAAATGCCGGATCTGTTCCTCATTCAAGGCACCGATGTAGCCGAAGCGCGGCATCGCCGAACAGGCGTTGAACGACTTGGCATTGAAGATCTTGCTGAAAACGTACTGGCGCATTTCCGGCGTATTGCCGCGGTTCCTGCCGAAGTTGCGCAGGCTCGGCCCCAAGGTGCCGAACGACAGTTCCTTGGGCGAGATCTCGTGGCAGTTGTAGCAGTTGCCGCCAACGGGCAGCCCCGGCTTGTCGGTCCAGGTGAAGCCGCGTCCGCTTTGAGCGATCTTCTCGCCTTCGCGCCAGTCACCCATCAGGCGGCCGTCGGCCGGATACTTGACCGTGGCCAGCTGGTCCGCCTCGACCAGGCGCAGCAGGGCCTCGGGCGGCTTGTCGGAGTATTTGTTGCACACGTGCTGGAGGCTGTCGGTTTCCAGGCGGTCGAGCCCGGCCTGCCCCTTGGCCTGAAAATCGTTCTGGATCATCATCAAGGCGCGCAGGCGGTAGTCGTCGGCGCGAGCGACGCCGGCAATGACGAGCAGGGCGGTGAGCAGAAAGAGGAAGCGATTCGGCATGGTCGTGGTGTCCCTCTCAGCGCTTGATGCCCGGGCCCTTGTAGACGTTACCGTTGGCATTCGCCGTCAGGTAGGTCAACAAGGATGTCACGGTATCGGAGAGATAACGCGGCTCGGGGAAACGCTGCTGGCGAAAGCAGTCGTTCATGCGCCACTGCTGGGTGAGCATGAAGCCGCCAGTCATGCGGTAGCCGGGCCAGCCCTGATAGGCGCGGATTGCTTCTTCCTTCTTGGCCAGGTTGGGCAGTTGCTGCATGCGGATACGCTTGCCGTCTTCGCCATGGCAAGTGGCGCAGGCGAAATCGTAGGGGCCGGCGCGGAAGGAAAAGACCTCCCGGCCGAGCCGATAGACGTCCTGGACATGCGGCTCGTCGATCGGTACCGCGATCTTCAAGTTGCGCGAGGCACCGGCAACGTAGGTGACCAGCGAAGTCGGCTCGGGTGTGAAGTTCTCGTTGGCGAAGGGTGTGCGAAAGAGTTCCTCGGCGCTGAAGCCTTGCTTCTCGATCATGCACCAGACGATGCGCCGCTCGGCATCCATGACTTTGCCGGCATCGGCAAAGTAGCGCGGCATCTGCACGTAGGCGCCCTTGACGACGCCGATGCCGAGGCCGAGATCGCAGCTGTCGGCCAGCGCCGCCGACTTCGGACCGCGCCTGGTCTGCCAAAGATCCTCGCCCTTGGCTTCGAATAATTCCGCCGGGTTGGAATCCTCCATCACTTCGCGGAACTTGTCGAATTCTGCCGTCGCCGCATCCTTCGCCGCGGGCGTCGGCGCAGCGGCAACGGCTGCGGCACTGCGGGTGTCCTTTGCCACTGCCTGGCTGCAGAAGCCGCCGATGACCATGGCGAGCGTGGCTGCAACTGCGATGCTTTGCTTCATGTCTCCTCCTGGGCTTGTGCTACGCGGGAGGGAGCGTCATGGCACTCCCTCCTCATTCTGCCTAACTTACCGTTGCTTCATCCGTTCTCTTGTCACCCTTGTTGTCGAGCCAATTGACGGTCACCTTGTCGCCGGCCTTGGCGCCCTTGACCTTGAATCCGAACACCGGATTGCGCGAGATCGAGGTGCCGGTCTGGCCGGAAATGACGGTCTTGCCGTTCAGGTCGACGGAAAGGGATTGAATGAAATGGGCCGGTACCACCTTGCCGTCGGAGTCCTTGCGTTGCCCGGTTTCCATCGGGTGACTCATCAGGATCTTGATGTCGCAAATGTCGCCCTTCATCTGGGCGCGAATCTTCATCGGATCAGCCATGTTTGTCTCTGCCTGTAATTGTTGGGGAATCAGCCGCCGCAGCCGCCGACCGTGACCTTGACTTCCTTCTGGACGGTGTAGAACTTGCCGTCGGCGGTCTTGGCGATGGCTTTGACCAGAGAAGTCTGACTGAGCTTGAGGCGCACGGCCACTTCCGGCACACCGCCTTCGGCGAAATCGAAGGATGCCGACAACGGGAACGGGTTCTTGTCCACCAGTATCGAGATCGAAGTCGTGCCAGGAATCTTGCTGACGACCTCGATCGGTACCACGGCGCCGTTTTCGGCAATTTCGGGCGCCGTCATCGACAGATCCTTGTTGTCGCCGGCGTTGGCGGCGCCAAGCGCCTTGACCGCGCCGGCGCTATCCTTGGCCTCGAAGGCGTTCTTGTTCCACTCCGCGGCCAGCACGGCGGTCGGTTTCAATATACCGGCAGCCAACATCGCGGCCAGCGCGCCACCGGTACCGGCGCTTCTAAGCACATTTCTGCGTATCAAATCCATCTTCTGGCTCCTCCAGTTTGGGCTTGGTGTAATAGGGAGACATTGTTTATCACTGCCGGCAATGTTGCAAACGGTGCTGCTGATTTGCCGATAAATCGTGGTGATATTAGTAATTCCGGATATTGTCGCCTGATTCCGCAAGCCAATGGCCGGATTTTCCGGCCCTAAGCACAAACGTGAATGTCTGCCTATCCCTCTAGTTCTTTCCACGGAACGCCGTGAAGGCTACAAGAAAAGCGGATCATGGTGTGTGATTTTGTCGGGAGTGTCGGAGTTTGCTCTTGAGGAAGCGTCCCACGCCTTGTTCAAGAAGGCGGTACGAAGCATAGGCCAATGCTATGGCGATCCAAGGCTCAAAGAAGCTGGTTGCACTATATCTGCCAGGCGACCCGGTGAACAACTGTTGCCACAAATAGAGGCTATAGGAGATCGCCCCCAATGCCTGAAGGAACCACGCACGAGTCCACTTCATTGCGTACGTCCACACACGCCAATTCATGAGGGGTACAAGTGTCCCCGAACTGGATGCGATTAGGCTGCCTGCAGCGAGGAAGACGATACTCTTTGCGTCATCCGGGAAGCATCCAAGAAATATTGCAACGATTATTGCAATTGAAATGGCATACAGAAACGCAGGAAGAAAGCGGCCCAGCGCAAGAAGCATTGGAAAGGCAAGATAAAACTGCCATTCGTACGCTAACGTCCATGTGTGCCCGACAAACCAGTCGCAATCGTCGAATACATTGCACGAAAAAGCGGCAGCTTTGATGATGCCGTTCAAGTCCTGGTGGATGAGGCCTGCGTTGGTCAGTACCGTTATAGTCATCAGGTAGCAGAGCAGGGGGGGGATGATACGGATCGCCCGGCGCAAGTAGAAATGCTTGATGGAGAATGTTCCGATTCGATATTCGGCAAGGGACAGGTGGGTGATGACGAATCCACTGATGACGAAGAACAACTCAACGCCCAGGTTTGAGAGGAAGGCGCCGATCTGTACTGCCAGCGTCGAAAAGTACTCGGCGTAGCGCCAAGAGACTAGGTGTCCGATGAGGACCATAAGAATACTAACCCCCCGCAGACCGTCGATCTCGACTATGCGTCGGCCTGACCCGCGGACCTGAGGCAGTGGGGACATCGCGTCTACTCGCCCTGCGTCAGCATGGCTGTACCTCCTCGAGAAGGTCGAATGGCCTCAAACCAGGCCGCAGCGAACTTCATCGTGCCTGACTTCCGGAAGTGACATCCATCATAGCGATCACTTTCGAGAATCGCCCCATCTGTATTGGGGCCGGCGAGTATGTTCTGATCAACGTCGGGCAACGACATCTGTGCTGCGGCGACAGGGTTGTCCGATGACGCCGATTTGTTGGGCTCGCACTGCGTGGTAACGGCAACGTATATTGGTGCCGTTAGCCCGGCTTCTCGGAGGCTATGGGTCATATCCAGGAACATCTTTCTGTAGGCAGGCGAACTGGTCATCTCGATCAAGTCGGCCTCACCTTGATGCCACAGCACATGTGTGATGTGGTACAGCGTCTGGGAGCGTTTGATCTCCTGAATAAGAACACGGTTTAAGTCACTTCCCTTTGTCCATCGGCGCAACGCCGTCGCGCCGACGGCCACTGGAATGAGTACAACTCGATCATACAGGCCACTTGCAACGAGCATGTTGCCCAACGGCGTCCAACCTTCGCCCTGCAGCCCCATTGCACCAAGCAATGGCGATGCCGCCTCGTAGCAGCGGCCATCGTGATAGTTAATCACGCGATCTGCAAAAGCCGTCGTGCTCATGTGATTGGCGTAGTTAGCCGCATTTGACTGGCCAACAACCAACAGTACTGCAGTCCTATCGTTCGCAGTGGGGCATGGGATCTCCTTCTTGCCCGGGTATCGGGTCAATCGTCCATTCGAATCACTAGTGGCATTGAATCCCATTAGGGTATGGGCGGACTCGCGAAGAACATCCATCGGCCAAAGATCGTTCTCGCTCCAATATGCACCGCAGGCATACGCCGACAACCCGACGAAGAGCAGGTCAGCCCAGGTTATATCGTGCCTCAAAGTGGTACCCCGTCATCTGCGCCTATTGACGTGGCTTGGCAGTCAAGCGTCCGCAAGCCAATGGCCGGATTTTCCGCCGATTTTTTCCAGTAAGCGAATATCTTCNNGTGAGCGCTTCCATCTCGACGCCGGTGCGGCCGACCGTCTGGGTCGTTGCCTGGCAATCGATGGCCGAAGCCGCTTGGTCGATGGCGAACTCGACCGCCACGCGGGTGAGGGCGATCGGATGGCAGAGCGGAATCAGGTCACCCGTACGCTTGGCCGCCTGGATGCCCGCCAGCCGGGCGACGCCGAGGACGTCGCCTTTCTTGGTGTCGCCGGCCAGGATATGGCCGAGTGTTTCGGCTTGCATGCGGATGCGGCCTGCGGCGCGGGCAATCCGGGTCGTCTCCGACTTGTCGCCAACGTCGACCATGTGTGCCCGGCCGTTGGCGTCGAAATGAGTGAGCGGTGAATTCACGGTGTAAGAAGTTGTAAAGGCAGGGGAACCCGGGTTCGGGTTGGCTATCATAGGCGGGATGCGAGCGAAATTGTTGTTGATGCTTTTCTTTCTTGCCCCCGCGGTGCTGGCCGAGGGGCTGCCTGATTTGGGCGAACTGGCGCAGGTCGAAGTGTCGCCTCAACTGGAGCGTCGGGTGGGCGAGGCCGCCATGCGCGATATCCGCATGCACGATTCCGCCTACCTCGAAGATGCGGAAATCCGCGACTATTTGAATCGTCTCGGTCGCCGGTTGACTGCGCAGATCGACGATTGGCACGGTGATTTCGAGTTCTTCGTGCTCAAGGACGCGACGCTCAATGCCTTCGCCATGCCCGGCGGCTATATCGGCGTGCACACGGGGTTGATCCTCGCCGCCGAGTCCGAGTCCGAGCTTGCCTCGGTGCTGGCGCATGAAATCTCCCACGTCACCCAGCGCCACCTGGCACGCATGGTGAACAAGCAGGGGCAGGCGCAACTGGCGTCGATGCTGGCGATGGCGGTGGCGATCCTGGCGGCGCACAACAACCCGGACGTGGCCATGGGGGCCGCCATGGCGGGGCAGGCGGCCGGCATCCAGAGCCAGCTCAACTATTCGCGTGATTTCGAGCGCGAGGCCGACCGCATGGGTTTGCAACTGCTGGAGAAGGGCGGGTTCGACGTCCGCGACATGGCGTCCTTCTTCGAACGGCTGCAAAAGTTTGGTCGCTTGTACGAGAACGGTGCCCCGGGTTATCTGCGCACCCACCCGCTGACCACCGAACGCATTGCCGACATGGAGAACCGCATTCAGCAACGCTCACACCATCAGGCGGTCGATTCGCTTGGCTTCGTCCTCGTCCGGGCCAAGCTGAGAGCCGCGGACGGATCGCCCGAGGCTGCGATCACCGATTTCGAAACACTGGTCAAGGAACACCGCTCGGCGTCTGAGGCGGCAGCACATTACGGCCTGGCACGGGCCTATGTCCGCGACAAGCGCTACGACGATGCCGGGCGCGAATTGGCGCAGTTGCGACGGCTGAAGTTGGAATCGCCGATGGTCGAGACGCTGGCGGCCGAGTTGAGTGCTGCTCACGCCGATCTGCCGGCAGCCGTGCGGACGCTGAAGGCGGCCGCGGCCCGCTACCCGCAGGACCGGGCGATCACCTATGCCTTGGTGGATGATTTGCTAGCCGATCAGCGTTCGAGCGAGGCAGTGCCGATGATCGAGGCCGGCGTCCTGGCCTATCCTGCCGATCCGCGCATGCGCGGGCTGCAGGCGAAGACTTATGCGGCGCAAGGCAAGCTCCTGGCCCAGCATCGAGCCCAGGCGGAAGTCTATGCCCTGCAGGGGCAGTTGCCGGCGGCGATCGAACAACTGCAACTGGCGCAGAAGTCTCCGGATGGCGACTTTTATCTGTATTCGGCCGTCGATGCCCGGATGCGCGACCTAAAGGCACAATATGCCGAAGAGTTGGCGCGCAAGAAGAACGGCGAGGATCGCTGAGCCGCAAGTCGGGAAATAATTGGGGTCGCTTATTCGGCCATCAAAAGAACCGTTTATTAGCCATTTCTGAAGGTGCTAGCCTTCACACCCTCCGAAGAAGTGCAACCAATATCGGGAGGAACCCAGATGGCACTCGTAAATCCCCACGGTGGTGGGCCCTTGAAGGCCTTGCTGCTGCAAGGCGACGCGCTGAAGGCGGAACAGGCCCGCGCCAAGTCCTTGCCGCAACTGAAGGTGAGTTCGCGCGAAGCCGGCGACATCATCATGCTCGGTATTGGCGGTTTCACGCCGCTCGATGGCTTCATGACCAAGGCCGATTGGCAGGGTGTCTGCGACGGCATGAAGATGGCCAACGGCCTGTTCTGGCCGATTCCTGTCACGCTGTCAACCGATGACGAGGCGGTCAAGGCCGGTAGCGACGTTGCTCTGGCCGACAGCCAGACCGGCGAAATTCTCGCCACCATGAGAGTCAGCGAGAAATACGCCATCGACAAGGCCCACGAGTGCATGCAGGTCTATAAGACTACCGATGCCGCGCACCCGGGGGTCAAGATGGTCATGGACCAGGGCAAGTACAACCTCGCCGGCCCGATCAAGGTTCTGTCTACGGGCGACTTCAAGGAAAAGTACGGCGACCAGTTCATGACGCCGGCCGAGACGCGCGCCAAGTTCGAACAAATGGGCTGGAAACGCATCGCCGCTTTCCAGACGCGCAACCCGATGCACCGCTCCCACGAGTATCTGGCGAAGATCGCCATCGAGACCATGGATGGCGTGCTGGTGCACTCGCTGCTCGGTAACCTCAAACCGGGTGACATCCCTGCCGATGTGCGTTCCGAGGCCATCGCCACCCTGGTGGACAACTACTTCGCGCCGAACACCGTCATCCAGGCAGGTTATCCGCTTGACATGCGCTACGCCGGCCCGCGCGAGGCGCTGCTGCACGCCTTGTTCCGGCAGAACTACGGCTGCTCGCACCTGATCGTTGGCCGTGACCACGCCGGTGTCGGCGACTACTACGGTCCCTTCGACGCCCAGCACATCTTCGACGAGATTCCCAAGGGCTCGCTGGAAACGGTCAACATGAACATCGACTGGACCTTCTGGTGCAACAAGTGCGGCGGCATGGCTTCGCAGCGTACCTGCCCGCACACCAAGGACGACCGCATTCTGCTCTCCGGCACCAAGGTGCGCTCCATGCTGTCCGAGGGCCAGGACCTGCCGGTCGAGTTCAGCCGACCGGAAGTCGCCGCCGTGCTGAAGAAGTACTACCAGGGCCTCACTGCCGAGCAAAACGTCAAGGTCGAATTGAAGGGCCACTCGGCCGCGTGAGCGGTGTGTAACCGGATTTGGAACCCCGTCCCGCCGGAAGCGGATTCGCCGAGTTTGCGTTCCGGGCCCCGGCCAAGGTAGGACAGGAATCTGAATGGACCGCTGATCACTAGAGTCAGCGGATTGTTAGCTAGCAAGGAGAGTATCTAATGCCAACCTATGTTCGTACCGAAAAGTGCGACGGCTGCAAGGGTCAGGATAAGACCGCCTGCATGTACATCTGCCCGCACGACCTGATGAAGCTGGACAAGGACGGTTCTGAAACCGGCCATGCCATGAAGGCGTTCAACCAAGAGCCGGAGCAGTGCTGGGAGTGCTATTCCTGCGTCAAGATCTGCCCGCAAGGCGCCATCGAATGCCGCCACTACGCCGACGTCGTGCCGCTGGGCGGTTCCGTGCAGCCCATGCGCGGTTCCGATTCGATCATGTGGACCATCAAGTTCCGTAACGGCAACATCAAGCGGTTCAAGTTCCCGATCCGCACCACGGCCGAAGGCTCGATCGATCCGTTCGGCGGCAAGCCGATGCCCAAGCTGGCCGATCTGGAAAAGAGCGGCTCGTTCACCCGGGAAATGATGGGCGGCTTCCGCCCGGGCAATCCCGCCGAACTGATCCGCAAGTAATTCGATAAAGGAAACGAAAATGGCAGGTACATTTGACAATCCGGAAGTCGTCCAGGAAGAAGTGGACATTCTGTTGATCGGTGGCGGCATGGCTTGCTGCGGTGCCGGTTACGAAATCATGCGCTGGGCCGAGGCCGTCAAGGCCGAGACCGGCAAGGACCTCAAGATCAAGCTGGTGGACAAGGCCGCCATGGACCGCTCCGGCGCCGTGGCTCAGGGTCTGTCGGCCATCAACACCTACATCGGCGACAAGCAGGATCCCGCCGATTACGCCCGCATGGTCTCCAACGACCTGATGGGCATCACCCGCGACGACCTGGCCTACGACCTGGGCCGCAACGTCGATGACTCCGTGCACCTGTTCGAAGAGTGGGGCCTGCCAATCTGGAAGACGGCCCCGGACGGCGTTCGCCACGATGGTGCGGATGCCATCAAGGAAGGTCTGCCGACCCTGAAGGACGGCGGCCAGCCCGTGCGTTCCGGCAAGTGGCAGATCATGATCAACGGCGAGTCCTACAAGTGGATCGTCGCTGAAGCCGCCAAGAAGGCCCTCGGCCTGGACCGCATCCAGGAGCGCGTCTTCATCGTGCACCTGATCAACGACAAGAACGATCCCGACCCGCATCGCCGGTGCCGCTGGCTTCTCCGTCCGCGAAAACAAGATCTACATCTACAAGGCCAAGGCCGTCCTGCTGGCCGCCGGTGGCTGCGTCAACCTGTTCCGTCCCCGCTCCGTCGGTGAAGGTCAGGGCCGCGCCTGGTACCCGGTGTGGAACGCCGGTTCGACCTACTCGATGGCGGCGGAAGCCGGCGCCGAGCTGACCATGATGGAAAACCGCTTCGTGCCCGCCCGCTTCAAGGACGGTTACGGCCCGGTCGGCGCCTGGTTCCTGTTGTTCAAGGCCAAGGCTGCCAACGCCTACGGCGAAGACTACATGGCCAAGAACAAGGACATGCTGAACGACTACCCGCCCTATGGCCAGGCTGCCGTTCCCGCTTCCTGCCTGCGCAACCACCTGATGCTCAAGGAAATGAAGGAAGGTCGCGGCCCGATCTACATGGACACCGTCACGGCGCTGGCCAAGCTGGCCGAGACCCTGTCGCCGAAGGAAGTGAAGCACCTCGAAGCCGAGGCCTGGGAAGACTTCCTCGACATGTGTATCGGCCAGTGCGGCATCTGGGTTGGCGAGAACATCGAGCCCGAGAAGAAGATGTCCGAGCTGATGCCGACCGAGCCCTACCTGCTCGGTTCGCACTCCGGCTGCTGCGGTATCTGGGTGTCCGGCCCGACCGACCTTGGTGCTCCTACCGACGAAGGCCTGCCTGGCGTACCCGACCACCTGCCGAAGGGCTGGAGCTGGGGCTACCGCTCGATGACCACCGTCAAGGGTCTGTTCACCGCCGGTGACGGCGTTGGCGCATCCGGCCACAAGTTCTCCTCCGGCTCGCATGCCGAAGGCCGGATGGCCGCCAAGGGCATGGTCAAGTATGTCCTCGACAACCCGGACGTCAAGCCCGAGTTCGACGAGACGCCCGAAGAAATCGCGGCCGCCATCTGGAAGCCGGCCAAGAACTTCCTCGAGTTCAAGGACTACACCACCGCCATCGACGTCAACCCCAACTACATCACGCCCAAGATGCTGCAGTTCCGTCTGCAGAAGATCATGGACGAGTATGTTGCCGGTTGCGCCACCTACTACAACACCAACGACAAGATGCTCGGTGTTGCCGAAGAGAAGCTCGAGATGCTGAAGGAAGACGCCCAGAAGATGCGTGCCAAGGACCTGCACGAACTGCTGCGCGCGTGGGAAAACTACCATCGGATTCTCACCGCCGAAGCTCACATGAAGCACATCCAGTTCCGCGAAGAAAGCCGTTACCCCGGCTTCTACTATCGCACCGACAAGAACTTCGTCGATGAAGAGAACTGGCACGTGTTCGTGAATTCGATCTACGACAAGAAGTCCAAGAAGTGGACCTGCTTCAAGCGCAAGCACGTGGATCTGGTCGACAAGTCCAAGCTGTTCAAGGCCGCTGCTCCTCACTAAGCTGCGCCTAGGCTGTTAAACTCGCAGGCCGGGGGTCGTCAGACCTCCGGCCTGTTTCTTTCAGGCACTCTGGATATCCCCGTAGTCGTGAGGTTCTTCCATGTCCCAGCCCAACGTTCCCTTCCCGCAAAGCCCTGTCGTTCCCAACATGGTCGACGGCAGCCATGTCATCCAGTTTTCCTGCCACAAGGGCATCGGCTGCTGGAACGCCTGCTGTTCCAACATTGATATCTCACTGACCCCCTACGACATCCTGCGCCTGAAGAAGCGCCTGGAACTGTCGTCGGCCGAATTCCTGACCAAATACACCTTCCCCTACGAGTTCGAGAAGGACGACATCGCTGGCGTCAAGTTCCGCCCGGTACAAGGCGGCAGCGCCTGCCAGTTCATGACCCCCGAGGGGTGCAGCGTCTATGAGGACCGCCCGACCGCCTGCCGTTACTATCCGGTCGCTCTGGTTTCCATGCGCAAGGAAGGCGAAGCCTTCGACACGGCGTCCTACGCCCTGGTCAAGGAGGATCACTGCAAGGGCCACGAAGTCCAGCGCAGCCTGACCATCGATGAGTATCGTACCGAGCAGGGCGTGGTCGAGTATGACGAGTTGGCTCGCGGCTGGCGCCAGTTGATCCTGAAGAAGAAGTCCTCCGGCCCCTCCATCGGCAAGCCGTCGCTGAAGAGCCGCCAGCTGTTCTTCATGGCCTGCTACGATCAGGACCAGTTTCGCGCCTTTGTCGCCTCCGACGCCTTCGGTGACCTCTTTGCCTTGTCCCGGGAGGAGCGCACAAAGCTCGTCGGCGACGACGTCGCATTGATGGAGTTCGGCTTTCGCTTCCTGCGCCAAGTGATGTTCGGCGAGGAGTCGATCCCCCTCAATGAAGAGGCGGCCAAGGCGCGTGCCGAGAAAGTGCGCGAAAAGCGCATGCAAATCGAGCGGGAGGCCGCCGCCAAGCTGGCCCGAGACGAGTCGGGCGACGACTACTATCGGGACGAGGATTGACCCTCAGGTGCCGCTGATGTTGTGCCTGGCGGCACGATTTCCTGATCGAACAGGACTTCGCCGCCGCCGAGCGCGCCGAAGCGGCAATGACCAAGGCCGTGGAGTTACTGGGAGTCTTTCCGTTCTCCTGCCGCAAGGCTATCGGCGGTCCCGGCGGGTCTTTCCTGCGCGAACTGATCATTCCCTTCGGTGGCTCGGGCTACGTCGCGCTGTTCGAGATAGAGGACCCTCAGACGGTGACGATGCTCGCCGTACGCCACCAGCGCGAAGAGGACTATCACTGAGTCCGACGCAACAGCAAGGCCGGTATCCGACCACATCACGCGGGCCGAATCGGGCGCCAACTGGCGCATGACCTTCCGCTCCCTTCCGCGCCACCGGACCTATGGGTCAAGTACCTGCTGGTTCGATCAATTAAACCGCTTCCGTAGTGCAAGGTTCTGCGGGGTAATCCCAAGTTAACCAGGAACCCTTCTTGCCCGGAAATCATGAATGGAATAACCATAAGAAGTGTCAGGCTTCTTTACACTCGTTCCAGCTGCTCTTGCTAAGAACTTCCTAACCATCTGATTTACGACAATTGAATGGGATGAGCACATTTCATGCTTGATCAATAATCAAGGCCTGATTTGTCAAATGCATATCCACAACAATAAGGGCTTTCACTTTCGCTCCCGCCCGCATCTGCCACCAAAAATAGGTGACCAGACGCGAGTTCGAGTCGATTCCATTGCAGAAAAGGGAGATGGAAATGATGAAGATGGGTCCTATTCTCGCAAGTTCCGCCGAGCGGAACGCTGTAAGTTGCTCTCGTATTGCGCTGTTTGTCCTGTCGACAGTAGTGCTGTTTGTAGCGTCTGCGCCTGCATCAGCCGTACCGTATGGATATAGCGAAAGCCATATCGGCTCGGTTTCGGATTACCAAGATGTGGCCAGCAGCAGCGCATTCTTGAATAGTCAGAACTTTGCCGAGTCGTCCGCCGGGCCCAACTCCAGCGGCAGTCTTGAAGGCAAGGCCGGCCTCAGCTCAGCCATCGCTACGGCACAAGCGAGAACTGACTCTACTTACAATAATGGCTGGTCATGGTGTATCCCTCCTCAGTGTGGCTCCATCTCCTTGCCAAGTGCTCCCGCCGCGTTGACCGTCAATTTGAGTCAGGATGGTTACTTCACGCTGAACAGTTCGGCTGTCGTCGGACTGACATACACAATCACCAGCAGCAGCTATACGTACAGTTTCAATTTTCACCTCAACGAAGATGGGCCTGCCGATTTCGTTAAAGCCGCAGCAAGCCTAGACACCTATGACAATCTGAATCATTCGTTGTTGGGTTCGCAAGCAGTTACGGTAACTCTGCAGGACTTGGTGAGCAATTACTACTTTTCATACGACCTCACGTTTGACACATACGCCACCTACGATCTAGGTTACAACGAAGAACTGCAGATCAACGCAAGTGTGCGTGATGGCTACATTGATTCTACGAAATCTTTCTACGCCAGCATCGTGTCTCCCGACTACACATTGGTCAGCGATGACGGTAGGAGGATTGGACCCTCCGCACCTGTGGAACCGCCTCAGTCTGTTCCGGAACCTGGGAGTGCTCTGCTTCTGGGCATTGCTCTTCTTGGTCTCGCTGGCGCCAGAAAACTCGCGAAACCCGGGGATATACTCTGAGCGCCTCGATGACTGCTTTCTGGGGCAATTTTCGTATGGTCGGTCCTGACGAGTATAGCGCTTTGGTATATTTGGCTCGAATGGCGGGATGCGCTGCGTTGTTGACCTTCAGGCGATAATTCTGATTTGGCGTCTCGAACGGCAGCTTTCGACTGTCTTGCTCGGTCGGCGAATGGCTGCTCGCAATTCTCGCGACCGTCCATTGAGGGCACGAAACAGGCCGGCCAACTCTGCATATCATTAGTCCGCGATCTGTCGAGTTCGCGTTAGGCCGGCAACACTGAACGAGGGCTGTGGCCGAGAAGCGGAAGCTCAACACCGGCTGACGACGAACCGGTGCTTACCCGATGCCGTGCGCGCAATTGCGGCGACGCGGTTCAACCGGAAGTCCATCAGCGGATCGACGTCGCGACGGATGTCGTCGCGCAGACGCTGCTCGATGGCGGCCGCCAAAGGCATCGGCGCCACGACGTTGAGGACGATGCGATCCGGCGCCTCCTGGACAAACTGGTACTGCTCGATCTGGGTCAGACCGTAGAGCAGGCGGTTGAAGAAGGAGGGGTGAATTACCCGGCCAGTGCGGGTGCGGATCAGGTCATTGTGGCGACACATGCCCATTTCCATCAAGGGGAAGGGCCAGCCGCAGTCGCAGCTGCCGTCGGCAAGCCGCCCGGAATCGCCGATGTCATAGCGGATGAATGGCATCAGTCGGTTGGTGAGGGAAGTGATCAGGAGCCGGTCTTCGCCGTCTTCCGGCACCGACTCCAGGTAGACCATGTCGGTGAAGACATGCATGTTGCCGCGCCGGCATTCGCAGGCGATGTTGGGAACCTCGCGGCTGCCGTACTGGTTGAACACCTTGCAACCGAAGGCTCGTTCCATCACTTCCCGTTGCCAGCCGTCCAGCACCTCCGCCGTGGCGTAGACTCCGATGAGACTGCCCGGCATCGTCACCTTGTGGTCGACAACGAAGCGGGCCAGTTCCGCGAGGATCGACGCATAGCCCTGCAACAACACTGGGCGGTAGGCGCGGATCGTTCGCGCCCATTCGCGCAGCCTGGCTGCGGAGAACTCGTGGGCGGCGATGGTCTTCTCGGCGGCGATGAAGTCGCCGTAGCCGGCGCCGAAGACACCGCCGGCGACGGTGTCCTGCCGCGCGCCCCAGAAGTTGAGTATCTTCTGGCCCGGTCGCCAGCCCGAGCCCATGTAGCTGCGCATCATGCCGGCACGCATCAGTTCGTGTTTGGCTTCGTCGTAGTAGAACGCCAGGGGCTTGCCAGTCGAGCCGCCGGTGTGGCCGATCTTGGTCGTGGCTGGATCGGCGCTGTGCGCCAGGAAATCCGGCAGCCGCCTGACCACGTCGTCCTTGCGCAGGATGGGCAGGTCGCTCGCCGTCCAGCGGCCCGCAGCGCGGGCCAGGATCGGGCCAAGGCGATCCCGGTAATAGTTGGTATTGGCGGCGGCAAAGGCGATGATCCGCTCCAGGTCGGTCTGCTGCCGGGCCAGGACCTCGTCGCGGGACAAGGCATGGTTGCTCAGAAGGCCGTCCAGCAGCGCATAGCGCTGAGGTCGCTGCTGGCGATGTAGCCAGTGGCGCAGGCGGCGCATCATCCCTGGCTTCCGGCCAGGATGCGGCGCCATGTGTGGCAATCGCCGGGGTAGCGGTCTGCGGCGTCAATCAGCTTGTCGCGCCACCGGTCCCAACTCTGCTGGTCATTGATGCAAAGGCAGACCCGCGAGTCGGCAGCGAAATTGCCCGCGACATTGGCGAAGAAGGCGGCGAAGTCATCGACAGCGGCCGTGTGGGCGGACGACAGGTTCCACCAGTATCCGGGGTCGCGAAGCAGGGCCTCTGCCTGCGCCAGTCTGGCGCGGATGGCGTTGTGGCGGGCATTGTAACGATCCAGCATCTCGCTGCGAACCACGTCGATCGTCTCGGCAACAATCCGGGTGTCGACAGATTGCTGCGGATAGCCAAGGGCGGTCAGCCGGTCGACGGCAAACAGCATCACGTCGCCGTAGAACTGGCGCTCGAATTCGCCCCCAAAATCGACGGTCTTGGCAGCGACTCGGATGCCGGGGCGGAATTCGGCTTGTGCAGTGCCAGCGACCGTTCGCTTGTGCAGCATCGGCAGGTTGGCGGAAATGAAACGCCGCCCGATCTGCGCCCGCACCAGCCGGCCGAGNNAAGTGGGCAAAACAGTCGGCTTCCGCATGCACACCCGGCAAGGGGCAGCGGTAACTGTAGGCGCCGGCGCGGGCAAAGCCGAACAGGTCGGCCATGTCGTGGTAGGCCGCCTCGCCCTGCGGGCGCTGGGTCGTCTCGTGGTGTGCGCAGACGGCTGCCGCACTGTGGCACGACGTCTGGCCCAGGAAACCGATGACGTCGTCGAGGAAATTGTCGGTCATGACCGCCGGCGACACCGGCGGATCGCCGACCACCTTGCCGGTCAGGACCAGAGCGTCGGTGCGACTGAAGATCGCGTCCAGCGAACCGAAGAAGTCGACGCCATAGACCTCCTCGTCGCCCTGGCCGCTGGCCACCTTGACCTTGAATTCCTGGTCGCTGTCGATCGACCAGATCAAGACCTTGTGCCGATCCGGTGCGTCGCGCAGCATCCGCGCCAGTTTAAGGTAGGCGATATTGCGCATCGCGCCCTGGCCCTTGTGGCCGAAGTGCCGGCGCGGCGCGTCGCCGACGATGCGCACGGCGGCTTGTCGGTCGCCAGCGAGTGTGTCCACCAGGTCGGCCTGTTCATCGGGACTGAAATGGATGGTTGGGATGCCCTGCTGGGCATAGTGCGCAGCCAGTGCCGCATTGTCCGCGACATGGCCGGCGTCGTCGCTGTCGTCGGCGATCAGCACGCTGATGTCGCTGCCGTCGCCATAGGGGTAGCGCCGCTGCAACTCGAGCAGGCTGTCAAGGCAGGCGCGCAGATGTTGCGGCCGGTCGGCCACCGGAATGACGACAATGAAACGGTGCTGCGCCATTGCTGTCGCCTCAGCGCTCCGACTGGTAGGCAGGGAAGACATTCTTGTCCCAGACGACCTCGATCAGGTTGATGCCGCCTGTGAGATCCGCATTGGCGAACAGCTGGTCGACGTCTGTGACCGTTTCCAGACGCCAGTGCGAGACGCCAAAGGATCGGGCGAGCAACTGATAGTCGGGATTGACGAAGTCGCAGTCGATGTAGCGCTCGCGGTAGAGCTGAAACTGATTCTTGCGAATCAGCCCCAGGGTGCCATTGTTGATCATGACGACATTGAGCGGAATCCGGTAATTCACTGCCGTCATCAATTCCATGCAGCACATCTGAAAGCCGCCGTCACCGAGAATGGCGAACGTCGGCTCGTCCACGATGCTGCGGGCACCCAGCGCAGCCGGGATGGCGTGGCCGAGGGAGGAGATGCCGCTGTTGGGGAAGTAGCGAAGAGCGGGCGACGCCTTCAGATAGGTTTGGGCGAGAATGATGTTGTCGTCGAACACCTGCGCCCCGCCAGGGAAACGGGCCACCAAGGCATCGAGGAGATGGGCGATCAGGGCAAAGTGCCCAGGCACCTCCGCCGGCACGCCAGCCGGAGTTGGTAAAGGCCCCGGGCGTCGCTGGTCACCGATATGGGCGAGAACATCCCGTAGCACCGCGCCGACGTCGCCGCAGATCGTCAGGTCGGCGGTGAAGACCTTCTCGAGCTGGTTGCTGTCGTGATCGACCTGGATGACGTGCTTGCCGTCGAGCAGGCGCGTGTTCCAGAGAGAGCTGGTGCGCTCGTTGAAGCCGGCGCCGAGGAAGATCACCAGGTCGGCATGCCGGACGATATGAGCGAAGGCATTGCCGTCGGAAGTCACCCCCAGACAGCCGAGCGCCAGGGGCGACTCCTCGGCTATCAGGCCCTTGGCCTTCAGCGTCGTGGCCACGGGCAGATTCTGATCCGTGCTCAGCGTCTGCAGCAGTCCCTGCGCGCCCGCAAGAAAGCAGCCGTGACCGGCAACCACGACCGGATGTTTCGCGGTCAGGATCATCCGCGCCATGTCGGCACTGGCTGCGAATCGATTGCACACCGGTCGGGCATCGGGCTCGAAGCGAATGCCGTCGAGCAGTGCCTCGTCGACCAACTCTTTCTGGATGTTGTAGGGCAGGCTGAGCAGCACCGGGCCGGGGCTGGGGGCGAGGAGGGCCTTGGCGGCCTGCTTCAGCACCTGGCCGAGGTAGTCGGTACGCTCGACCACCTTGCTGTAGCGGGTGATGCTGCGAAACAGCGCCATCTGGTCGAGGGCGCCACCTTCCCCGGAGCCTTCCTGCAAGCCGCCCTTGCCGAAGATGTACGTCGAGGTCTCGCCGGTGATGACCAGGACGGGCAGCTTTTCGACGTAGGCGTTGGCGATTCCGGTGATCAGATTGGTGGCGCCTGGCCCGGCGGTGGCGATGCAGGCGGCGACTCTCCCGGAGGCACGGGCATAGCCGCAAGCCATGAAGGCGGCGCCCTGCTCGTGCTTGGCCAGGATGGTCCTGATCTTCGAGTCGTAGAGGTGGTCATAGACCGGCAGGATGTGGGCGCCGGGCATGCCGAAAATGTCGCCGATGCCCAATCGCTCGAGGAACCTGACGATCAACTCGCTGACTGCAATCTTCATTTCATCCCGCCGCTGCCGGGGCGCCGCTTTCCCCGTGGCGATGCGGGCTGGTCGGCAATCGCAAAGTTGCAATTTGAGCACAAGGCGGGCCGGCACGGAACAGGTGATTTGACACCCAGCGGGGCTTGCCCCAGACTTTGTCCATCCGACAGCAGCGACCGCCCGACGATGACCGCAGCGAATTCCCCCGGCCTCGTTGCCGAACTTAAAGCCCCGGCGTTCGAGCCCTACTACCAGCCGGTCGGCGGCGAGATCGCGCTATTCGAGGCGGCAGCGGCGCGCCGCCTGCCGGTGTTGCTCAAAGGCCCCACCGGTTGTGGCAAGACGCGTTTCGTCGAGTACATGGCATGGAAGCTCAAGCGGCCGCTGGTCACCGTCGCCTGCCATGACGACCTCACCACCGCCGATTTGCTTGGCCGCTATCTGATCGTCGGCAACGAAACCGTCTGGATGGACGGGCCACTGACCGCAGCCGTGCGCGCCGGCGCCATCTGCTATCTGGATGAGATCGTTGAGGCGCGCAAGGACACGACGGTGGTGATCCACCCGCTGGCCGACAGCCGGCGCGTGCTTACCGTCGACAAGCGCGGCGAGTTGTTACAGGCGCCCGACGACTTCATGCTCGTGATCTCCTATAACCCCGGCTACCAGAGCATCCTCAAGGAAATCAAACCAAGTACGCGCCAGCGTTTTGTGGCGATGGAGTTCGACTATCCGTCGGCGGAGCTGGAGACGAAGATCGTCGTGGCCGAAGGCGGCGTCGACGAAGCGCTCGCCCGCAAGCTGGTCAAGCTCGGCGAACTGACGCGCAACCTCAAGGGCCAGGGGCTCGACGAGGGGGCCAGCACACGATTGCTGGTGCACGCGGCACAGCTGGTCAGCGCCGGGCGAACGCCAGACGAAGCCGCCACGGCGGCAGTGGCGCGAGCCCTGACCGACGACGCGGACATGACGCAGACCTTGCATGACCTCGTCCGCGCCGTCTTCTAGAAGGCTGTTCGAGCATGAGCTGCAGGAGCGGCTGGATGTCGTGCTGTTCGCGTCACCCTCGCACCGATCGATCGATCGGCTGGCCAGGAGCCTCGAGCCGCTGACACGCTGCCAGCAGGAAAAGGTTCTGCACTGGGCCGGGATTGCCACCCGGACCAATGCCGAGATCGGTTACCTGCTGGCGACCTTGGCGCCCGTGGCTTTCGAACAGTTGGACGACGAGGGTTTCGACGCCTGGGTCATCGCGGGTCTCGACGGCTACGACCGCGATGGTCTGCGCCGGGCAACGGAACTGCTGCGCGATGTTGCCGGCTTTGGAGCCGCGCGCAACGGCCTGGCACGGGTGACCTACGCCGAAGTCGAGGCGCGGCTGACGCGCTTCATCCAGGGGCTCTCCGGTCGGCCGCTGGCTCTGCGCAGCATCGGCTCGGACAGTGCGGCCTGGACCGACACTGAAAGCCTGTTCCTGCCCGAACGGATGGCCGAGCGGCCAAGTGTGGAAGGCAATCGTCGGCTCTACCAGGCGACTGCCGCCCTGCTCTGGGCGCAGACGCGCTACGGCACCTTCAACGCCGACATCGACGCCGCGATCACCGCCTTGCCCGATCGTCGGTTGGCACTGGACTGGCTCAGTCTGCTCGAGGCCGTGCGCCTTGAGGCGCGTATTGCCGATGAACTGCCGGGCCTGGCTCGCGAGATCATTGGGTTGCACGACGCTTGGCCCGATGTCTTGACGCCTGCCTTGCCGCGATTGCAGGCGCCGCAGGCGACGGTGCAGGATAGCCTGGCTCTATTGCCCGGACTCGTTGTCCGGGGAAACAAGCCGCCAAAGTTCACCTTGGTCGGCACGCTCGATCCCACCGCCGCGCGGTGGGTGCGCGCCGATCGCATCGCCCGCGAGACGAAAGTGTTGCGCAACGCACTCGTCGCCTTGAAGGGCGTCGGTGGGCGCCGGCAGGGCGGCGAAGCAGTGCTCGACATCGCTCCCGGCGACGATGGCGCGCCGGCAGTGCGTGTCGACGGCGAGGTGGTGGCACTACCGCCGGAAGCGCAGGCGGCCGCACAATCGCTGGTGCAGGACCTCGGCGAACTGCCGCCAGAAGCGCTCACTCCGGCCGGGCCGGGCGGTTGGCTGCCGACGGACAAGGAAGGTGCTGGCCCCGACCTGATCAACGAGCGCGATGCCGACTGGCGCTACGACGAGTGGGACTACCATCGCGGCGCCTACCGCAAGGGCTGGTGCCACGTCTATGAAATGGATGTTGCGCCCGGCGCCGCCGCCTATGTCGGCGAGGTGAGCGCCCGCTACCGGACGCTCATCAACCAGATCCGTCGCCGCTTCGAGGCCGTGCGTGGCGAGGATCGTACGCTTGGCCGTCAGCCCGAAGGCGAAGAGATCGACCTCGACGCGCTGGTTGACGCGCACATCGACCGCCGGAGCGGCATCGAGCCATCGCCGCGCTTGTTCTGCCGCCGCATCCGTAGCGAGCGCAGCATGGCGGCGATGTTCATGGTTGACATGAGCGGCTCGACAAAAGGCTGGGTGAACGATGCCGAGCGCGAAGCGCTGATCATGCTCTGCGAGGCGATCGAGGCGCTCGGCGACGATTACGCGATCTACGGCTTTTCCGGCTGGACGCGCACGCGCTGCGACATCTACCGCATCAAGTCATTCGTCGATCGCTACGACGAAACCGTGCGCCGCCGCATCGCTGGCATCGAGGCCAAGGACTACACGCGCATGGGCGTCGCCATCCGCCACCTGACCAAGCTGCTCGCCGCGCAGCCAGTGCGGCACAAGCTGCTGGTGACCTTGTCAGACGGCCGGCCAGACGATTTCGGCGACGAGTATCGCGGCACCTACGGCATCGAAGACACCCGGCGCGCCCTCCAGGAAGCCCGCCGGCAAGGCATCCGCAGCTACTGTGTGACCATCGATCGCCATGGCGCCGACTACCTCAAGCACATGGTCGGCCCTGCAGCCTACACCGTGCTCGACGAAGTCGCCAAGCTGCCGGTCAAGCTGGCCGATATCTATCGGCGCCTGACGGCGAACTGAAGCTGCCCAGCGGCGGTGGGATCGGGTGAACGCGGCTTGGGTGGCAGGCGAAAAAAAAGGCCGGGGGTGATTCCCCCGGCCGTTTCCCTGAGCGATGCCTGTTATTTTCCGGCGATCTTTTCCAGCTTTTCAGCCTTGATCAGTTGGCCATTGAGTCCAGCATCGGCGGCAGAACCGCCATAGGCGATGGACATCAACTGCGTATAGTACACGACAGGCATCTTGAATTGGGTGCCCTGCTTCTTGTTGATCTCCGATTGGTAGATCTCAACGTTGGCCTGGCACAACTGACAGGGTGTCACGATCATGTCGGCGCCGCTGTCGTAGGCAGCCTCGACGATGTCGCGGATCTGCTTCTGCGACTTCTCCGGCTCCGAGAAGGCCAGGGCGCCGCCGCAACAGGTGCCCTTCTGGTCGTACTTCGTCGCCTCGGCACCGACCGTCTCGATCATCTTGTCGAGATACATGGGGTTCTCGAAGGACTCACCGGCGATGCCGAACGGCCGGTTGGTCTGGCAGCCGACATAGCCAGCGATCTTCAGGCCGTCGAGCGGCCTCACTACCGGCGCCTTCATGGCGGCGTAACCGATGTCCTCGATCAGCACCTCGGTCATGTGGCGAGCGCGCACGTGCGACTTCAGGTTGAGGCCGGCTTCCTTCAGCGCTTCGTTGGTTTCGGCGAGCAGGCTGCTGTGTTCTTGCAGGCGCTCGGCGGTTTCGCGGCTGGACAGCCAGCAGGCCGGGCAGCCAGACACCATGTCCATGCCGGGCATGTTCTGCTCGGTGAGCGCCAGGTTGCGGGCGTTGAGGACCAGGCGCGGCAGTTCGCCGCCTTCGGCGTAGCCGATCGAGGCGCCGCAGCAGTTCCAGTCGGGGATCTCGTTCAGCTGGATGTCCAGCTTCTCGGTCATCACCTTGATGGAGGTAAGGAAGTTCGATGCCGAGGCGCCCTTCTGGGAGGAACAGCCCGGGTAGAACGCGTACTGTTTCTTGGCCATGCTTCTCTATCTCCTGTCAGGCGAGTCCGCGGCGGCGGTCTTCGATTTCGCGGGCCTTGGTGAGCATCTTGGCGATGCCGCTCTTGTCCTTGCAGGTGTGGCCGCCGAGAATTTCCATCGGGTTGAGGCGCTTGGCCTTCATCAGGCCGAGGCCGACGCCCTGCATTGCCAGCGAGTTCTTGATGCCCTGGCCGATGCCGTCCTTGAAGTACATCGCCAGCGAGAACGTCAGCTCATTGACGCGACCGTGCTTGATGGCGTTGTTCCAGAAGATCCTGGCGATGACCTGGTTCGGCTGGCCCTTCGGCGACAGGCCGAGGCGATAAGCGTAGTTCGCCAGGCCGTGCATGATGTGCGTGATCGGCAGCTTGCGCGGGCAGCGGGCGATGCAGTTGTAGCATGAGGTACACATCCACATCGAGTCAGTCTTCAGGACTTCTTCGCGCTTGCCGGCGCGAATCATCATGAAGAGCTTCTGCGGTGAGTGTTCCCAGTGCGGGCCGAACGGGCACGAGCCGGCGCAAACACCGCACTGCATGCACATCTTGACCCAGTGGCCGTCCTCGACGCGCTCTTCGACTTCCCTGAGGAAGTTGTTCTTGTAGCGCGCGACAGCTTGAGAATTGATATCGCTCATGGCCACCTTCCTTAGAACTTCATCGGCGACAGACCGATCTCTTGGATCTGCGCTGCGTAGTCGTTGATGAGCTTGGCGACCCGCTCATGGTCGGTGATCGCCACTTCGTGGGTGATGACGCGCTCTGCCTCGACGCCCATCTGCTTCAGCGTGTCGCCGATCTTGCTCATGCGGTAGCTGGCGAGTTCGGAGCCCTTGACGAAGTGGCACTGGTAGTCGTCACCCTTCTTGCAGCCCATCATCATGACGCCGTCGTAGCCGGCGCTCAAAGCGTCGGTGATCCAGATGGTGTTGACCGAGCCGAGACAGCGGACCGGGATGGCGCGCACGTAGGCAGAATAGGTGAGGCGCTGCAAGCCTGCCATATCGAGGGCGGGATAGGCGTCGTTCTCGCAGGCGAGCAGCAGAATCCGCGGCTTCTCTTCAAACTGGTCGGGCACATTGACTGCCTTGACCTGGCTGCCAACGGTGTCGACCGAGTAGTTCTCGAACGAGATGACGCGCACCGGGCAGGCGCCCATGCAGGTGCCGCAGCGGCGACAGCGCTCCTCGTTGAACAGCGGGAAGCGCTTTTCGTCTTCGTCGATGGCGCCGAACGGACATTCCACCGTGCAGCGCTTGCACTGCGTGCAGCCTTCGAGGCGGACCTTCGGAAAGGAGAGATCCCAGGCCCGTGGATGCGCGGCGCGGCCCTTCTCGGCGTTCTCGACGGCCTGGATCGCTTTCAGCGCGGCGCCGGTGGCGTCTTCCTGGGCTTGCAGCATGTCCATCGGTCGGCGCGTCGGGCCGGCGGCGTAGATGCCGGTGCGCCGCGTTTCGTAGGGGAAGCAGATGAAGTGCGAGTCGGCGAAGCCATACTTGAACTGCGGCATGTCCGGACCCTGGCGGTATTCCAGGTTCAGCACCGAGCCCCTCTTCATCTCGACGGTCTTGGCCTTGGCAGCTTCGTCGCCGCCGTCGGCGAGTGTGACCACCGCCGTCCAGTCGTCGAGATTGACGCCGGCGTTCGGCACCTGGCCGGTGGCCAGCACCACCAGGTCGGCATCGACCGAGGTGTCCTCGTCGAGGATCAGGTCCCGGAAGTCCACCTTGCACGAACCGCCGCCGGCGACCTTGTTGACCTTGCCTTTGGTGAAGATGACGCCCTTGGTCTGGGCGCTGCGGTAGAAGTCCTCGCCCATGCCCGGCACGCGCAGGTCCGAGTACATGACAACGGTATCGACCTCCGGGTTGGCATCCTTGAAGTACATTGCCTGCTTGATGCTGGTGGCGCAGCAGTGGCCCGAGCAGTATTCCAGGTGCTGACCGCTGCCATTGCCGCCCGAACCGCGCTGACCGGCGCACTGTACGAACACGACTGATTTCACTTCCTTGCCGTCAGCACGCAAGATGGCGCCGCCGTTGGCGGATTTCGCGAGTGCTTCGAGGCCGGCCTGGTCGACCACGTTGGCCTGGCCACCGCCGAGTTCGGTCAGCTTGGTAACGTCGTACGGCGTGAAACCGGTTGCCTGAACAATGGCGCCGACGAGTTCTTCGGCGAGCGCGCCGCCAACTTGGTCACTGAGCTGCGCGATCTTGATCTTGAAGCGGCCGGGCGCGCCGGCCGTTTCGGCAACCGTCGAATTCAGGTGCACCTTGACCAGCGGGTTGGCGCTGATCTTCGCCGCCATTTCCTCGACGCCGGTGGCTTGCGGCTCACTGTACGGGCCGCTGAAGGGTACGCGCTTGACGAGGTTCTTGGCGAAACCGCCGAGCTGGCCGGCCTTCTCGACGATCACCACTTCGTAGCCCGCGTCGGCCGCTGCCAGCGCCGCGGTCATGCCGGAGATGCCGCCGCCGACGACCAAAATGCGCTTGCTGGACGATTCCTTGACGTTGCCGCCCGGCACGATCATCTTCTTGACTTCGGCACAGCCCATGCGGACATAGTCCTCGGCCATTTCCTGGCGGACTTCATCGTGCGCGGCGCCTTCGGCAACGACCCAGATCACGCCTTCGCGCAGGTTGGCGCGCGACATGGCGATGCCGGGGAAGTTGAAGGCCTCGGTCTTGGCGCGTCGCGAGCAGGCAGCGATGCAAACGTGGGTGACGCCCTCGTTGGCGATATCGTCACGAATCATCTGCACGCCTTCGGTATTGCACAGGAAGGCGTGGCTCTTGACCAGTGCCATCTTGCCTTCCTTGGTGGCGATCTTCTCCATGGCGCCGACATTGAGCGTGTCGCCGATGCCGCAGCCGGAGCAGATGTAGGCAGCAAATTTGTTGTCAGCCATCTCGTTATACCTCCGTAGCGGCCGTTTTGTGGATCACTTGAATGGCGCGCAGGCTGGCCGCCGTCGCGCTCTGCACTGCGCGATTCACGTCCAGCGGGCTGGTCGCGGCGCCGGCGCCGAACATGCCGCCATCCTTCGAGCCTTCAATGAAGTTCGAGGAGTCGAGGATGATGTCGTCGGGCAGCTTGATGCCCGTGACTTCCGGCTCCATGCCGACCGCCAGTACGACCAGATCGTGCTCCGTGGCGTAGCGGTGGTAACCCTCAGTATCGACGCCGTGCAGGACCGGGTTGCCGTTGGCCTTGTTCTCGGCGATGCGGGCGACCTTGGACTTGACGAAGCTGACCGTCGG
>PMIF01000276.1:0-2530 GCA_003157035.1 Rhodocyclaceae bacterium
TACACCCGGATCATGAACCCGACCCAGGACGTGCTGGAAAAGCGCGTCGCCGCCATGGAAGGCGTGAATTTCCCGAATGCGGCCGGCCTGGCCGTCGCCTCGGGGATGGCTGCCATCACTTACGCCATCCAGACCATCGCCGAAGCGGGAGACAACGTCGTCTCGGCGTCCACGCTCTACGGCGGCACCTACAACCTGTTCGCTCATACCTTGCCGCAGATCGGCATCCAGGTGCGCTTTGCCGATTACCGCGAGCCGGATACCTTTGCGAAGTTGATCGACGAGCGCACCAAGGCGATCTTCTGCGAATCTGTCGGCAACCCCCTCGGCAACGTTACCGACTTCGAGCCGCTGGCGACCATCGCCCATCGCCACGGTATTCCGCTGATCGTGGACAACACCGTGCCCTCACCCTATCTGTGCCGCCCCTTCGAACACGGCGCCGACATCGTGGTGCATGCCCTGACCAAATATCTTGGCGGCCATGGCAACAGCATCGGCGGCATGATCGTCGACTCCGGCAAATTTCCCTGGGCCGAGCACAAGGCGCGCTTCCGCCGCCTGAATGAACCCGACGTCTCCTACCACGGCGTCGTCTATACCGAGGCACTCGGCCCGGCCGCCTACATCGGCCGCGCCCGGGTCGTGCCGCTGCGCAACATGGGCGCCGCGATCTCGCCGTTCAACGCCTTCCTCATCCTCCAGGGCATCGAGACGCTGGCGCTGCGCATGGACCGCATCTGCGACAACACGCTCAAAGTGGCGCAATTCCTCAAGAGCCACGCCAAGGTCTCGTGGGTCAACTACGCCGGCCTGCCCGACCACAAGGACCGTCCGCTGGTGGACAAATACATGGGCGGTCGGGCCTCGGGCATCCTCAACTTCGGCGTCAAGGGCGGCCTGGCCGGCGGCGCCCGGTTCCAGGATGCCTTGAAGCTGGTCGTGCGCCTGGTCAATATCGGCGATTGCAAGAGCCTGGCCTGCCACCCGGCCTCGACCACCCACCGCCAGCTATCGCCGGCCGAACTCGCCCGCGCCGGCGTCTCCGAGGACATGGTGCGCCTGTCGATCGGCATCGAGCATATCGACGACATCGTCGCCGACCTCGACCAGGCACTGGCGGCCGTCTAGGCTACCCGCTGATGCCGGCAAGACTTTCGGAGACTGAATTGGGAACATGAACTTCATGTCCCGAATCGGCGGCTGGCTGCGTTCTACGCCACCCCTGCCCGAGCATGAGCGGATCGCCGTCGAGCGGGCAGTGGATCGGGTCGATCCACTGCTGCGGCTTGTCCCAAGCTACCAGAAGCAACTGGCGCCGGCGGTGCAAAGGGCTCTCGCCCACGGCGACGCGCTAGTGGCGGCATTGCCCGGGCCGGTTGATGTTCGTGCCCAGGCCTTCGGTTCCGATCCGCTGATTCATGCCTTCTTCGCCACACCGGGCAACATCACCGAGACGCTGGGCCGCAGCCAGGAGGTAAGGGACTTCCTCGCTGCGCCAAGCCACCAACTGGCAGAATCCTTCTACGGCCTTCTGGGTGCCCGTCGGCGGGAGAAGAACGTCATGGGCATGGCCATGTGCGGTGACATGGTGCAAGCCGATGCGCCCCAGAAGTTACTCTATTTTGCCGACCACACTCTGAGGGCCATCAGCGCCGACCTCGATGAGACCCGCCGGCGGCTCAAGCTGGCGGGCTTCGATAGCCTTGCCGACGGCTTTGCCGCCCGCCGCAACGAGGCGCATGATCGGTCCGCACCGGCAGCGCAGGTGCTGGCCGAACTGTGCCAGTGGCTGATGACAGCGGAAGATCACCTGCGACTGGAACCGGTATCCGTGACCGTCGATCTGTTGGGAGTCGAGGCAACCGGCCCCGGGCCCGGCTTGCATCAGATCAGCTTTCCCGAGTTGATTGGCCAGGACCGGCGCCGCTGGACACTGGTGCTGGTGCGACTGAGCCGCGACGAAGCCCTGGCGGCCATCCAGCGCCAACAGCAGGCCATCCGTTACCTGATCATCTGAAGCCGTTCTTGTGGCTGTCAGTCGCTAACGTTTGCAGCAGGGGAAGAGACGCCTAGTCGCTCGGCCACCCTGTTCACCGTCACCGCTGGCTGCCCGAGTTGCCAGGTGGATCGGCGGGCCGCCTTCGGCCTTGAACCCCGTAGCGAGTGATCAGTCAGGCATTGACTCTTCGAGCCGCCGGACCAGTTCATCGTAGCGGAAGTTATCCGCAAGCGTGCGGATCGCTGCTGCGACTTCCGGCTGCCGGGCGTCGAGGCTGGCACAGACGGCGGCAACCGCCTCGCTGTCAAGGCGGATGGCGGCATCAAGCAGTTGCTGGCGCAAGGGTGCGGGCAGATCATTGGAGCGCAACTGTCGTACCGGTGTGGTATCGGTAGCGTGGCTGCCAAGATACCGTGCCAGGAGTTGCCGCACCTTATCGAGGTCGACTGGCTTGATGGCTACCTCATTGCAGCCGGCAGCGATGAACTCCGCGCGCTGCTCATCGAGCGCGCCGGCGGTCAGCGCAAC
>PMIF01000276.1:2588-9367 GCA_003157035.1 Rhodocyclaceae bacterium
GCGACCGACTCGGAACGGTAGACGTATTTCAGCCCCAACTGCCGCGCAAGGCAAACGTAGATTTCTTCGATGCGATAGGGCTTGCTGATGACGTCGTCCGCGCCGCCCGCACGCATTTCGTCCTGTTGTTCGCGAAAGGCCGCGGCGGTGACGGCGACGATCTTTACCTCCTTGCCGCCGCGCAATTGGCGGATGCGACGTGTGGCCTCCAGGCCATCCATGCCCGGCATGCGCCGGTCCATCCAGATCAGGTTGGGATGCCAGTGCTGGAATATGCGCACACCCTCTTTGCCGTCTGCTGCCACCCGGACGTCCAGCTGCAATGTTTCCATGAGCCGCAACAACAACATCTGGTTGTCGAGCTGGTCCTCGACGATGAGGATGCGGTAGCGGGGTTGGCCGGGCGCGAGGCCCGCCACCTCGCCCTGTCCCTGGTCCTGCGCTGCCGCGATGTCGGTCTCGTGCGCCTCGCTCAAGGGCAGGTCGACGCGGAATAAGCTACCCTTGCCAACTTCGCTTTCCAGATCGATGCGGCCGCCCATCATCTGCACGAACTGGCGGGTGATGGTGAGCCCCAGGCCGGTGCCCTTGCTGGCGCCCTGATCGCCCAGTTGCACGAAGGGCTCAAAGATGTGCTGCTGGTCTGCCGCCGGGATGCCCACGCCGGTGTCCTCGATTTCGATCAGCAGATGCGTGATGGTGTTTTGCCGGGTACCCAGCCGCAGGGTGACGCTACCGCGCCCGGTGAATTTGATGGCGTTACCGAGCAGGTTGATGAGCACCTGGCGCAAGCGGGCCTCGTCGCCAACGACGTAGCGTGGGAAGCGCGAGTCCTGGTCGATCTGCAGCAGCAGGCCCTTTTGTTCGGCGCGCACCTGCATCATGTCCTTCACATCGCGCACCATGCTGCCGAGATCGAAGGGGGCGATCGAGAGCTGGATGCGCCCAGCCTCGATCTTGGCGATCTCCAGAACATCGTTGATCAGGGCCAGCAGGTGCTCGCCGCTGCGGTTGATGATGTCCAGGTTCGACCACAAACTTTCGGGCAAGGCCGGGTTCTTTCGGATGAGGGCGGAGAAGCCCAGAATGGCGTTGAGCGGCGTNNGGCGTACGCAGTTCGTGGCTCATGTTGGAGAGGAACACACTCTTCGCCAGGTCGGCCCCTTCTGCCGCATTGCGCGCCTGCACCAGTTCGGCTGTGCGTTGTCGCACCTCTTCCTCCAGGTGATCCTTGTAGCGACGCAACTCTTCTTCCGCCTGCTTGCGCACGCTGCGCGCGCGCAGAACCATGATGCCGAAAGCCAGATCGCCCGCCAGTTCTTCCAGAAGGCGTATTTCATCTACCGTAAAGGCGTTGGGCTCGGTGGCATAGATGGTGAGAATGCCGAAGGTGTTTGCGCTTTCGTCCTTGAGCGGTAGAGCGATGGTGGAACGATAACCTCGCAGCACGGCACTCTCGCGCCAGGGGGCGGCCAGGGGGTCGGTGGTGAAGTCTCTGAAGCATGCGCTCTTACCGCTGCGGATGGCGGTGCCGCTGGGGCCGCGTCCTCGCTCCGTTTCGGCCCAAGTGATTTCAGCCTGTGCGAGATACCCATCCTCGACCCCCGCCCAGGCGACAGGACGGACGGTCTTCGCTTCGTCGTTTTCCGCATAGCCCACCCAGGCCATACGATAGCCGGCTTCGTCGCAAACAATGCGACAGATGTCGCCCAGCAGCGTCTGCTCTTCCTCGGCCCGCATCAGTGCCTGGTTGCAATTGCTGATGGCGCGCAGTTCCCGGTTGAGGCGGCGTTGGGCTTCCTCCGCCCATCGGCGCTCCGTCAGGTCGTAGTTGATGCCAACCATGCGTTGGGGCCTGCCGGCAGCGTCGTAAGTCGTCTTCGAAGCGGCCTTGAGGTAATGCACCGAGCCGTCGGGCCAGATGACGCGGAATTCCGGTGCGTACTCGTGCTCGCCGCGCAGCCCGGCCTGGATTTCTCCATCGACGTAGACCTTGTCGTCCGGATGGACGGCGGCGATCCAGGCATCGTAGGCACCGCCGAAATCNNATCAGGGCGGCGTGGCTGAAAAATATCGGCAGGTACTTGCCCAGAGACTCGCCGTGGATGTGCAGATTCTCCAGCTTGATGACGCCGACCAGATCCTGGCCGATCAGCAGCGGGAAGGTCCAGGTGTATGAGCCGCGCAGCATGCCGTGCATCAGCAGCGCCTCTTCGGCGCCGCCGCGCTGGTCGATGAACTCGTGCGTTTCAGCCACCTGGGCCACGTCCGGATCGTCGATGGCCGCCAGGCATTTGCTTTCGCCGACGAAGTCCACATAACGAAGTTCCTTACCGATCCAGTAGTAAAGCTTGATGTTGGTACCACCGACGCACTCGACGATGTTGAAGAGCATGTTGCGCAACATGTCTTCCAGGCCCGGCAGCGGATCGAGCTTCTCGATCAGGCGCAGGATCAACTGGAAATAGGCCCGATCCTCGGCCAGTTTTTTGTTGCGAGCCTTGAGATGATCGAGTTCCGCCGTCGCGGCCTTGTCGTCCACCTGGGTCACCCTCGCGCCGGCTCCTGCCGCTTGCGGGCGATGGCATCGGCCAACACCGATTCCAGGTGGGCCAGGTCCACGTCCATCCATTCCAGAGGCAGGTCCACGAAGCGGGCAGCGGCCTCGGCGGCGGCCGTGAACTCGCCGGAACAGGGCGTACGGATGGCGATCATCAGCTTGTGGCTGCTGTGGAATATTTCCCGCACCACCGCCGGGTTGTTGCCGAAGCATTCGGTGATCATCGGCTCCCAGGTCAGGGCCCAGTCTTCGAGCAGGAAGTAGGCGCCCCGGGCCAGATCCGCCATGAAGCGGTCGTAGCCGAGGAGCATGACGATGCAGTTCTGGCCGCGGGTGCGCACCGTGTGGTGCTGTTGCAGGATGCGCTCCATGAGGGGATGGCAGCTGCCGTAGAAGACGACGGCTTCGCGGCCTTCGCTCTCGTCGGCTTCGAGGGCGGCGTTGAGCTGGTTGGAGAGCTTGTCCAGGTAGTTGTGCAGGGCCGAGTCGAGAAATTGGGTCGCCACCTTCCAGCCGTTCTTGCGAAGGAGGAAGTCGACCTCCTTGTGCAGGATGCCGCAGCCGACCATCACCAGGGGTCGTTCGGCCACTTCGGCCACGACAGGCAGCAGCGCGGCTTTCACGGCAGCCTCCCGTACTCGAAGGAGGCATCGAGCATGGCGCGGATGTTGGCCTCGGGCACCGCCAGGGGCATGACGCCGGTGCCGAAGAGGAAGTGGCCGCCGGGCTTGCCGATGTCGATCATTCGCTTCACTTCGGCCCGCGTCTGATCCGGCGTCCAGTGGATCATCTTGATGTCGTCAATGACGCCGCAGGTGAGCGCCCGGTCGCCCAGCAGGGCCTTGGCCTCGGCCAGATCCGCCAGGGGGCTGATGTAATAAACGCCGATACCCAGTTCCGTCCGCACGATGTCGATGACGTTATTGAAGGGCGCCATGCCGCAGTAGTAGACGATGCCGTCGACACCACCCGGCGCCAGGTCCATTTTCATCCAGGGCAGGGACCACTCCAGGAATCGCTTCATGCCGACGAAGCCGGTAGTGCCGAAGGGCGTCGAATAGACCAACACGTTGGCGCCAGCGGCCCGGTAGGCGGCTAGTTCCTGGGCACAGAAGTCCGAGCATTTGCGCAGCAGTTCGTCACGCAGGTCGACGGGCCCCGTCATCAGCAGTTCCATCCACTTTTCCATGCCCATGAGGATCGCCGGCAGGGTCGTGGACGCCGTGATGTAGGCGCAGATGGCATGGGTGGCACCCACCTCATCCCGCAGCACCTTCATGCAGGTGGCCGTCCTCTGCCAGGCAGGATGGGTCGTAATGTCCGCCGGCACCTCCAGCTTGGCGATGTCGTCGTAGCGCTTGATGACGAAGTCGGCCACGTTGGGGCTGCCCTCGTCGTCGAAGAGAATCTCCCGGCAGCCGAGGATCTCCGCCTCGACGCCCACGTAGGACAAGCTCCAGACGTTGTCGTGGCCGTAACGGGCCAGCATTTTCAACTGCGCCTCGGCCCCGTTTTCGCCGCGGGCGTAGTAGTCCTTCTGGGACAGGCCCAACTCCCGCGCCCCCTGGTCGAGAAGGTTGCAGAAGACGGGAATGCGCGGCGCCGGCTGGCCGGTTGCGGCGGCAACGAGGATTTCCAGGGGGGTCATGGCGTCTTCGCCTGCCGAATCAAGTCCACGATCACGCGGCCAGCGGTGATGCCATCCGCCGCCCACGCGTCGGCGCCAGCGGTCTTGTAAAGCTCGCCGTCGAAGCGGTAGGGAGCGCCGCCGACGACGACCTTGATGCGATCCTCCAGGCCCCGCTCGCGGAGAATCCGCCGTACCTTCAGGCTGCCGTCCGCTCCGGTGGCCGTGTGCACCATCATGGCCGAGATGCCGATGACCTGGGCATTGCGGCCGACAGCCTCGTCCACGAAACGCTCGGCCGGCACATTCACGCCCAAGTCGGCGACCTCCACCATCAGGGACTTGAGGCAGCCAATGACGATCCGCTTGCCGAGGGAATGCAGGTCGCCGGCCGCCGTGCCGATAACCACGCGGCCGATGACCTCCGGCGGATGGTGGAACTTCGCCAGCATGGCCTCGGTGACCTCCGAGGCGATCTGGGCGGTCATGAAGTGCTGGGCCAGATTGGCATCCGGGTCTTTGGTGATGAGGGACATCATCTCCTCCACCGCCGGAATCACCACCTCGAAGACGACTTCCTCGGGCGTCAGGCCGGAGGCCAGAGCCTTGTCCACGATCAGGAAAGCCGCTTCCTTGTCCGTTTCAAAGACGGCCTCGTTGTAGGCCTTGATTATGTCGGTGAGCATGGGCGCACCTCTTATATTTCACTCTGCGGGCATTGACCTCAAGTGCAAGTGGTCAATGTACATATCATCATACTCTTCGGCCAGGGACATATTGACGGCAATCAAGTTTGCCGCCGCGTAGCCGCCTTGGCCCGCTGAAAGGCATCCACGTCGCTGCCGGCAATGAGGCGTGGAAATACCGCTTGAACTGCCGCGAAACATGGGGAAAATGCAGCGCGCTGGCCTGGCTCAAGGAGGTTGCCGGCCGACGCGCCTGGAGTTCAAGCGACTCGCTGTTACAGGCCGGCGTGCTGAAGGCGCGCGTGCTCGATCTTCAGGCAACGATCCATCACTACCGTCAAGCCGCCCGCCGCAGCAATGCGGCGGGCTTCTTCGCTGACGATGCCCAGTTGCAGCCAGAGCACTTTGGCGCCGACGGCAACGGCGGCAGCGGCAACCGGCGGACAATCGACGGCCTGGCGAAAGACGTCGACCATGTCCACCGGCTCTGGAATCGAGGCCAGATCCGGGTAACACTTCTCGCCGAGCACCTCGGTCAACTTCGGATTGACCGGCACGATGCAATAGCCGTGATCCTTGAGGTAGCGCGCCACCATGTGCGACGGCCGCGAGGGCTTGTCGGAGATGCCGACCACGGCAATGCGCCGGCTGGCGGCCATGATGCGACGTAGCTCGGCATCAGCCACGGCATGGCTCACAGTGGCTGGCCGGCGGCGTCGAAGCGCCCCTCGAAGAGTACGGAACTGAGATAGCGCTCTCCCGAGTCGGGCAGAATAACCACGATCAGCCTGCCGGCGTTTTCGGCTCGCCTGGCCTCGCGCACAGCGACGGCAACGGCGGCGCCGCCCGAGATGCCGGCCAGGATGCCTTCCTCTTCCGTCAGGCGACGCGCATAGTCGATGGCCTCCTCGTTGCTGACGGTCGCAACAGCGTCGATCAGCGACAGGTCGAGCACGTCCGGGATGAAGCCGGCACCGATGCCCTGAATCTTGTGCGGGCCCGGCTTCAACGCCTCACCGGCAAGTTTCTGCGTCAACACCGGGCTGGCCGCCGGCTCGACGGCAATCGAACGAATCGCGCGCCCCTTGGCCTGCTTGAGGTAGCGCGTGACGCCGGTGATCGTGCCGCCCGTGCCGACACCGGCGACGAAAATGTCGACCAGGCCGTCGGTATCGGCCCAGATCTCGGGGCCGGTGGTTGCCTCGTGGATCGCCGGATTGGCCGGGTTCTTGAANNCTTGCGCCGCTCGATGCTCATGGTCTCAGGCATGGTCAGCGTCAACGGAATGCGCCGGGCGGCGGCGACGAAGGCCAGGGCAATGCCGGTATTGCCGCTGGTCGGTTCGACGATTTCCTTGCCCGGACCGAGCAGGCCGCGCTTTTCGGCGTCCCAGATCATGGCGGCGCCGAGACGGCATTTGACCGAATTGGCCGGGTTTCGACTCTCGATCTTGGCCAGGATGGTGGCTGCCGCACCGTCAACGACGCGGTTGAGGCGGACCAGCGGCGTGTGGCCGATGGACAGAGAGTTGTCGGCAAACCAGTTGGGCATGGCGGTCTCCTTTGTTGTTGGTCCGGCCAGTATAAGGCTTGCGCGACGTGTGCCAATCGCACGACAATCCAGCCATGGATGTCACAGGATTGATCCTTGCCGGCGGCCGCGGCTCGCGCATGGGCGGCGCCGATAAAGGCTTGCAGCCCTTTGCCGGCCGGCCGCTAGTCCAACACGCCATCGATCGGCTAGGCCCTCAGGTGGACCGGTTGCTGATCAGTGCCAACCGCAATATCGAGGTTTATGCCGCTTACGGTTACCGAGTACTGGCCGACCGCCAGCAGGGCTACTGCGGACCGCTGGCCGGCATTGATACGGCGCTCGCCGAATGCGCGACACCGTATCTGGCCACCGT
>PMIF01000097.1 GCA_003157035.1 Rhodocyclaceae bacterium
ACCGGCCGTAACCGGCAGCAATTGATCTTTCGCATCATGAACGCGGAGCCGCCGTCGGTGTCGGCGGTCAATCCAAATGTCCCCGAGGCGATGGACAAGGTCATCAAGAGGGCGCTGGAAAAGGATCTCTATTCGCGCTACAAGAGCGGTGCCGAAATGGCCAAGGACTTGGCCTCAGTCCGCTATCAGATTCTCGATGATAGTTATGTGGCGCCGGATTCGACGCATTTCGATGCTTTGCGCAAGCTGCCTTTTTTCCGCGCCTTCAACGATGTTGAAATCTGGGAAACCCTGCGCATTGCCAAATGGCGCACCATCGAAGCCGATACGGTGGTGATGCGCGAAGGCGAGGAGGGCAAGGCCTTCGGCATCATCATCGACGGCGAGTGCGAGGTTTCGCTGTCCGGACGTCGCTTGGCACGATTGGCTGCCGGCGAGGTGATTGGTGAGACGACGTACTTGAGTCTCTTCGATCCGCGCCGCACCAATACTGTGACGACGCTGACGCCAATCACTTACCTGGATGTCAATCCTTCGGCGCTGGGGATCGCCAGCGAGGATTGCGTCGACCATTTTCGCGATGCCTTGATCAGTGCGGTGATCCGCCGCCTGGCGCTGGCCAACACGCAGTTGGTCACCCACGCGCCGCCCGCCCATCTGGGCGCCAAACTTGACCGGGCTCCCCTCGATCTTGAGTTGCTGCCCTTGGAAAATCAGCGCCGATCGTCGCCCGAACGAGTGAGCGGCGGCACGCGATCGCCTAAGTCTTGAAGCGGCCGACGGTTGCCTGAAGATTGCCCGCCAACTGTTCGAGGCGCTGCGCCGACGATGCCGTCTGTTCGACGGCGACATTATTCTCCCGCGCCATGCTGGCGATGGAATCGATGTTCTCGGCAACCTGACTGCTGACCCGACGCTGATCTTCCGTAGTCTCTGCGATGGCGTCGAGGCCGTGGCCGACGCGCGTCACGGAGTCGCTGGCTTCGCTGAGAACGGTCGCCACAGTTTCCATGGAATTGCGGCTCGATTCGAGATGGCCGAGTCCGGCCAGGATCGATCGCTGTACGGCATCGGATTGCTGCGACAGCGTGCGAGTGATGGCGTCAATCTCGCTGGCTGAACTGGCCGACTTTTCGGCCAGCTTGCGCACCTCGTCGGCGACCACGGCAAATCCGCGCCCCTGTTCGCCCGCGCGGGCTGCCTCGATTGCGGCGTTGAGGGCAAGGAGATTGGTCTGGTCGGCGATGTCCTTGACTTCCCGCGTCATGCTGGTGATGGCAGCCGTACTCTCGACGAAGTGATTCACCGAACCGGCGATCTCGCGCACGGTTGTCTCGACGGTGCCGACTTCGCCAATCAGCCGAGAAAGACTGACGTTGCCTTTCTCTGAACGGGCCAGGCTTTCCTGCGACTGCTGGTGCACCTCCTCCGTGCTGCGGGCAATCGAAGTAATCGCCGAGACCATCTTGTCCACGGACGCTGCGGCGGAAGTTGAAGTGTCGTTCTGGCGGTGAGAACTGGAGGCCACCTGGCGGGCACTGCCAACCAGATCGCGCGCCGCGGCGGCTACTTCACCGGCCGATTCGCTGACTTGTCGGACCAGCAGGGCGATCTTGGCCATCATTTCGTTGAACGCCGTCGAGGCCTCGCCGACTTCGTCGGTGCCGCGAACTTCAAGCCGCTGGGTGAGGTCACCCTCACCCTTGGCAATATTGCGTAGCCCGGAAACCATCTGATCCAGCGGTCGCGTCACCACGTTGCGGATAAACAGGTAGGTGAACAACAGCAGCGGAATGCTGAGCACCACCGCCGCCAGCAGGGATTTGATGCGCTGGGCGGAAACGGCGGCGTTGACCTGGTCGAGTGAGATCTTCATGCTCACTGCGCCGAGTACGGTTCCTTCCGGCACTACATGACACATGAGACAATTCTTGCCCAAGTAGTTTTGGGAGGCCTTGGCAGGCCTGACGACGCGCAGGTACTCGCCAGTGGCATCGGATTGGACTTCGCTGAATTCCTGGCCGGTGGTCAGAACCTGCTCTTCGACTGCATCCCCAGGCCGGCTGTCTTTGGCCGTTCCCGGGCCAAAAGTCTTGGTGACGGCCTCGCCGCGCAATACCTTCAGGTCACGAATGATTGACAGCTGCTTGATCTGGTCGAGGAAGACTTCCCGCTGGCCGACGGTGCCGGTGATCATCATCCCGGTGAGTCCCGCCAGAGTCGCCTCATGCATCGACATCGAGAACTGCGCCGCTTGTTCGATGGCGGTTTGCCTATTGACATGACTTTCCCAGAAGATCAGGCTGGTCCAGGCGAGTACCAGCATTGCCCAGATGGCCACCGTGAGCTTCAGCCATATCTTAAGGTCGGCGATCCTCAACATCACGCTACCTCCTGATTGCCGCTGGGATTGCGGCCTGTCCGTAGTCTAGCGCAAAGGTAATAGCACTAGGGAATTGAAAGCGCATCTGTCGCCGCGGTTTCCGCCTGATGTGGCAAGGTGCCCAGCAGGGGGGCCGCTATTCGTTGACGAAGTGAGGCCAGATTATCCTGCCAGCGGTCCATGTTGGGATCAATGCGATTGGCAATCCAGCCGGCGAGCTGCAGTCCGCGATGTTCGATGGCCTCGACCGTCAACAGAGCGTGGTTCAAACAGCCGAGTCGCAGGCCAACGACCAGAATTACCGGCAAGCCGAGGGAGACTGCAAGATCCGCGCTGCTCGTCGATTGTGTCAGGGGGACGATGAATCCGCCGACGCCCTCGACGACGATGAACTCCGCCAGGGCGCGCAATTCGGTCAGCGCGGTGGCGATGTTGGCGAACTCGATATCGATGTTCTCGTCGTGGGCAGCCAAGTGTGGCGCAATCGCGGCCCTGAATGCATACTGATTCACCAGCCTGCGCTCGGCAGTAAACGAACTGGCGGCGATCAGTCGCTCGATGTCGTCGTTGCGCCCTTGCTCATCGAGCCCGGCGGCGACCGGCTTCATGCCCAGCGCAACCTGGCCGTGCGCTTGTGCCGCGCGCAATAGCGCACAAGCGGCGTACGTCTTGCCGACCTCGGTGTCGGTTCCGGTCAGAAAGTAGGCTTGCGCGCGGTGCATAGAATTACCTCGTAGGTTGACGGCAGACCAGCGGCAGTCCTTGTCGCCTCGTGGCGCACTTCGACAGTCTGCCAAGCCTTGCGGCCGAGGAGTCCTGGCCGTCTCGGCCCGCCAACGTGGCTTGCGCCCAGCGCTTTCAAGGCCTGCAAGCTGGCGCGTAGGTCCGGGTGATGAAACTGGATCGTCTGGGCGAAGATGCTGATGTCTACGAAGTTTGCCGCTGCGCAAGCAGCTTCGAGTCGACTTGCCGGCTCGAAGTCGAGCACGTGCTGAAAACCATCGAGGCCGGAAAATGCCTGCCTCAGCTCGTCCAGCGTTCCCGGTCCAAGCGTACTGATTGCCAGGAAACCCGCTGGCTTGAGCACCCGGCTTGCTTCCGCCATTGCCGCCGTGGCGTTGCACCACTGAAAGGCCAGGTTGGACCAATAAAGGTCGGTGCAGGTATCGGCAAGGGGCAGATGCTCGATGTCGGCGCAGATGCCACCGCCGGCGACGCGCAGCATCGCTTGGGCGAAATCGATGGCCAGGATCGCGCTGGTCGGCCAGCGTTGTTGGAGCGCCCGGCTGCCGTGGCCGGTTCCGGCGCCGGCATCGATGATATGCGACGGCGACTTTGCCGGCAGGGTGGCAAACAACAGATCGGCTACCCGGCGCTGTAGTTCGGCCACCGAGTCATAAGATCCTGCAGCGCGGTTGAAGCGGTGACGAACGGCTTGCTTATCCAAGACTGAATTCCGTGATGAGATCGGCAAAAAGTTTACTTGCCGACAGGAATGGTGCGTGCGCCCTGCCTGGCATGGTCGCAAGTCGTCCGTGCCCGACTACATCGGCAAGCCAACTCGCTGCTGCCACCGGGATCAGTTCATCTTTCTCGCCATGGACGATCAACGTCGGTTGGACGATGCGGCCGACGACCGGACGCAAGTCGGTGTCGCGCAGCGCCCGCAGGCCACCGAAGAGCACTGCTGGCGAAGGCTGGCCACTCACGGCCAGGGAATTCAGCTTCCTCGTCGTCGTCAAGGCATCGTCGTCGCCGTGGTTGACCAAAGCGGCAAAGCGCCTCAGTGCCAGCGACGGATCGTCGGCGACCGCGGTGGCAAATCCATCAAGAACATCGGGCGGAAGTCCGTGGGGCCAGTCATCAGTCCGGACAAATCGCGGTGTGGCACCGACCAGCACCAGGCGGGCGACCTGCTGCGGCTGGGCCACAGCCAGGCGCATGGCCTCTTGCGCGCCGAGCGACCAGCCACAGAGCGTCGAACCTGCGGGAATCCTGTCCGCAGCCAATGGTTCCCCATATCCTGGCAGGCTCGCCAGATGGACACGAAAACGCCTTGCCAATCGTTCGGCGACTGGCGTCCAGACGCGCTGGCCGAATCCCCAGCCGTGAATCAGCAGCAGATCTTTCATGTCCGGATCGCCAACAGCGCTTCGATCAGTTGGTCGACATCATCGACACTGTGTGCGGCGCTGAGCGAGATACGTAGCCGCGCTTGTCCCGCGGGCACGGTTGGCGGTCGAATTGCCGGTGCCCAGATTCCGCGTGCCAGCAGCGCGTCGGAAAGCGCCACGGACTCCTTGTTGTCGCCCACGATCAAAGGCTGGATGGCCGTCTCTGAAGGGGACAGCCGCCATCCCCGGTTGGCGCAAAGTGGCGTCGCCGCTTGACGAAATCGCCGGATCAGGTCGGTCAGGTGCTGTCGGCGATCATCGGCGTCTTCGATCAGCCGCAGGCTCTCAATCAGGGCGCAGGCGAGCATCGGCGGCGACGCGGTAGTGAAGATTGATGTTCGTGCCTTCTGCCGTAGCCAGCGGCTGGCCAATTCGCTGCCGGCAACGAAGGCGCCGGCCACGCCGGCAGCCTTGCCAAGTGTGCCGACGACCAGCAGACGTGGCGACGAGAGGCCGAAGAGCGCCGCCGTGCCGCGTCCCTTCGGGCCAAGAACACCGAAGGCGTGCGCGTCGTCCACCAGCAGCCAGGCGTCATGGCGTTCGGCGACGGCCAGGAGATCCGCTAGCGGCGCGATATCGCCGTCCATACTGAAGACGCCATCGGTGACGATCAGGCGAGTGCTCGCCTTGGCTTTCACCAGCAGGTGCTCCAGGCCGGCCACGTCACCGTGACGGTAGCGATGGCTGTCGGCACCGGAGAGGCGAACAGCGTCGATCAGGGAGGCGTGATTCAAGCGATCGGCGAATACGGCGTCGCCACGACCGACCATGACGGTTACGGCAGCAAGGTTGGCCATGTATCCGGTCGAGAAGAGCGAGGCGGCGTCCAGGCCGAGAAACTGGGCGAGCCGATGTTCAAGGTCGTCGTGGGGGCGGAAATGTCCACCCAGATAATGGGATGCGCCGGCGCCGACGCCCCAACGGCGGACGGCATCGACGGTTGCCTCGATCAAGCGCTGATCGTTGGCGAAGCCAAGATAGTCGTTGCTGGCGAAGGCGAGGACGGATCGGCCATCGACCATCATTCGTGGTCCGCAGGGCGAGTCGACCAGCCGGCGGTGGCGGTACAGGCCTTGCTCGGCGATGGCGGCCAACTCGTCTTCGATCACGTTTCCAGCGCCTCCGCCAGCGCATCGAGGGTTGCCTGACAAAGATGATCGATTTCCCGGTCGTCGAGGATATAGGGTGGCATGAGATAGACCGTGTTGCCGATAGGGCGCAGCAGCACTTGCCGTTCCAGCGCCGCGTGCTGAAAGCGGCGGGAGAATCCGCCGTCCGCGGCAACGTCGAACGCAAAGATCATCCCGCGCCGGCGATAAGCGCTGACCGCGGGATTGGCGGTCAGCGGCGCCAGGCGCTGGTCGATCTTGTCGCCGCGCGCGCCGTTGCCGACTAGGACGTTGTCATCGACAAAGATATCGAGTGTCGCCAAGGCGGCGCGACAGGCGAGTGGGTTGCCCGTGTATGAATGCGAATGCAGGAAGCCCATCGCTGTCCGGTCGTCGTAGAACGCCTGATAGATCGGGTCGCATGTCATCACCACCGAAAGCGGCAGGTAACCGCCGCTGATGCCCTTCGACAGGCAAAGAAAGTCTGGGCGGATTGCGGCCTGCTCGTGGGCGAACATGGTGCCGGTGCGACCGAAGCCGACGGCGATCTCATCGCAGATCAGGTGAACCTGATAGTGGTCGCACAACTCGCGCACCAGCCGTAGATACGCGGGATGGTGCATCGCCATGCCCGCCGCGCACTGCACCAGGGGCTCGAGGATCAGCGCCGCCGTTTGTTCATGGTGTTGGGCAAGATGGAGTTCGAGCGCCTTGGCCGCCAAGTGGGCAGCCTCGAGCGGCGAAGCTGCTTGCCGGGCATCGGCCGACGGCAGGATGGCGGCTGCCTTGATCAGTGCCGAATAGGCATCGCGGAAGATCGGGATATCGGTGACGCCAAGGGCGCCGATGGTTTCCCCGTGGTAGCCGCCAGCGAGGCAGACAAATCCGCTCTTCTCGGGCTTGCCGGAATTGCGCCAGAAGTGGGCGGACATCTTGAGGGCGATTTCAGTCGCGGATGCACCGTCGGAGGCGTAGAAGCAATGTCCCAGGGCGTTGGCCGTCAGTTGGGCAAGGCGTTCCGACAACTGCACGACCGGTTCGTGCGTGCAGCCGGCGAGCATGACGTGCTCGAGCCGCTGCAATTGGTCCGCGACGGCATTGCCGATGCGCGGATTGCAGTGACCGAACAGGTTTACCCACCAGGAGCTGATGCCGTCGAGAAAACGGCGGCCGCTGGTATCTTCAAGCCAGGCACCGTGTCCACGGACAATCGGTAGCAACGGCGATAGACCGTCGCCGTGACTCTTCATCTGCGTACAGGGGTGCCAGACCGCAGCCAGGCTGCGGGCGAGGAGTGGGTCTTGCATGGGGCGGCATTCTACCGCCCCATGGCCGAGCCCCGTCAGTACGGGGTCAGGGATCGATGACCGTCAGCGTCACAGTGGCAGTCGACGTGGCGCCGAACTGGTCGGCGATCGTGTAGGTGAAATGATCGACCCCCTCTTTCCGGACATTCCACAGATAGCGAATCTGGCCATCAGCAAGAACCGTCACCGCTCCTTCGGCACCGTTGGTGGCGCTGACGATATGGATCTTGTTGCCATCCGGATCGTAATCATTGGCCAAGACGTCGAGGATTGCCGGCATCTTGGTGCCGAACCAGGAGTACACATCGTCGACCGCTACCGGGGGACGATTCAGATAGACGCGGGTGCCGGCAATCACCGCCGTTGACGATTCCGAAGTTTGATAGACGTCTACTTCGCGCTTGTGCGACACGGGATTGCGCAGCGCGCGTTCGACCCACGGCGACGGCACGGCTTCTTCCTCGTAGCGCCAGGAGGGAGCAGCGATCGCGGCAGTGGCTGCCGCAGCCGGCTCGGCAGCGACAACCGTGATCTGGTCGGTGACGACGGTGAATTCGATCTCGCAGCGGCGATTCAGATGGCGTTCTTGCCGCGTGTTGGGGTATTTCGGCTCATCCAGGCCCTTGCCACTGGCGGTGACGTTATCGGCGCCAAGACCGCCCGTCTTGACCAGGTATTCCCGTACTGCCGCGGCGCGGCGTTCCGACAAACGCTGGTTATAGGTGGCCGAACCCAGGTTGCAGGTGTGGCCGGTGATCTGCAGCGGGCCCTGCAAGGACGCTTTGCGCACACGGTCGGCAAGGTCGTCAAGGAGCTTCGTCGCCTGCGGCCGCAAGGTCGAGCGGTCCAGATCGAAGAAGGTCTCGGCAGCAACCAGTTCGCTTACCTTGACCAGCTGCTTCTTCGGTTCCGCGACAGTTGTTGCGGCGACCGGCATTGGCTCGGCTGCCGGGACGGCGACCTTGCGGAAGTTCTTGCTGGCACGCCAGGCGCTGCGATTCTTGCCGTCGAATTCGTAGCGCCAATAGATCCCAATCCGGCGCTCGTCTTGCCGACTCTCGAAGTCGCCACTGCGATTGGCGACGCTGCCGATGACCATGATGCTGTGCGGCGATCCGGCAAAGTACTTTTCGACACCGACTGACAGCGTGCTCTGCCGCGATGAGGCTTGGCCCCACTCGTGATCGGCGCCAACGGTCAGTCTCACCAGCGCGTCCTCGTAGAAATGGCCGAAGCGGACGCCAATTCCGTAGTCGTAGGCCTGGTCAAAGAGCTGCGTCGTCGTGGTGGTGGTGAAATCCTGACGATACGGGCCGGTGGCATCGACGCCATCGCGGGTCTCGGTCGTGGAGCGGGTAAATATTCCGGCCTGACGCGCCCCTGTCAATGCCGAGGAAAGATAGGCGCCCCAGAACCACGCCGGGTACTCGGCTCCGGTACCCAGGGTCAGCTTCTGGTCATTCCACTGGTTGCGATCCCAAGCGGCGAACACTTTTGCTACGCGGCCCTCATCGTCGACCTGCCAGTGATAGTCGAGCTGCAGGCCGCCCGCCTGATCGCCGATCCAGACCTCACCGAGCCAGGCGCTCTTGTCGTCGGCCGAAAAGACGTGGCCAATTTCGCCGCGCAGCTTGGTCCGGCTGTCGTAGCCTACGCCGACGTGCGTGTCAGCGCCGGCGTAGGCCAGCGGGGCCGTCGGCGGATCGGTGGCAGTCTGCGCCACCGCCGGAGCGGCAAGAAAAAGCAACTGGGCGAACGTGATGACGGATTGACGCGTGCGTGCGATTGTCATGTATGCAAGAGTCCTGATAATGATCTGCCAAATGCCATAATCCTACGATTCTAACAGCCGAAGTCGGCAAATCCAGACATCTTGTGCGGCTGGACTGGCTATGGCGACCGATGGGTCTGGTGCAGATGCGGCGTCAATATTGCCACCATGGCCCGAATCCATTCATCCTGTTCGTTCAGGCAGGGAATGTAGTTGAACTCTTTGCCTGCGGCAGCGAGAAAGGCATCGCGACACTCGAGATCGATTTCCTCGAGCGTCTCCAGGCAATCGGCGGCAAAGCCGGGGCAGACGACGTCTACAGACCGCACACCATCGCGGCCCAGTTGTTCCAGTGTCGGTTGGGTATAGGGCTGGAGCCACTTGGCGGCGCCGAAACGCGATTGGAACGTGAGCAGCCAGGCACTTGCCTCGAGGCCGAGTTCCGCCGCCAGCAAGGCAGCCGTGCGTTGGCATTGGTCTGCGTATGGATCACCGCGATCGACGGCGCGTTGAGGAATGCCGTGGAAACTCATCAGCAGGCGGTCGGCTCGTCCTTCACGCTGCCAATGGCGCTGAATGCTTGCGGCGAGTGCACGGATGTAGCCCGGATGGTCGTGGTAATCGCCGATCCTGATCATTGCCGGGCCGCGCGGGTTTCTCTTTGCCCAGGCATCGACGGCATCAAAGCTGCTGGCGGTGGTGCTGTTGGAAAACTGTGGGTAGAGCGGCAGGACGATGATCCGCTGTGCGCCTTCGCCAGCAAGGCGATCGAGTACCGAGGCGACCGACGGTGCGCCGTAGCGCATGGCCCACGCGATGGCGACGTCGCGCTGGCCATGTTCGCCGAGATAGCCGCGCAGCAGCTTGGCTTGCTTCTCGGTATGCACTCTGAGCGGCGAACCTTCCGCTGTCCATATCTTGGCGTATTTGGCCGCCGATTTCTTCGGCCGGGTGTTGAGAATGATGCCGTTCAGGATCAGCCACCACGGCAAGCGCGGCAGGTCGACCACGCGGCGATCCCAGAGGAACTCCTTGAGGTAGGCGCGCAGGGCCTGCGGCGTCGGCTCGGCCGGCGTGCCCAAATTGACCAGAAGAATCGCTGTGCTCACGGCCGCGTCAAGGCTGCGACAGAGCCGAGGAGAGTAGCTTGGCGGTAATGTCGACGATCGGGATGACGCGCTCGTAAGCCATGCGTGTTGGTCCGATGACACCGATGGTACCGACCACCTGACCGTCGACTTCATAGGGGGCGGCGACCACACTGCATTCGTCGAGCGGCGCAATACCAGACTCGCCGCCGATGAAGACCTGTACGCCCTCGGCGCGAGAAGACAGGTCGAGCAGTTGCACCAGGCCCGTCTTCTGCTCGAACAGGTCAAACAGCCGGCGTAGCCGGCCCATGTTCGACGACAGGTCCTCGACACCGAGCAGGTTCTTCTCGCCGCTGATTACATATTGGGTGGAGTCGGTAACGGCTTCGCTGCCAGCGGCGACGGCGGCATTCATCAATTCGACCATGTCTTGGTGCAGTTGGCGCAGGTCGTCCTGCAGGCGACCCTTGATCTGGTTGAAGTCCATACCGGCAAAATGCTGGTTCAGCAGGTTGGCGGCCGCGATCAACTCGTTTGGCCCATAGGCGCGCTGCGTGAACAGGATGCGATTCTGCACGTCGCCGTTGGCGGTGACGATGATTAGCAGGATGCGACGTTCGCCCAGAGCGAGGAACTCGATCTGGCGAATCTTGGGCAACTGTCGCCGCGGTGCCACGACTACACCGGCAAAGCGCGTCAGTTCCGAGAGCAGCTGCGAGGCGTGGCTGATCACGCGCTGTGGCTGGTCAGGGAGGATGGAGCCTTGGATCTCCGATATCTCGCGCTCGGCCAGCGGCCTGACCGTCAGCAGGGTATCGACGAACAGGCGATAGCCCAACGCCGTCGGAATGCGGCCGGCCGAAGTATGGGGACTGGCGATGAAGCCCATTTCCTCAAGATCCGACATCACGTTGCGTATGGTCGCCGGCGACAGTTCCAGCCCGGAATGGCGGGACAGCGTGCGCGAACCGACCGGCTGACCTTCGACGATGTAGCGTTCGATCAGGGTCTTGAGCAGGGTTTGGGCGCGGCCATCGAGCATGGTCGAATATTATCAGTCGCGCGGCGGCTCGCCGCAAAAGCATTTCCCGCTAAGTAAGCCCATGGCAGATATGGTTTAATCGGCATCATGTTGCGCAATTTCAAGACTGGCATCCACACCGCGGGCCTCATCGGCAAGTTTCGCAGTCCGGACGTCGCCGAGTCGCTGCCGCTAATGGCAGCTTTTCTCCACGATCGGGGCGTTCGCGTCTTGATCGAGCAGTCGACGGCCGCCTCGATCGGCGCTTCCCAGCACGAGGTCGTCAGCTACGAGACCATGGGTGCCGAAGCCGATGTTGCGATCGTGCTTGGCGGCGACGGGACGCTGTTGTTTGCCGCTCGGCGCCTGGCCGAGTTCGGCGTGCCGCTGGTCGGCGTCAACCAGGGGCGACTTGGCTTCATGACGGACATTGCCCGTGACGAGATGCAGGCCGGCGTCCAGCAACTGCTCGACGGTCGATTTTCCATCGAGTCGCGCGTTCTGCTCGAAGCCGAGGTCTGGCGCAATGGCGAGCGCGTTTTCCGGCACCTGGCCTTGAACGACGTCGTAGTGAACAAGGGCGATATCGGTCGCATGATCGAAATGAAGGTCGAGGTCGATGGTACCTTTCTCTACCTGCTGCGCGCCGACGGCATGATCGTTTGCACGCCGACCGGCTCGACCGCCTACGCGCTCTCGGCAAATGGGCCGATTCTGCATCCGAAGCTGGCCGGGATCGGCATCGTGCCGCTCTGTCCGCACGCCTTGTCCAATCGGCCGATTACCATCAGCGACGATAGTCGGGTGGACATCACGCTGCTGTCGCCGTCCGAGGGACGTATCCACTTTGACGGTCAGTCGCGATTTGATGCTCATGCCGGCGATTGCGTGCGCATTACCGAAGCCACTATCCGGGTGACGCTACTGCATCCGCCAAGCTACGACTACTTCGCCATGCTGAGGGAAAAGCTTCACTGGAGCGAGATGCCGGAGCCCTGAGGTCATGCTGCGCCGCCTGTTCATCAAGAATTTCGTTATCGTCGATCGCCTCGAGCTCGACTTCGAGGCCGGTTTCGGCGCCCTTACCGGTGAGACCGGTGCCGGCAAGTCGATCCTGGTCGACGCCTTGTCGCTGGCCCTGGGCGAGCGCGCCGATGCCGCGGTAGTACGCCAGGGCGCCGATAAAGCGGAGGTCGCGGCTGAGTTCGACGTCGCCGACGACCTGGCAGCATGGCTGAAAGGCAACGACTTCGATTGCGACACCTGCCTGTTGCGGCGCATCGTCGACGTCAGTGGTCGTTCGCGCGCCACGATCAACGGGTCACCGGCGACCTTGGCGCAGTTGCGGCTAGCGGCCGAATTTCTCGCCGACATTCACGGCCAGCATGCCTATCATGCCCTGTTGCGGCCGCAAGCGCAGCGGCAATTGCTTGATGCCCAGGCCGGCGCTTTGCCACTGGCTACCGAGACTGCCGAACGATTCCGCGCCTGGCGGTCGCTCAGGGAAGCCCGCGAGCGCGCCGAGCTGGACGTCTCGGCTGCGGCCCAGGAGCGCGAAATGCTTGACTGGCAGACGAAGGAACTGCGCACGCTGGCCTTCGATCCGGTCCGCTGGCAGGACGACAATCAGGAACATCGGCGACTTGCCCACGCCGCCAGTCTGCTCGAGGGCGCTGGCGTGGCACTGGCGCTGCTCGATGAGAACGAGGCGGCGGCAACGAGTCAGCTTGACGAGGCATCGTCGCGCCTGAAGTCCATCACCGAATACGATGCGACCTTGAAGGAGCCAGCCGAGTTGATCGAGGCGGCGCGCATCCAGATCGATGAAGCGGTGCATATGCTATCGCGCTACCGGGAGCGGCTCGACCTGGAGCCCGAGCGCCTGGCCGAGTTGGAAGCCCGTATCGAAGCAGTGACCGCTGCTGCGCGCAAGTACCGTGTCGCGGCAGGCGAATTGCCGGACCTGCTGACGCGTTGCCAGCTCAGACTGGCCGAGTTGACGCTGGCTGCGGACCCCGCGGCATTGGCAGCCAAGGAGAACGCTGCGCGTGCGGCCTATGAGGAAGTCGCCGGGCGCTTGTCGGAATGCCGGCGCCGCACCGCGGGGGAGTTGGCCGGCGCTGTCACGACCGGGATGCAGCAATTGGCGATGACCGGTGGTCGTTTCGAAATCGGCCTGGAGCCGCTCAGCGAAGGCGGCGTCCATGGTTTGGAGGAAATCTGTTTCCTGGTAGCGGCCAATGCCGGACAGCCACTGCGTTCACTGGCGAAGGTCGCATCCGGCGGCGAACTGTCGCGCATCGGCCTGGCCATTCAGGTGATCGCCAGTTGCGCTGGCCAAGCACCGACCCTCATATTCGACGAGGTCGATGTCGGTATTGGCGGTCGCGTGGCCGAGATCGTCGGTCGCATGCTCAGGCAGTTGGGGCAGGAACGGCAGGTCCTTTGCGTCACCCACCTGCCCCAGGTGGCGGCCAAGGCGGATTGGCAATGGTCGATCGTCAAGGAGTCCGTGGCCGGGCAGGCGATCAGTCGTGTCGAGGTTCTTGCTGACGAAGACAGGGTCGAGGAACTGGCGCGCATGCTCGGCGGTGTCACCATCACCGAGACTACGCGCCAGCACGCACGCGAGATGCTCGGCTAGCCGGGCCGAGCCTGGCTTGCAGCAGGACGCTTCGCCGCGAACAGCCTCGCCGGTCGCTATGCTATATTTCCGGTCAGACTCACAATTGCGCCAATATTGTTACCCTGGCGCCGGAGACATGATCCGTTCCCTCACTGTTCTGTCGATTGCCTTGCTGGTCACGGCTTGCGCCCAGGTGCCGAGCATTACCAGTTACCTGACGCCCCATCGGGTGGATGTCCGCCAGGGCAATTTTGTTACCCAGGAAATGGTCGCCCAGTTGAAGACTGGGCAGACCCGGGACCAGGTGCGCTTCGTTCTCGGTACGCCTTTGCTGGCGGACCAGTTCCATGGTGACCGATGGGATTACATCTATCGTTTCCAGCCCGGCCGAGGCGAACTCCAGCAGCGGCGCCTGGCGGTGTTTTTCGAGAACAACAAGTTGGCGCGTGTCGAAGGCGACGTGACCGCTGCGGCTCAGGAAGCGGCGGGGCGTTCGGCGATCAAGACCGTGGATATTCCGGGGCCGCAATCGACTGTGACAACCGAAGCTCAACTTCCCGCTGCGACCGGCGGCAACTGATCGGTATGGACCAGATACGGTTTGCAGTGGCGGGTGCCGGCGGTCGCATGGGCCGCACGCTGGTCGAAGCCGTGCTGGCCTCTGCTGACGGCATCCTGGGCGCTGCACTCGATGTGGCGGCGAGTCCTGCATTGGGCCGCGATGCCGGCGAGGCACTGGGTTCGCTGACCGGTGTCCTTATCGAAGCCGATATCGCCTCGGCACTGGCCAGAGTTGATTGCCTGATAGACTTCACCCGTCCCGAAGGCACGATGGCGCACCTCGAAGTGTGTCGGCGGCGTGGTGTGCACATGGTAATCGGCACCACGGGGCTCGACGTGGAACAGAAGCTGGCCATTCAGGATGCCAGCCGCGATATCCCCATCGTATTCGCGCCGAACATGGCGGTGGGCGTCAACCTGGTTTTTAAGCTGCTCGACACCGCGGCGCGTATTCTCAACGACGGCTACGATGTGGAGATTGTCGAGGCCCATCATCGGCATAAGGTCGATGCCCCCTCCGGCACTGCCTTGCGGATGGGCGAAGTGGTCGCTGCGGCCCTGTCGCGGGACTTGGCGGAATGCGCGGTATTTGGCCGCCAGGGACATACCGGCGAGCGGCCGCCAACGCAGATCGGTTTTGCCACCGTGCGCGGCGGCGACATTGTCGGCGACCACACGGTACTGTTCGCCGGCACCGGCGAACGGGTCGAAATCAGCCATAAGGCCGCCAGCCGGATGCCTTATGCCCTGGGCGCCCTGCGCGCCGGGCGCTTCCTGCGCGGCAAGATGCACGGGTTGTTCGACATGCAGGACGTGCTGGGCTTGCGCTGAACGAGCCGAGGCCAAGCGTGGATTCGGAACGCCTTCGCCGCTGGTTCAGAGAGACCCTGTTCCTGGAAGACGATAAGGACTGTGCCGACCTGCTCGCCGGACTGCGCGGCGGTCGTCTCCCGGAGGCTTTTGCCGACCGCTTGCAGCGGTTGTTTGGTCAGATCGATGCCGAGCTGGCCAAGGAAGAACGCCTGACAGCTGGTGGCGACGACCAGACGGTGGCGGCGCTGAAGTTGGCCAAGGAACAGGCTGAAGCGGCCAGCATGGCCAAGAGCGACTTCCTGGCCAATATGAGCCACGANNCACGAGATCCGCACGCCGATGAATGGCATCCTGGGCATGACCGAGCTGGCGCTCGATACCGATCTGACGGCGGAACAGCTGGGCTATCTGCGCACCATCAAGTCGTCAGCCGACGCGCTGTTGGTAATCATCAACGACATCCTGGATTTCTCCAAGATCGAGGCCGGGCAATTGCATTTTGAGGAAATTGATTTCCCGGTGATCGATGTCGTCGCCGATGCTATGAAGGCCCTGGCAGTACACGCCGAGGAGAAGGGCTTGGAAATGCTGTTCGCGGTCGATCCACGGCTGCCGGTGCGAGTGCGCGGCGATCCGCTGCGGCTGCGTCAAGTCATCACCAATCTGGTCGGCAATGCCATCAAATTCACCGAGCAGGGGGAGGTCGAGGCCCGCGTCCGCCTGGATCACCAGGATGACGCGGGCGTAACGTTGCAGTTCCAGGTGCGCGATACCGGTATCGGCATAGCGCCGGAGAAGCATCGGCAGATTTTCGAGGCTTTTTCGCAAGGCGATGCCTCGACGACCCGCCGCTTTGGCGGTACCGGGCTCGGGCTGACGATCTGCAACCGCCTGGTGGCGTTGATGCACGGACAATTGTCGGTCGAAAGTGCGGTCGGCCAAGGCAGCATCTTCCAATTCACGGCGCGCTTCATGGCGAGCGTGGAAGCTGGCACCGCAGAGTCTGTTGATACCCGGGCCTGCGTTGGTAAGCGCGTCCTGGTGGTTGACGACTCGCGGGCGCAGGCGCGGCAGGCTGGAGTGATGCTGCAAGCGCTCGGTCTGAGGCCGCAGATCGCATTCACCGGCCCGGATGCCTTGAGGCAGTTCGATTTGGCGCAGGCCGAGGCTGTCGGTTTCGACTTGGTCCTGATCGATTCGATCATGCCGGGCATGGATGGTTTTGAGCTGGCAACGCAATTGATTGCCAAAGGTTTCAAGGCTTCGCGAATCATCCTGCTGACGACCATCCTCAATCAAAAGATCGACAATCTCAAGTGCGAGCGACTGGGGGTTGCCATCCGGATCAGCAAGCCGTGCTTCCCGGGCGATCTGGCGGAGGCATTACACGCGCAGCAAAACGATGGCAACGTGGACCTGGCACCGTTCGAGGTCGATCGCTTCCTCGCCGATGCGACCGGGGGCGGCCAGAGAAAGCTGCGCATCCTGGTGGCCGAAGACAATGCGGTCAACCAGACCCTGGTGAGGAAGTTGCTCGAGAAGGTGGGGCATCACGTGGTGCTGGCCAACAATGGCCAGGAAGCCGTCGACAGATTCAGCGAAGATCACTTCGATCTCATCCTGATGGATGTGCAGATGCCGGTCATGAGCGGTATTGAGGCGTCCCAGGCGATTCGCGCCCGCGAGCAGCGCCGCAGCTATGTCTTGTCCGGCGGCTGGCACAGTACGCCGATCATCGCCTTGACCGCCCATGCCATGGCCGGCGACCGCGAGGCATGCCTGGCAGCGGGCATGGACGATCACCTGAGCAAGCCCCTGCGCAGCGCCGATCTTTATGCTGCCATCGAACGCGTACTCGCTGGGCCAGAGGTTGCGCCGGAGCCTGTGGCTGGCGCGTCCTCGAGCAAGAGCGCCGGCAGCCACATGACGGACATAGAAGCGGCCCTGGCAAGTCACGACCGCGACAAGCTGATGACGGCGGCGCATGACCTGCGGGATCGCCTGGGCAGTCCGGAAGCGTTGTTGGCGGTCGATGCGGCGATTCGCGTCGAGTTGGCGGCGCGGCGCGGCGATTTTGCCGCCGCGGGTCGCGATGCCCGTGAATTGCGTCAGGAGATTGAGCGCATCGGCATGCTGATGCCGCCGACAGCCCGGTGACGGTCGGCGGGTCGTGACGGTCGGCGGGTCGTTGCTTCGACCGGTCATACGCGCTACAATTGACTGGTTTGCCAGGGGATGAGCCGCTCGACGGCGCCCTGAGCGCTTCAAGTTCCACGCCGACCCAGGAGCCCCATCGTGCCTCAGTTTCCGTCCGCCCTGCTTGCCTTGGCCGACGGGACGGTCTTCAAAGGTAGCGGCATCGGTGCCATCGGCAGCAGCGTCGGCGAAGTGGTGTTCAACACCGCCATGACCGGCTACCAGGAAATTCTCACCGACGCTTCCTATTGCCGCCAGATCGTCACTTTGACGTACCCCCACATTGGCAACACCGGTGTCAATGTCGAAGACTGCGAGTCCGGGCGCGTTCAAGTGGCTGGACTGGTGATCCGCGACTTGCCGCTGGTGGCTTCCAACTTCCGCTCCGAGCGGACGCTCGATGCCTACCTGAAGGCCGAGAATGTCGTTGCCATTGCTGATATCGATACCCGCAAGCTGACGCGCATCCTGCGCGAGAAGGGCGCCCAGGCCGGTTGTCTGGTGGCCGGCGATACCCTAGATGCCGATGCTGCCATTGCCCAGGCGCGCGCCTTCCCGGGGCTCGCCGGCATGGACCTGGCCAAGGTCGTCACGACCGATCGGCGCTACGACTGGACCGAGGGTGAGTGGCAACTCGGTAGCGGCCATGTTGCCCAGGGTTCGAGGCAATTTCATGTCGTCGCCTACGACTTCGGCGTCAAGCGCAACATCTTGCGCATGCTGGCAAGCCGCGGCTGCCGACTGACGGTTGTGCCTGCCCAGTCCTCGGCTGCCGATGTCCTGGCCCTGAAGCCGGACGGTGTCTTCCTGTCCAACGGTCCCGGTGACCCGGAGCCCTGCGACTATGCGATTGCCGCCATCCGCGAGTTCCTCGATCGGAAGCTGCCGACTTTCGGCATCTGTCTCGGCCATCAATTGATGGGCCTGGCCGGTGGTGGCAAGACGCTGAAAATGAAATTCGGCCACCACGGCGCCAACCACCCGGTCAAGGACCTTGACACTGGCCAGGTACTGATCACCAGCCAGAATCATGGTTTCGCCGTTGATCCAGCAACGCTGCCGGCCAACGTGCGCGTGACCCACGTTTCGCTATTCGATGGTAGCCTGCAAGGCATGGCCTGGACCGACCGGCCGGCGCTCTGCTTCCAGGGTCACCCGGAGGCGAGCCCGGGCCCCCATGACGTCGGCTACCTCTTCGACCGGTTCATCGCCATGATGGCCAAGACCAAAGCCTAAGCAATGCCCAAGCGCACAGACATTCACTCGATCCTCATCATTGGCGCTGGCCCGATCATCATCGGCCAGGCCTGCGAGTT
>PMIF01000221.1 GCA_003157035.1 Rhodocyclaceae bacterium
TGCTCGACATCCACGAATACCTGCTGGAACGTGGCGTGAAGATCGACGGGGTCAGTGACACTCGCTACCTGTATCACGATCCGTGTCACACACCGATGAAGACCATGAGCCCACTCAAGGTCGCCAGCGGTCTGTTGGGTCAGCCGATCGAGCTCTCGGACCGCTGCTGCGGCGAGGCCGGCACCTTCGCCGTCAGCCGCCCCGACATCGCCACGCAAGTGCGCTTCCGTAAGCAGCAGGAGATCGAGCAAGGCGCGGCAGGGTTGCGCCAGGATGGCTTCGCCGGCCGGGTGAAGATTCTCACCTCCTGTCCGAGCTGCCTGCAAGGGCTGCAGCGCTACCGCGAAGACGTGGCGATCGAGGCCGACTATATCGTCGTCGAGCTGGCGAGAACTTTGCTCGGCGACAGCTGGCTCCAGGACTACGTGCGCTCGGCCAAGGCTGAAGGCATCGAACGCGTGCTGCTATAGGGATCGTTCCCGGTCGGGTGACGTCATCTGATCGTCATCGTGCGAGAATGCCGGCATGCGCCAAAGCAGCCACGCTCTCACCGTCGCCAGTCATGGTCAAGGCCTGACGGAGTTCACTGCCGAACTCCGTCGTTTCGTCGCCGACACCGGTTTGCGCGACGGCATGCTGACCGTTTTTTGCCGACATACATCGGCCAGCCTGGTGATCCAGGAGAATGCCGATCCAGATGTTTGTGCGGATTTGCAAGCCTTCTTTTCCCGCCTGGTGCCGGAAGGCGATGCAGGCTACCGACACAAGATCGAAGGTCCCGACGATATGCCGGGGCATATCCGGGCCGCTTTGACGCAGTCCAGTCTAGCCATTCCGGTGGTTGGCGGCCGGCTGGGCCTGGGTACCTGGCAGGGCGTGTACCTCTGGGAGCATCGGCGGGTCGGCCATCGCCGTGACGTCCTGCTGCATCTGATCGGCGAGTAACATCGCGGCGGCGGCGCCGACTTTGGTAGTATTGATGCGGGCTGCATACCGCGGCTGCTCACTATAATGCCGTCTATTGCCTTTTTGGAGTTATCCTTCGCGCATGTCGGATTGCGAGCTCTGTCGATCCTCGGGAAGCAACGTCATCTGGGATGACGGGCTGTGTCGGGTCGTGCTGGTCGGCGACGCCGCCGGGGCCGCGTTTCCTGGCTATTGCCGGGTCGTCTGGCGTCACCATGTGAAGGAGATGTCCGATTTGGCGGCCGCCGATCGCCGACATCTCATGAATGTCGTGCTGTCGGTAGAAGCCGCGCTGCGCTCGTTGCTGGCTCCTGACAAGGTCAACCTTGCCAGTCTGGGCAATCAGGTTCCGCACCTGCACTGGCACGTCATCCCACGCTGGCGAACCGACAGCCACTTCCCGGCGCCGATATGGTCCGAGGCAACGAGGGTGGCGGACGTTCGGGATCCCCCAGACAACAGCGCCTTGCGTGCCGCCATCGTCGCCTGCCTGGCTGAAGAGGAGTGCGGCTCATGAACACCCCAGAGACACGCCCGGAGCAGCGCCCGCTGTTCATGTCCGCCACAGAATGCAATGCCTGGCTGGCGACACTGCCGGCGAGCCAGCCGGCGCAGGCCCAAGCGCAATGCATCCGGCAACTGAATCTCCTCAATCGGCAAGCCATGGACGCCAATGAACGTTTGGCAATCCTGGAGACGCTTCGGTCGATGGTCCTTCAGCTACAAATTGAAGCTGCCCGACGTTTCGCCCACCGGCCATTGCCGCTGTCGGCAACTGAGCGCGAAGCCTTTGACGCCAGCCGCTCGCTTTGGCTGGCCTTGTTTTCGGGCTATCTCTGCTGCCTTGACGGTACCGAAGGCGATGCCAAGCCGACGCAGCGGGCCTTGGCGACGCTTGCTGACGCGCTGCTGGATACCTACCGCGCCGGCCACACACCCACTGCAGAACAATGGCGGCAGGCCCATACGCTCTATACGGTCGCCGAGCGGGCGGGCTTCACCGCGCATGAAGTCGTCGATCCACGTGCTGGCAAGCACGCAACAACGGTGCGCAACGCCTACGTTGAGCTATTGTTGGTCCAAGCCGCAAGCCCATATGAATTGCCAGCGCGCCAACTCCTTTGGGCGAGCCGCTGGGCGAGGCGCTGGAGCGGCAAGGTGACGATCTCGGCCGAACGGCCGGGCAAGGAAGGCCAGATTTGTCCGCTCTGTCTCGATCTTGGCTCGGCGGAGCCGGCAAGTTTCAAGCGTTGCGACGGTGTTCGCGTGCGCTGGCTTGACACGTCGGAGCTGCGCGCCAGTTTGAAGAAGCGCACCCATCTGCTTGAGCAAGGCGCTGCCCCGGCAACATTGCAACTTGGTGAGGATTGCCAGCAACCTGCCTGTGGCTTGCTGCTGCGGCAGGTCTACCAGCGCTGGTGCAAAGGCGGCGCCACGCGCGGCCAGGAACGACGCGCTGTCGACGGGCGTTGCGAACTGGTCGGCGGCATGGAAGCCGTCCACTACTATTTGTCGGGACGCAAGCCTTTCCGCCAGCCAGGCCACGCCAGCGACGATACTTTGCGGCGCGAGCGAGACGAGATCGCGACGTTCGGCCGTATCGCACCAATTCACGAGGAGAACTTCACTCGCGAACAAGGTTATCAAATTGATGAATGGCGAGTGGTTGAAGAGTGGCAGCTGAAGGATGAGTCTGCCGCCGGCATACATGTCACGCATGCCACGAGTAACATTGCCGCCCGCGTTGGNNTGGGCAAATATCGGCAACGATGATCAAATCCACGCTGGCATTCTGGTCACACCTGGCCGTCCTGAGCCGGTTGCCATTCGCAGCACGGATGCCGATACGGCTCGCGAGCCGTACCGGCAAGCCTTCCTGCTGCCGGCCGTCGCGGCCTTGAACTGTGCCGCCAGCGTCATCCTGCCGACCGGCTGGTACAAGCTGGGTCGCATTCTCGACATCGCCGGCGGCAACTGCCGGCAGATACGCTTGCTGCAGTTGGCAAGTCACGGGATGGATTTTGACCAGGCGGGCTACGAGGTTCTGAGCTGATGTTGCCCCGCTTGGCAATCAACTCGCAAAACGCCGAACAATGCCGGCATTACGTCGCCAACTTGCCAATCACCGATATCGCCACAGCGCATTCGATGCTGCACGGCCTATTGACTGCGATGTACCAGGCACCGCCGCCAGCAATCGACTATCTGGCGATACTTGAGCAGACTCGCCAACCGATGATCTTTCTCCAGGAGGGCGTTGGCGCTCGCTATGCCTCGCGACCGCTACCCGCGAATGAGGATGAAAAGCGGGCATTCGAGGATACCGTCGGTCTCTGGCAGCTTGCCGCAGACAGCTATGCGCGCGTTGCCCAGCTCGGTGGTGGCGAAGAGGCGATACACAAGGTGCTGGCACTGGTCTGCCAACGCTGCATCCAGTACGCGGGACAGGTGATCATCGAATACTACCGGGCCCGGCGCCTGCTTGCACCCCGACTGTGGATAGACTTGCATGGCTATTATGAGACGGCCGAAGAGTGGGGCTTGGCGACCCTTCCAGTTGCCGAGCCGATCGGCGGCACACCGATCACCGCAACGGAGACGTTTGTTACTGTGCTGCTGCTGGACTTGGCCAACCCCTACAGCCGCACACCGAAGGAACTCTCGTGGATACAGCGCTGGGCGCGCAAGATGGCCGCCGATATCGTCCTCAAGCCAGGCGGAGAACTACCCGCCAACCACAAAGGCTATGTCATCGACCTGATGCAGGACCGTGGCCCAAGGCCTGCGGAACACGTTGCCCGTGGCGATTCGATACGCCTCTTCGACACCGCGCAACTCGCCGAACGCGTCCACACACTGCTCGGCAAACTTAAGGACGGCTACACGCCGGGCAGCCTGGGGCTCGGCGACGACTGCCCGAAATCGCTGGCTCAGCGGCTGTTGCTGCAGCTCTACCGCCCGTGGTGCCTGGCGGCCATGCCGCGTCGGTTTGAACGCAATCGCGCCAGCGGCGCATTGTCAGTCGTTTATGAGATCGAATCGATCTTCTTCCGCATCACCGGCGTCCAGTTCACGCAGCCGGGGCACACGCGCACTTATTCACGCGCCGAGATCGAGCAGATGATCACCTTCAACCATCAGGTCGATGACAAGCGCCCGGTCAACCTGGCAGCCATTTTGGCACGTCATCCCGTAGACCAGTGGAACATCGCCGACCAGTCCCTGAACGGTTTTCGCGTTCTCCGCACGACGCAAGGGCCGCGCGTCGAGCATGGCCAACTGTTGGCGATCAAGGTGCCGACCAAGGATCAGTTTTCGCTCGCCCATGTCACCTGGCTGGCGCTTGAGCGCGATGGCAGCCTTCAGGCGGGGCTACAGCTGTTGCCGTCGCCGGCACGGGGCGTCGCCGTGCGTGGTACCGGCTCCGGCGTGTTGGCCACCGATCCATATGCACCCGGATTCTTCCTGCCGGCACTGCAAACGCTCAAGGAACCGGTATCGATCATTCTCCCGCCCGGCTGGTTTGTCCCGGGCCGGATTGTCGAGGTCGTTACCGATCGGCCCGTACTGATGCAGCTGACTGAGTTGCTCACCCGCGGCGCCAACTTCGAACGCTGCACATTCACGCTGGTCAGCTAGTTGCGCGGCTGCGCTATCATAGGCACTCTGCCGACTTGTTTCGGCTCGACGATTTCCCTATTACGATTATGGCCGGCCTCGGAAAAAACACGCCCGTTCCAACTGAGATCGGGCTGCATCAGCAATCGCGATTTATGGAGATCCACTTCGCCGACGGCGCGCACTTCAGCCTGCCCTATGAGTATCTGCGCGTCTTCTCGCCCTCTGCCGAGGTCCGTGGCCACATGCCCGGTCAAGAGGTACTCCAGTCGGGCAAGCGCTCGATTGAAATCACCAGCATCGAGGCGGTCGGCAACTATGCCGTCAAGCCGGCATTCTCGGATGGCCACGACTCTGGCATCTATTCCTGGGACCTTCTCTACGACCTGGGCATCAACCAGGAATCGTACTGGCAAAGTTATCTGATCCGCCTGGAAGCTGCCGGTGCCAATCGGGACGTCGACTCAACAACCCTGCCACCCAAGAGCGGTGGCGGCTGCGGTAAACACTGACCATGGCAGACACTCATTTCGGCTACGAAACGGTCGACGAGGCCGAGAAGGCCAAGCGCGTCAAGGGCGTATTTTCCTCAGTGGCGCAGAAGTACGACGTGATGAACGATTTGATGTCGCTCGGACTGCACCGCCTGTGGAAGGCCTTCACCATCCAGGTTTCCGGAGTGCGTGCCGGCGATCGCGTACTCGACGTCGCCGGTGGCACTGCCGATCTCGCCTCGGCGTTTGCCAAGCGGGTCGGTGCCGACGGTGAAGTATGGCTCACCGATATCAACAACGCCATGCTCTGTCGCGGCCGCGATCGGTTGATCGACGAGGGNNGCATTGCGTGAAATGCAGCGCGTCCTCAGACCGGGAGGGAGACTCCTGGTGTTGGAGTTCTCCAGGGTGTGGGAGCCCCTGGCGCCTTTCTACGACCTGTACTCGTTCAAGATACTGCCGTGGCTGGGTGGCAAGATCGTCAAGGATCCCGACAGCTATCGTTACCTCGCCGAGTCGATCCGCGTGCATCCCGACCAGGAAACGCTCAAGACGATGATGGAAACGGCCGGCTTGTCGCGCGTCGAGTATTTCAACCTGACGGCCGGTGTCGTCGCCCTGCACCGCGGCTTCAAGCTGTAGGCCTGGCCAATCGAGTCTCCGGACGCGGCGCGTCCCGGTAGCGAGGAAAAGAAAAAAGGCAGCCTGGGCTGCCTTTTTCTTGGCGAGGAAACGCCTAGTGCCTGCCGCCGCGAAGCTTCTGGATCGCTGCCAGTTGCGCCACCGCTTCGGCCAGCTCGGCTTGCGCGCGAGCGTAGTCGAGCTCGGACTCACGGTTCGACATCGCTTCCTCTGCCTTCTTCTTGGCGTCAAGCGCCTTGGCTTCGTCGAGATCCTTGCCGCGGATGGCGGTATCAGCCAACACGGTGACCAGCCCCGGCTGCACCTCAAGAATGCCGCCGGCGACGAAGATCAACTCTTCCTGAGCCTGGCCTTGGATTTTCAGTCGCACGGCGCCCGGTTTGATACGCGTCATCAGCGGCATGTGCCCGGGGAGAATACCCAACTCGCCGGCTTCGCCCGGCAGGACGACGAATTCCGCCAGGCCGGAGAAGATGGACTCCTCCGCACTGACGACGTCGACGTGAATGGAAATTGCCATCTCGGCTTCCTTTTCTCGCTTACTGCAGCGTCTTGGCCTTCTCGAATACTTCCTCGATGCCGCCGACCATGTAGAAGGCCTGCTCTGGCAGGCTGTCGCACTCGCCGTCAACGATCATCTTGAAGCCCTTGATGGTTTCCTTGAGCGGCACGATCTTGCCCGGCGTACCGGTGAAGACTTCGGCAACGTTGAAAGGCTGCGACAGGAAGCGCTGAATCTTGCGCGCCCGGGACACGGCCAGCTTGTCGTCCGGAGCCAGCTCGTCCATGCCCAGAATGGCGATGATGTCGCGCAATTCCTTGTAGCGTTGCAGCGTTACCTGAACACGGCGGGCCGTCTGGTAGTGCTCTTCGCCGACAACCAGCGGGTCAAGCTGGCGTGAGGTTGAGTCGAGCGGATCCACTGCCGGGTAGATACCCAGCGAAGCGATATCACGCGACAACACGACGGTCGAGTCAAGGTGCAGGAAGGTGGTAGCAGGCGACGGATCGGTCAAGTCATCGGCAGGAACGTACACGGCCTGGATCGAAGTAATCGACCCCACCTTGGTCGAGGTGATGCGCTCCTGCAGACGGCCCATTTCTTCGGCCAGTGTCGGCTGGTAGCCGACGGCGGACGGCATCCGGCCCAGCAACGCCGAGACTTCGGTCCCGGCCAGTGTGTACCGATAGATGTTGTCGATGAACAGCAGGATGTCGCGGCCTTCGTCGCGGAACTTCTCGGCCATCGTCAGGCCGGTCAGGGCGACGCGCAGACGGTTGCCCGGCGGCTCGTTCATCTGGCCAAACACCATCGCCACCTTGTCGAGCACCTTCGACTCTTCCATTTCGTGGTAGAAGTCATTGCCCTCGCGAGTACGCTCGCCGACACCGGCGAACACCGAGTAGCCGCCGTAGGACTTGGCGATGTTGTTGATCAGTTCCATCATGTTCACGGTCTTGCCGACGCCGGCGCCGCCGAACAGTCCGACCTTGCCCCCCTTGGCGAACGGGCAGATCAGGTCGATAACCTTGATACCCGTGGGCAGCAGTTCCACAGACGGCGACAACTCATCGAACTTGGGCGCTTCGGCATGGATCGGGCGCTTTTCGTCGCCGACAATCGGGCCGGCTTCGTCGATCGGGCGGCCGAGCACATCCATGATGCGACCCAAGGTGCCGGTGCCAACGGGCACGGAGATGGCGGCGCCGGTGCCCTTCACCTTCATGCCGCGGCGCAAGCCGTCGGACGAGCCCATGGCAATGGTGCGGACAATGCCGTCACCGAGCTGTTGCTCGACCTCGAAGGTCAAACCTTCTTCGGCCATGCCACCACCGGGCTCGTCGAGGACGAGGGCGTCGTAGACTTTCGGCATGCCTTCGCGGGGGAACTTGATGTCCACCACGGCACCAATGCACTGAACGATGTTTCCGCTGCTCATGGTCTTTTCCTTAATGACTGAATTTCGTTAGCCCGCAATCGCCGCCGCACCGCCGACGATCTCGGAGATTTCCTTGGTGATCGCCGCCTGACGGGCCTTGTTGTAAACGAGCTGCAATTCCTTGATGACGGTGCCGGCGTTATCCGTGGCCGACTTCATCGCCACCATGCGTGCCGATTGTTCCGAGGCCATGTTCTCGGCCACGCCCTGGTAGATCAGCGCCTCGACATAGCGGATCAGGAGTTCATCGACGACAACCCGTGCTTCCGGCTCATAGAGATAATCCCAAGAGCCCTGGGGAGTGCCCAAGCGTTCGCCGGTCAGCGGCAGCAACTGCTCGACCACCGGTTCCTGCTTCATGGTGTTGATGAAGCGCGTATAGGCGATATAGACGCGATCAAGCTCGCCCTTCTGGACTGCATCGATCATGACCTTGACCGGTCCGATCAGCTTCTCCAGGTGCGGCGTATCACCCAAGTGGGTGACGTGCGAGACGACGTTGGCGCCCATGCGCTGCATGAAGCCCAGGCCCTTGTTGCCGATGCAGGTAACGCGTATCTCGGTCGCGCCGTCACGCTCCCATTGCCGCATGGAGTTCACCAGCTGGCGCAGGACGTTGGTGTTGAGGCCACCGCACAAGCCCTTGTCGGTGGTCACGACGATCAGGCCGACCCGCGCCGGCTTGACGCCCGTCTCCTTGGCCAGGAACGGGTGCCGGTAGTCGGACAGGGTCGCCGCCGAGAGGTTGGCCGCCAGACGACGGATCTTCTCCGAGTACGGGCGGGCGGCGCGCATGCGATCCTGCGCCTTGCGCATTTTCGATGCGGCCACCATTTCCATCGCCTTGGTGATCTTCCGCGTGTTCTGGAACGAATTGATCTTCGTCCGGATCTCTTTTCCGACAGCCATGNNCTAGGCCCAGTTCTTCTTGAACTCGGTAATCGCGGCAGCCATCTGCGCTTCGCCGTCCTTGTCGAGATCCTTGGTCGACTCAATCTTGTCCATGATCGTCGCGTGGCTCGCCTTCATATACTTGTGCAGTTCGCTCTCGAACGCCAGCACCTTGCCGACCTCGAGGTCGTCGAAGTAGCCCTGGTTGATCGAGAACAGCGAAACGGCCATTTCGGCCACCGACAAGGGCGAGAATTGCGCCTGCTTCATGAGTTC
>PMIF01000028.1 GCA_003157035.1 Rhodocyclaceae bacterium
CCGCCGACCTTCATGCCCTGTACACCTTCGTCCCAGCCGGCAATGACGTGGCGGGCGCCAAGCGGAAACTCGAACGGATAATTGCGATCCTTGCTCGAATCGAACTTCTTGCCGTCGGTCAGCCAGCCGGTGTAATGCACCGAGACGGTCTGGCCAGCGTTGGCTTCGGCGCCGCTGCCTTCGGTGACGTCATCGATGACCAGGCCGCTGGCGGTAGTGATGCTTGTCATGAGCTTTCCTTCTCGTTGAGTGAATCAGATGTCCGGATATAGCCGGCCGGGGTTGAAGATGCCGCGCGGATCGAACACTGCCTTGAGGCGCCGGTGCAGCTCCATCATAACGGCCTGCAGCGGCGTGAAGGTGCCCGCGGCCTTGTCGCCACCGCGGAACAGCGTCGCATGGCCGCCGGCGATGACCGCCGCTTCGCGCAGTTCCGTCGCCAATGTCTGCGTGCGCAACCAGCGCTGTCCCCCGTACCATTCGATCAATTGCGGCTCCGGCAGGACCAGCGCGCGCGTGGTCGGCGGCACCGAGAGACGCCACAGCGGCATTTCGCCAGCAAAGAAAGGCAGGCGCTGCTCGCGCAGGTCATGCCAGAAAGTCGCGGCAGCGGACTCAGGCACCCGCTGTCCGCCCAGGGTCTGCTCTGCCCCATTGACCGCCGCCAGCGCACCGGAGAGGCGAACACTGAGCACGCCATCCTGCCAGCAACTGGCCGACAGCGACAGGGGCTTTGCCGCCCAGGCACTGACCCTTGCCAGCGCCTCGCCCGCCGGCAAGGCAAAGCGCAACGTCCGTTCACATACGGGCCGCGGCAGCACCTTCAGCGAGACTTCGAGGATCAGTCCCAGCGTGCCCAGGCTACCCACGATCAGACGCGAGATGTCGTAACCGGCGACGTTCTTCATCACCTGGCCGCCGAACTTGAGCTCGCGCGCCTCGCCGTCGATGAGCTTGATGCCGAGAACAAAATCACGCAAGGCGCCGACTGCCATGCGGCGCGGTCCGGAAAGCCCGGCGGCAACGACGCCGCCGATGGTCGCCGCAGCGCCGAATGCCGGCGGCTCGAAGGGCAGGAACTGCCCCTGCGCCGCCAGAGCCGCCTCGATTTCCGCCAGCGGTGTGCCGGCACGGGCGGTGATCACCAATTCACTCGGCTCATAGGCAACGATGCCCTGGTAGCCGCGCGTATCGAGCACTTCACCGATCGGCTGACCACCGTAGAAGTCCTTGCTGCCACCGCCGCGAATGGCCAGCGGCTGCTCGCGGCTGGCGGCACGAATGCGGGCGGAGAATTCCTCGCTGTTCATCAGAAGCGCTCGATGTCCGGAAATTTGAGCTCGCCGCGGTGCACGTGCATGCGGCCGAACTCGGCGCACCGATGCAGCGATGGCACGGCCTTGCCCGGATTGAGCAGACCCTCCGGATCGAAGGCAGCCTTCAGGCGGTGAAATGCCGCCAGCTCGTCGCTGGCGAACTGTACACACATGCCATCGAGCTTCTCAAAGCCGACACCGTGCTCGCCGGTGATGGTGCCGCCAAGTGCCACGGAGAGTTCGAGAATCTCGGCGCCGAAGGCCTCGGTACGTGCCGTCTGCCCCGGCTCGTTGGCATCGTAGAGGATCAACGGATGCAAGTTGCCGTCGCCGGCATGAAAGACGTTGATACAGCGCAAACCGAATCTCTTCTCCATGCCGCCGATCGCGCGCAGCATCTCGCCCAAATGACGCCGGGGAATGGTGCCGTCGATGCAGTAGTAGTCGGGCGAAATGCGCCCCGCTGCCGGAAAGGCCGCCTTGCGTCCGGCCCAGAACTTCAACCGCTCGGCCTCGTCGCGCGAGACCCGGATGCCGGTGGCGCCGCTGGCGTCGAGCACTCGTTTCATGCGGGCAATCTCTTCCTCCACTTCGGCGGCGGTGCCGTCCGACTCGCAGAGCAGAATGGCCTCGGCAGCAAGATCGTAGCCGGCATTGACGAAGGGCTCGACCGCCGCCGTCGCCGCCTTGTCCATCATCTCGAGGCCGGCCGGAATGATGCCGGCGCCGATGATCGCCGCCACCGCATCGCCGGCACGGCCGACGTCGTCGAACGAGGCCAGGATCACCTGTGCCGTCTGCGGCTTCGGTGTCAGTTTGACCACGACTTCGGTGACCACCGCCAGCAGGCCTTCGGAACCAATCATCAGCGCCAGGAGGTCGTAACCGGGCGCGTCCGGCGCCGCACCGCCCAATTCAACGATCTCGCCGGCCATGGTGACGGCGCGCACTTTGAGCACGTTATGCACGGTCAGCCCGTACTTGAGACAATGAACGCCACCAGCGTTCTCGGCCACATTGCCGCCGATGGTGCAGGCAAGCTGCGAACTCGGGTCCGGCGCGTAGTAAAGGCCGTGGACTGCCGCGGCCTCGGAGATGGCGAGATTGCGCACGCCGGGCTCGACAACGGCGGTGGCGGCGAGCGGATCGATCTTGAGGATGCGTTTCATTTTCGCCAGGCTGAGCAACACGCCCTGGCCGTGCGGCATGGCGCCGCCGGAGAGCCCGGTGCCGGCGCCGCGCGCCACCACCGGCACGCCGAGGCGATGACAA
>PMIF01000250.1 GCA_003157035.1 Rhodocyclaceae bacterium
TGATTTGCGCCGCCGGCGGCGGAGTCGCCGCGGATCTCAAGGAGATCCAGGCCCGGGGCGAAATTCGCCATATCGGCATTCGCTACGCCAACTTCGTCACGGGTGATGGCGACGGCTTCGATGTCGAACTGGCGCAGGGTTTTGCCAGGCACATCGGCGTCAAGTATCGGCTGGTCTATTCCGATTTCTACAACGTGATGCGCGACCTTCTGGGCAAGAATGTCGTGCGCAAGGGCGACGAAGTCTCCCTCGAGGGAGACTTCCCGATCAAGGGCGATATGATTGCCACAGGGTTTACCGTACTGCCGTGGCGCGAAAAGGTCGTGCTGTATTCGGCGCCGACGTTTCCGTCCCAAGTGCTCCTCGTCGCGCGGGCGGATTCCAGGCTGATGCCCATCGCGGGAAGCGAGAACATCAACAAGGACATCGCCGATACTAGGGCCATGATCGGCAAACGCAGCCTGCTTGGCATGGAGCGTACCTGTATCGATCCCGCCAACTACGGCCTCAAGGACAAGGGGCTCGATCTGCGCGCCTATACGAAGAGCACCAATCTCAACGAAATCGTGCCGGCGTTGCTGAATCAGGAAGCCGAATTGACGTTGCTCGACGTACCGGATGCAATCCTGGACCTGAAAAAATGGGCTGGAAAGATCAAGGTTCTTGGCCCAATTTCGGGGGAACAGACGTTAGCGGCAGCATTTCCCAAGTCATCGCCGGAATTGCGCGATGCCTTTGACGCCTATCTCCGCCAGGTCAAGGCCGACGGCACCTACGATAAGCTGGTCGACAAGTATTACCCGGGCATTCGGCAATATTTTCCGGAGTTCTTTGCCAGGATGCATTGATTGGCAGCGAAGCTTCCACGTTTTCAAGACGTCGCGTCGCAATGGCCGTTGGTAGTCACGGCCATATTTTGTTGCTACGCCTACCTGCTGCTTGCCAACGCCTATCGTTCGCATGAGCAATTGCGGGCCGAGGCAGACCAGCTCATCGTTGCCGATAGCAAGCGCCGCGCTGCGGCGGTTGCCGATCTGATCGCCGAGCGACGCAACGGCACCGTCGAGTTGGCAGGTGCGCAGGAGATTGCCAGCTATCTGATCAACCGTTCGCTTGGCATGTCGCTGCGTTACGGGTTGAATGCCAATCTGTACGAGATCGAGGAGCGCTTCCGACGTCAGCTGGAAGGCGTTGATCTCCGCGGCGAAAGGATCTACCGCCGGATTGTTCTCTTCGACCGTTCCGATCAGGTGCTGGTCGACGTGGCGCCTGGCGACCTCAAGGCCGAGCCTTTGCCGCCCGCAAGCCGTGGCAATTCGCTGGTGATCGACTTGGCTTCCGGGCAGATCATCGTCAGCGCGCCGGTCGTCTACAAGGGCACCGCCAACGGCACCCTGTCGACAGTGGGTGATATTCGACAAGTCTCCCGCGATTTGATCGCAGCCGATGCCAAGGGCGCCCGGCGCGAGTTCCTGGTCGACGCCGACGGACGGGAACTGCCGGCGACCGGAAATCCGGTACTGCTCGACGGCAATCTGGTCAAGGAACTTGCGCGCTTGCCGGAAAACATTCTGACCCCGACCGCCCAGTTTGCCGACGAAAAGGTCGAGGCGCCAGGGCGGCTGGCGTTGAGGACGCCGGTGCCTGGCGCCGCGCTGTCGCTGATTACGATCCTCAGCGAGGAATCGGTCTATGGGCAGATCACTTCCAGGTTCTTCCTCTACTCGGCGAGCCTGTTTCCCATCATCGTACTGTTCGCCGCCTTCATGTTCGAACGCGCTCGTCGCAGCAGGGCGGCACTGGCAGAGAGCCAGCAGCGCTTTCGCACCATCTTTGACAACATGCGCGATGGCATTTTCATTCAGGATCTAGCCGCCGGCACCCTCGTCGAGGCCAACCCGCGTCTGCTGGCCATGTACGGCTACGACAGCGACGAGATCATCGGCCTGACGGTCGGCGCGTTGAGCGAGAATGTTCCGCCTTACAGCACCACCGAATGGTCGTCGGCCGTCGGGCGCGCAGTGCGTGGCGAGCCACAGTTCTTCGCCTGGCATGCCCGGCGAAAAGACGGCGAGCTGTTCTGGGTGGAAATCAGCATGCTGCAAATGGCCATCGACGGCCAGGATAAGCTTCTCGTCGTCACGCACGACATGACGCAGCGCAAGCTTCAGGAGCAGGAACTCGTCGCGGCGCTGACCTATCAGCGACAACTGAACAGGCGTCTCGAAGAGGCTCAGAGCCAACTGCTGCAATCGGAGAAGATGGCATCGATCGGGCAGCTGGCGGCCGGAGTCGCTCACGAGATCAACAACCCGGTCGGCTTCGTTGCATCCAACCTCAATTCATTGCAAGCCTACGTGGCCAACCTGCTTGAGCTGATAGCCGCCTACGAGCACGTCGAGGCGACCATCAGCAATCCCGCGGTGGCGCTGGAAAAGACCCATGCCTTGCGCGCTGCCATGGACATCGCGTTTCTGAAGAGCGATATCCGCTCGCTGTGCACCGAATCCAGCGAAGGGCTCGAGCGGGTCATCAAGATCATCCGCGACCTCAAGGACTTCTCGCACGTAGACCGCGACGAGACCTGGACCGAAGAGGATCTGCACAAGGGCATCGAAAGCACGCTGAACGTGATCTGGAACGAACTCAAGTACAAATGCGATATCCGGCGGGAATACGGCGCTCTGCCGCCGGTGCAGTGCTTGATATTTCAGCTGAATCAGGTCTTCATGAACCTGCTGAGCAATGCGGCTCAGGCCATCGAAACCAAGGGCGTCATCACCATTCGTACCGGTGTCGTTGGCGACAACGTGTGGATCGAAGTCATCGACAACGGCAAAGGCATTTCCGACGCAAATCTGAGCAAGATTTTCGACCCCTTCTTTACGACCAAACCTGTAGGCAAGGGAACGGGTCTCGGTTTATCCGTGAGTTACAACATCGTAATAGCTCATCACGGCACCCTCGATGTCACCAGCCGCGAGGGGCAAGGCACGACGTTCCGCGTGACGCTGCCGATCCGCCAGCCCGTGGCTGCGGTTAAAAACACCACGTCGGCTTGACCGCAAGCGTGGTCCGATGTCGCGCCGCCTTGCGAATTCGATCAGGCCGTCGCTGGGGACCGCGAGCGTGACGACATGACCGGTTTGGCGTGTGGCGCGTGTTCCCGTCCCGACGCCTCGCGGGCAAGGATGAGCGCGGCGTCGAGCGAGCGGATCGGAATGCCGCGGTCGGCGGGAATGCTGCCCGCCACTTGCAGCGCCAGGTAGCGGCCGCAGCTCACGCGCAGGAACGAGGTGAAGTTGGCGCAGTCGCCGCCCGCTGCCGCCAGTTCGTCGTACAGCCGCGTGAGCAGCCGGCCGACGCTCATGCCATCGCGCGCGCCGATCTCTTCGAGGATATTCCAGAACAGGTTTTCCAGGCGGATGCTGGTCGCCACGCCGTGCAAGCGCAACGAGCGCGAGCGCGAGCGATACAGGTCGGGGTCCGCG
>PMIF01000287.1:0-23821 GCA_003157035.1 Rhodocyclaceae bacterium
CCCTGCTGGCCTACGGCGGCGGACAATCGTCGACCGTCACCGAGGCGCAAGCCGCCAAGGATGCCAACCTGACCGTCAACGGCATCGCCATTACCAGTTCGTCGAACGTCGTCTCCGGAGCCATCCAGGGGGTCACGCTGACCCTGACCGCGAAGACGACCAACCCGGCAACACTGACAGTCCAGCGCGACACCGGCTCGGTGCAGACCGCCATAAACAGCTTCGTCAGCGCCTACAACGCCTTGTACAGCCAGATGAAGTCGGTATCCGCCTACACCACCTCGGGAAGCAGCACAACGCCCGTTCTCGCCGGCGATCGCACGGTGCGCATGATGATGGATCAAGTCAGGGGTATCCTGACGACGGCCGCCTCGGGCGGTACTTACTCTTACCTTTCGAACATCGGCATCGCCATCCAGAAAGACGGCACGCTGCAAGTCGATAGCAGCAAACTCAGTTCGGCGCTCAGCACTAATTTCGCCGCTGTCAGCAGCCTTTTCTCGTCGACGACCGGATTCACCACCCGCCTCAATACCTGGGCCAACTCGGCACTCGACGTTGGCGGCCTGATCAGCACGCGCACCACCAATCTGACAACGTCGATCAAGACTTTCAACGACCAGATCGACCACCTCAACGTGCGCATGGCCGCCCTGCAGCAGCAATACACGACGACCTACAGCAACCTCAACATGTTCCTGGCCCAGGCCAATTCGACCACGAACTACTTGAACCAACAATTCGCAACCAAATCATCATGAACGCCATGTCCGCAATTGCCGCCTACAAAGACGTCAGCCTCGATATCGACGTCGTCGATGCAGATCCTCACAAGCTCGCCGCGATGCTCTACGACGGTGCGCTCGTCGCCATCAGGCAGGCGAAGAACGAAATGCAGCAGGGGAACACTGAAGCGAAGGGCAGGGCGATTTCCAAGGCCATCGCCATTATTGGCGACGGCCTGCAGAAGGGTCTCGACATCAAGGCCGGCGGTGAAATCGCCCAGAACCTGTTCGCGCTCTATAGCTACATGGTCAAACGTCTGGTCACCGCCAATGCGACCAACAACGCTGCAATTCTCGATGAAATCACCCGCCTTCTGAGCGAACTTCAGGAAGCCTGGAATGCCATTCGGCCGCAAGTCGCGCCGACCGCGCCCGCAGGCGAGCGCCGCCTGAGCGGCCAAGTGCGGGCCTAGGCCTGTGCAATGGCTGCCGAAGCCGAAGAACTGGTAGGGCGCTACGAGGCGTTTGTTGCCCTGACAAGGCAACTGCTGGCTGCCGCACGCGCCAGCGAGTGGGACCGATTGGTCAGCCTTGGCCATGACCGAGACCACGTTCTGAGCATTATCAAGCAACTGGATGCAACAACCCGGCTTGATTCCATGGCGAATGCTCGCAAAGCCAAGCTCATCGAGGAACATATCGCGCTTGATGCCGAGACCTGCAAACTGGTCGAAAGCTGGATGGCCGACTTGAAATCGGCCATGCACAGCAATCTTCAGGAACAGCGCTTGCTAAAGCAGTACGGTGCCGACTAGATCCCCGGTTGGCTCGGTTTTCCCGATTGGAATAAGCCAGCGATCCAGTAGTTCTTTCCGCGAACACATCTGCCGCCCGACCCGTACCATGCCATTTATGGCCATCCAGCTAGAGACCTATGAGCAAATTTCAGTGCTTTCAGCCAGCATGGTTGCGGCTGCGCGCGCTGGCGACTGGGAAAGACTGCTCGAGCTCGAGCACCAGGTCGCGCTGCTGGCCGATACACTTGCCGGCGACGGCGACCGCTTGGCCGCAGTCGACGCATCGCGCAAGGCGGTATTGATCCAGCAGATACTGGATGACGATGCCGAGATTCGTCGCCACACCGAACCGTGGATGGAGCGCGTCCGCGCCTACCTCGGAACAGGCTACAGACAGGCGCTGCCAGCGTGCGGCTCCGCCTGATCGCCCCAACCTAGCACCGGTTGGCGGATTCGACCGTGGCGCTAATCCCCCCCGATGCAGGTGTCCGTATGCGCATGCAGACGGAAGCCAACCTGTTGCAACCGCTGTCGCCGGTACGGGAGATTTCCGGCGAATTGCCCGAACTGCAAGCCGGCCAGGCATTTACCGCCCGTGTCGTCGACGCGTTGCCGGACAACCTGTACAAGGCACTCGTCGCCGGCAAGTTGCTGACGCTGCAACTGCCGGAGGGAGCAAAACCCGGCGACTCCCTTGAACTGGTCGTCGTCGACCGCACGGCACGAGCTATCGTCGCTCAACGGGTCGACAGTCAACCGACCACAGCCCAACAAGCCGAGGTACCGGTCCAGCAGGCTCTGATTTCCCGCGCTGGCCAGATGATCGGCCAATTGCTGGCCAGCGAAGGGGAGACACCACAACCGGCGCCCTTGAACGGCGGCCAACCGCTTTTGGCCCAGCCGCCGCAGAGAGCCAGCGACTTGGCACCGACCCTGGCAAAAGCAGTCAGCCAAAGCGGCCTGTTTTACGAAGCCCATCAGGCCGAGTGGGTGGCCGGTCGGCGAACCATCGAGAGCTTGCAAGCGGAACCCCACAGCCAATTGGCGCAGTATTCCCCCGTGCCGGCGGCCGCATCGGCGCGCGAAACAACGGTGGCGGCAGGAACGCAGGCGGGCACAGCGCCCTCCGCCCAGCCGACGCACGCCAGCAACGAGGCGACCAACCTCGCCCAAGCCGTGCCGGACGTCTTGCGACCCTTGGTGCAGCAGCAGCTCGACGCCATCGCCACCCAGCGCATGATGTGGCACGGCGAAGTGTGGCCGGGCCAAAACATGGAATTCGAGGTTGGTCGCGAACAAGTGGACGATCGCGATGCCGCTGTCGCGCCCGCTCAAGCCGAGAAATGGAATACAACGTTGAGGCTCTCGATGCCGCGGCTGGGCGCCCTTGACGCTACCCTGCAGCTGTCCGGAAACAGCCTGCGGGTCAAGATCCGCACTGCCAGCGATGGCGCCGCCGGCGATCTGCGCACCAACGCACAAGCGCTGGCAACCGGCATGACCGACGCCGGGCTGCAGCTGCAGGCAATCGAGATTTCTCGTGGCGAAGAAGAGTAGTTCGCAGCCGGACGACGGCCGCGCCCTGGCCGTCGCTCTCGCCTATGCCCCTGGCGACGCCGCGCCCAAGGTGGTCGCCAAGGGACGCGGCTTGATCGCCGAAGAGATCATCAACCGCGCCCGCGCCCATGACATCTTCGTCCACGAATCGGCCGAACTCGTCACTCTGCTGATGCAGGTCGATCTCGACGAACGGATACCGCCACAACTCTATCTGGCCGTCGCCGAACTATTGGCTTGGCTCTATCGCATCGAACAGCGGCAACCTGGCGTTTGAACGAGCATGCCGCAAGTCAGCCAAGCGGGTAAAATCCGCCAGTCATGAACGATTCCGCCCAGCACCTACCGGCTCCTTTGCTGCCGGTCAGCGATCCGCCCCTGGAAGCCACCGACTACCGGCAGTTCTTGCTTCATGGGCGCAATGAGGTCCTCTTCGTGCTACGCGAACTCTGTAGCGCCGGTGACCGTATCAGCCTGTATTTCAATGACGGCCGCGACTGCCTGCCGACCCAGATCCTTGCCGTCGAAGACGACGTCATAGTCCTCGACCGCAGCGGCGACCCGGCCACCAATCAACGCGCTCTGGTCGCCGATCGCCTGTTTGCCGTCACCCGCCACAACAATGTCCGTGTGCAGTTTGCCCTGCCAGGGCTGCTTGAAACCCAATACCTGGACGTTGCGGCCTTTCGCGCCGCCCTTCCCGAGTCGGTACTGCGTTTGCAGCGACGCGAGTTTTACCGCCTGGCGCTACCGGTGGCCGAGTCCTTGAAATGCCGAATCCCCATCGATGACGGCAAGGATGCCTTCACGGCCAACATCATCGACATTAGCGGCGGCGGCCTCGCGGTCGTGGTGCCGCCACAGGGGGTGCTCCTCAGCGAAGGTATGGAGTTCCCAAACTGTCGTATCGATCTGCCCGAGGTCGGCATGCTCGCCGCACGGCTGGAAGTGCGCACCTTGTTCGAACTCACCTTGCCGTCCGGCGTGCAGGTTCACCGCGCCGGCTGCCAGTTCGTCGATCTGCCGGGCAGTATGCTGACGCTGGTGCAGCGTTACGTGATCAAGATAGAAAGGCAGCGCAAAGCTCGTACCACCGGTTTAGCCTGAAACCGGCCTATACCTGCATCGTCATGATGTCGTTGTAGGCGGACACCAGCTTGTTGCGCACCTGCACCATCTGCTGGAAGGACAAGTTCGCCTTCTGCAGGTTCACCATCACGTCCTGGAGATTGACGTTGTTCTGGCCAACGGTGAAATCCTCGGTCATCTGCTGCGCCTGCTGTTGTGCCTGATTGACCTGGTCGATGGCAGACTTGAGCGCCTGCGAGAAATCAGCCCCCCCGGCCGTGGCGGCCTGATCGGCCGTCTTGCCTTGGGTCAGTGCCGCAGCGCCCCGCAGCTGCGTCAACATTTGATCGATCTTGCTGGTATCGATGGCCATAACGATTCCGACTGTGGTTTCCTAAAATTCTAGTAGCAAAGCTTGTGCCGGTCTAGGCTTCATCAACCAAACCCTCGGCGCGGTACTGGGCCAGCTTGTAGCGCAACGTGCGCTCGGAAATGCCCAGCAATTGGACAGCCTTCTTGCGTGAGCCACCGACCTTGGCCAGGGTTTCGAGGATGTGTTGTCGCTCGAGATCCCGCATGGCAGCAGGTGTTTCTGCCGTTTGCAACGCTGCCGGCGGGGGCGGCGGCGACGGCGACGAAAATCCTGGCACGGCCAATGGTGCCGGGCCGCCGAGCGCCAGTTGGTCTGACTCGATCACTTCCCCCGTGGCCATGATCGCCGCCCGCTGGAGGGCATTTTCCAGTTCGCGGACGTTGCCGGGCCAGCTGGAAGCGGCAATTCTTGCCTTGGCCGCGGCGCTCAACGCCAGGCGTCGGCCGAGACCGAGGCGAGTCGCATGGATTGCCAGAAGGTGCTCCGCCAGCGGCAGGATATCGCCCGGGCGTTCGCGCAGCGCCGGAATGTGCAGCGGAAAGACGTTCAAGCGATAGAAGAGATCCTCGCGGAAACGACCGGCCGCGACTTCTGCGCTCATATCGCGATTCGAAGTCGCCAAGACACGGATGTCGATCGCCGTCGGCCGCTTGCCGCCGACCCGCTCGACTTCCCGCTCCTGCAGTACGCGCAGCAGCTTGGCCTGCAGGCCAAGCGGCATCTCCGAAATTTCGTCGAGCAGCAGCGTGCCATGGTCCGCCTGTTCGAACTTGCCGGCCTGAGCCCCCTGGGCGCCGGTAAAAGCGCCTTTCTCGTGGCCGAACAAGGTTGCCTCGAGCAGGTTGTCAGGAATGGCGGCACAGTTGATGGCGACGAAAGGACCGTTACGACGAGGTGATTGATCGTGAATATAGCGGGCGAAGACCTCCTTGCCGGTGCCCGATTCGCCGGTCAGCAGGACGGTTGCATCGGTGCGCGCCACGCGCGACGCCAGCAGCAGCACGGCATTGGTAGCCGGATCGGCCGCCACCACACCATCGGCGTGCGGTGCGACCGCGTAACGGCCAATCTGGTCGAGCAATGCCTTCGGTTCGAACGGCTTCAGCATGAAGTCGCAGGCACCGCCGCGCATCGCCTCGACAGCCCGGTTGACGTCGCCGAAGGCCGTCATCAGCAGTACCGGCAACCCGGGGTAGCGACCGCGTATCTCGGCCAACAGTTGCAAACCATCCATCGGCGCCATGCGCAAGTCGGAGACCACCATGCTGTAACGGTCGGCGGCCAGCGCGGCGAGTGCCTGGTAGCCGCCCGCCGCCCCCGTGGGTTGATGTCCGGCGGCCTCAAGCGTGACCAACAGGGCATCACGCAAGGCATCGTCATCCTCGACGACAAGTATCTTCAGGTTCTCTGGCATGTAGTCTCGGTCATGGGCAGGGTGATGACGAACTCGGTGCCGACGCCTTCCTGCGAGTTCACTTCGATATTGCCACCGTGGGCGCGGGCAACGCCGCGAGCGATCGCCAAGCCAAGGCCGGTGCCGTCGCTGCGCGTGGTAAAGAAAGGTTCGAACAAGCGGGCGGCAATTTCCGGCGACATGCCGCGGCCGTTATCGCTGACACCGAGGAGCAGTTGTCCGTCGCGCTGCGCAACGGAAATCGTCACTTGGCCGCCGGCATCGACCGCCTGCATGGCGTTCTCCAGCAGATTGGTCAGCGCGCCGGCTAGTGCCTTGCGATTGCCGGTGACGCCACACTCGGTCTGGACGTTGGTGCGCAGGGCGACGGCGTGTTGCCGGGCCAGTGGCTCGAAGGTGATGGTCAAATCCGCCAGCAAATCTGAGACTGAAAAAGTCTCCCGACCCAGCACTTCGCCGCGGGCGAAGAGCAAAGTATCCTGAATCAGGTGCTCCAGGTGCTTGAGCCGTCCCACGGTCTTCTGGGCGATGGAAATCCGGCTGTTTTCCGACAAACCGGGATTCTCCAGGTTGCCGGCATAGAGCAGCGCCGCCGCCAGCGGTGTGCGCAACTGATGGGCAAGCTCGGCGGCCATTTCGCCCATGGCCGCCAGTCGACGGTTGCGTTCGGCTTCTTCCCGAAGCCGCTCGGTTTCCGCGTTGGCCTCAGCGAGTTCGGCGGTGAGTGACTCCACCTGGCGCTCCAGAGCGCCGTAGGCGGCGGTGAGTTCTTCCGAGGCCTGGTTGAAGATGCGGAAGGCTTCGGCGAGGCGCGCGCTATCGAGCCCGGCAAGAGATGGTGCGTCCAAAGTATCCATGGCCCGACCATCATGGCAGAATCAGCCTGTTGCAACAACTTCCGAATTGCCGGCAATTCTTGCCGCTTCTTGCAGGAACCGGGCTTGCTTGGGAAGTCCACAATCCGGCAGCGGCTTCAATAGCCGGGAAAACCGTTATTCCGACGACGAGACACAATGGCGACCGCTGAACAGTCCCTGCCCTTGAGCTTTGCGGCTTTCAACCGCCTGGGCCCGACTCAGAAGCTGGGTGCGATGCTGGCCATCGCCCTGGCGGTGGCCCTGCTCGTCGGCGGCTGGCTGTGGGCGAAGGATCCGCCCTACGGCGTCGTCTTCGCCAACATCAGCGAACGGGACGGCGGCCAGATCATCGCCGCCCTGGAGCAGCAGAACGTCCCGTACAGGGTTTCCGAAGGCGGCAGCGCCATTCTGGTGCCAGCCACGATGGTCCACGAGGTCCGCCTGCGCCTGGCCTCGCAAGGCCTGCCGAAAGGTGGCCTGGTCGGTTTCGAGGTCATGGAGACGCAAAAGCTCGGCATCAGCCAATTTGCCGAGCAGATCAACTATCAGCGGGCGATGGAAGGCGAATTGGCCCGCTCCATCCAGTCGCTCGAGGCCGTCAAGGGGGCGCGCGTCCATCTGGCAATACCGAAACAGACAGCCTTCTTGCGCGACGAGCAAAAGCCTACTGCTTCGGTGCTGGTGGCCCTGCATCCCGGACGTCACCTCGAACCCGCCCAGGTGGCCGGTATCATCCACCTGGTTTCTTCGAGCGTGCCCCAACTCAGCCCAACGCAGGTCAGCGTCATCGATCAGGACGGCAATCTGATTTCGCAACAGGGTGACGCAGCGAAGGACTCCGGCCTCGACCCGGCGCAGATTCACTACATCCGCGAAGTCGAGCAGGACTACCGCAAGCGCGTCGAGGCGATCCTGGCGCCAATGGTCGGTCCAGGCAACGTCCACGCCCAGGTCGCGGCCGACATCGACTTCTCGCAGACCGAACAGGTTGCCGAAACCTATCGTCCCAATCCGACACCGGAAACGGCCATCCGCAGTCAGCAGACCAGCGAAGCCGGCGGTGGTGCTGGCGGGGCACAAGGCGTGCCGGGGGCACTGACCAACCAGCCGCCGGTACCGGCAACGGCGCCCATCACCAGCCCGGCAGTTGGTGGTGGCGCCGCCGGCGCCAATTCCCAGAACTTTAGCCGCAATGCCACGGTCAACTACGAGGTCGATAAGACTGTCAAGCACATCAAGGGCGCCGTCGGTACCGTCAGGCGCATTGCCGTAGCAGTAATCCTCAACAACAAGCAGGACGCCGGCAAGGCCAAGGCGTCGCCGCTAAGCGAGACCGAAATGAAGCAAGCCACGGCGCTGGTGCAGGAAGCCGTTGGGTACCAGAAGGATCGCGGCGACACGGTCAACATCGCCAATGTCTCGTTCGCCGCGGCGGCGACCGAGACCGTGGTTGACACGCCGATCTGGAAGGATCCATGGTTGATCGCCACCGCCAAGGAGATCGCCAAGTGGCTGGCCTTCGGCCTCCTGGCCTGGGTGCTTTGGAGCAAGGCGTTCAAGCCGCTGTTCGAGATGTTCGCTGCAGCCGCCCATCGTGTCGAAGTTGAGGAGGCGAATCGTGCCGACATGGCCGTCGAGAACCACCGTCCGGGCACACAGACGAAGTCCTATGACAACAAGCTTCAACAGGCGCGTGACCTGGCCAAACAGGATCCGAAACTGGTTGCCGGCGTAATCAAGGAGTGGGTCGGTGGCGAACCCAGATGACGGCCTGGAAAAGAGCGCCATGCTGCTGTTGTCTCTCGGTGAGGACGAAGCAGCGGAAATCCTGAAGCACCTCGGTCCCCGGGAAGTGCAGAAGCTCGGTCACGCCATGGCGCAACTGAAGGCCGTGCCGCGCGAAAAGGTCGAGGCCGTGCTCGACGAACTCGAACAGCATTCGGCGAAGGGAACGCCGCTCGACGTCGACGAGGCCAAGATCAAAGCCATGCTGACCAAGGCGCTCGGCGACGACAAGGCGGCCAACCTGATCTCGCGCATCCTGCAAGGCGGTGACACTGCCGGCATCGAGGGCCTCAAGTGGATGGATGCGGCCACGGTGGCCGACCTGATCAAGAACGAGCATCCGCAGATCATTGCCACGATCCTCGTCCACCTCGAGTTCGACCATGCCGGCGAAATCCTCAAGCATTTTTCCGAGCGCCTGCGCAATGATGTGCTGTTGCGCATCTCGACGCTGGACGGCGTCCAGCCGGAAGCATTGCGCGAGCTGAATGACGCCATGAAGCGCGTCCTCGCCGGAGCCTCAGGCAACATCAAGAAGACGGCGATGGGTGGCATCCGCCACGCCGCAGAGATTCTCAACTTCGTTGGCCAGGCTGCCGAGACTTCGATTCTCGACAACGTCCGCGAATATGATCCCGACCTGGCGCAGAAGATCCTCGACGAAATGTTCGTCTTCGAAAACCTGCTCGAAGTCGACGATCGTGGCATCCAACTGCTGCTGCGGGAAATCCAGTCCGACTCGCTGATCCTGGCTCTCAAGGGCTCGTCGCCGGAATTGCGCGAGAAGATCTTCAAGAACATGTCGCAGCGCGCCGCNNGAGGGGCAGATTGTCTTGGGCGGCAAGGGTGGCGAGGATCAGATGATATGAGCGGACTGACGGCCTGGGAACGCTGGGAGCTGGCCAGTTTCGACCAGCCGGCAACGCCTGGCACCGATGAGGTCGCTGCCAAGAAGACGGAGGCTGCCGACGGCGAGGCCGATCGCATCCGCGATCAGGCACGCAGCGATGGCTATACGGCCGGCTATGCCGCCGGCCGGGCAGCGGCACAAGAAGAAGCGACGCGGCTGGGGCGGGTCGCCGACGAACTCGAACGCTCGTTCGCCGAATTCCAGCAACAGGTCGCCGATGAGCTCCTGGCGCTGGCATTGGAAGTGGCGCGGCAAGTGGTCCGGCACGAGATTTCCGCTCATCCGGAGACGATTCTCGATGTCGTCCGCGAAGCCTTGGCGCAATTGCCGCATCAGCATGCGCTCATCTACCTGAGCGCCGGTGACATGGCGCTGGTGCGCACACATATGGGTGAGGTGCTTACCCACGGCGGCCATCGGCTGCACGAAGACCCGCAGTTGAAACCGGGAGACTGCATGATCGAGACCGGCGGCAGCCAGGTGGATGCCGCCCTGGCAACGCGTTGGCGGCGCGTGATCGAAAGCATCGGCCTGGAATCTGCCTGGCAGGATCCGGAGCAGCCGTGACGCCCTCCTGCGCTGCCTGGCGACAACTTCTGGCAGACTGCCGACAACGCGCGGAAGCTGCCGATCCTTACCTGACCAGCGGGCGTCTGACCCGCATCAACGGTTTGGTCATCGAAGCATCGGGACTCAAACTGCCGTTGGGGTCGGGTTGCCGGGTCCTGGTCCCCGGCGGCGGCCAAATGGAAGCCGAGGTGGTCGGCTTCGCCGGCGAACGCTTGTACATGATGCCGAGCGAGGATGTCTACGGCCTGGCGCCAGGGGCGCCGGTCCTGCCGCTGGAGACGCCACCACCACCACCGCGAATCGGCCAGTCGGCGTTGCCGCGCCGGCGCGCCTTCGACCGCGCCAAGCGTCTGCCGGTCGGCGACCAACTGCTCGGCCGCGTCGTGGACGGCAACGGCAGGCCGCTCGATACCCTTGGCCCAATCGAAGCGAAGCCGCTGCGCTCGCTGGTCAGCCGGCCGTTCAATCCGCTGCAGCGAGCGCCGATCATCCGCCCGCTCGACGTCGGCATTCGAGCGCTCAATGCCCTGCTGACGGTCGGCCGCGGTCAGCGTCTGGGCCTGTTTGCCGGCTCGGGCGTCGGCAAGAGTGTGTTGCTCGGCATGATGGCGCGCTATACCGCCGCCGAAGTCATCGTCGTCGGACTGATCGGCGAGCGCGGCCGCGAGGTCAAGGAGTTCATCGAGCAAAACCTTGGCGAAGCGGGACTGCGCCGCNNGCCCGGCTGACGTAAGTCCGCTGATCCGGCTTCAGGGCGCGGCGTATGCGACCACTATCGCCGAACATTTTCGCGACCAGGGGCGCCACGTCCTGCTGATCATGGATTCACTGACCCGCTTCGCCATGGCGCAGCGCGAAATTGCGCTTGCCGTCGGCGAACCGCCAGTGACGCGCGGTTATCCGCCCTCGGTGTTCGCCCGCTTGCCGCAACTGGTCGAGCGCGCCGGCAACGGCCTGGAAGGCGGCGGTTCGATCACCGCCTTCTACACAGTCCTGACCGAAGGCGACGATCCCCAGGATCCGATTGCCGACGCCGCCCGCGCCATCCTCGACGGCCACATCGTTCTGTCGCGACAATTGGCCGATGCCGGGCACTACCCGGCCATCGACATCGAGCAGTCGATTTCGCGCGCCATGCCCAATCTCATCAGCGCCGGCCAAATGGAACTGGTGCGGCGCTTCAAACAACTGTATTCCCGCTATCAGCGCGCCCGCGATCTCCTCGCCGTCGGCGCCTACGCCCGTGGCTCGGACCCATTGCTCGACATGGCGATCGCCCTTTATCCGCAGATGGAGCAATTTCTCCAGCAGCAGATCGAGGAACGGGCGACCACCGAAGATGGCGTCGGCCGTCTGGCAGCCCTGTTCGGCTAGGCTAGAATCAAACTGAGCAAAGCGTTTTCACCTCTAACCGGCAACGATGAGCAAAAAATTCCCGCTGCAGTCGGTTCTCGATCTGTCGCAAATGAAGCTGGAGGAAGCCACGCGCCATCTTGGCGAGTTGATTTCCGGCGAACAGCGCGCCGCCGAACGGCTTGATCTGCTGGTGCGCTATCGGGCCGAGTATCAGGCGCGATTTCTTGAATCTGCCCGCGAGGGTATCGGCCGCGAGCAGTGGCGCAATTTCCAGCACTTCCTCGACAAGCTGGACGCCGCGCTCGCCCAGGCTCGACAACTGGTCGACCAGTCGCACGAACTCAGAAGTGCCGGCCAGCGCGAATGGCTCGACCGCCGCGGCCGGGTCAAGGCCTTCGACACCTTGGCGGTACGCCATCGAACTCAGCAGGTCTATGAAGAAGGCCACCGCGAGCAGAAGATCACCGATGAACACGCCGCACGCCTGCGCCCCAACGATCTCAATCGCGATGATTGACTATGGGCTGTGGCATGCTCCTTGCGTTTACCGATTACAGACTTAGCGCGAGGAACCCGCAATGCCCCAGATCACCGCAGCAGCAGCCGCTGTCAGTCCCGCCCCTGCGGCCGCCCCGGCAGCCGGCTCGACCTCGGGCGGCAGCGCGACCGCCACATCGGGGACGCCGAATCCCTTCGCAGCCCTCTTGCAACAGCAGATGAGCAGCGACGGTGGCGTTGCCTTGCCGACGACCACCGTCGACGCCGCGAGCGCAACTGCCAACCTGACCACTGATGCTCTCGATCAGGCGCTGGTTGCCCTGACTGGCGGGCTACAGGGTACGGCGGCGACCACCGATGGTGATCCGACCGTAAATGGCAAGCGGGTCCGCAACAGCCGTGATCTCACCAAGGACGAGGTGGACGCGCAAGCGGCCGCGGCCCAGTTGGTGCCGATCGCAGCGCCGGCGATCGTCGCTCCGAGTACCGTCGTTCCAGCGGTGGTCGGTGCCAGCCAGGACACCACCGCCCAGTCTGCAGGGACAAAGGCCGAGTCACTGGCGCTGGCAACGGCAAGTGCCGCGGCAAATCTTGCCGCAGAGTCGGATTCTGCCGGCGCAGCCAAGGCCGGCGCCAATTCGGAGACCGCTGCGTTCGTGGTTCCTGGCGATGCGAGTCTCCAGGCAAGCGCCGCAGCCAATCGCTCGCCGACCGTTGAGCACGTCGCCGCGGTCGCCAACCGTGTCGACAGTGCCGTCGGCACCACCGCCTGGAAGAACGACGTCGCCAACAATGTGGCCTGGATGGCCAATCAGGGCCACAGTCGCGCCGAGCTGGTTTTGACGCCCCCAGAACTCGGTCGTGTCGGCATTTCGCTTTCGATCTCCGGCGATCAGGCAACCGCCACATTTGTTTCAGCAAACCCGGCCGTGCGCGAAGCCCTGGAAAACGCCATGCCACGATTGCGGGAGGTTCTGGCCGACGCCGGCGTAACGCTGGGCCAGACTCACGTTGGCACCGACACGTTCGGACAATCGGCAAACAGCCGCGAAAACGGCGATAATCCAAGCTGGAATCAGACATCGCAAGCGCTCGCCAGCGACGTCACCTCGACCGCTCGTGTAACCGGCACATCGGGATCCTGGCACAGCAGCGGCCGCGGCATGGTCGACGTGTTTGCCTGACACCTGACATCGCAACTCGGGGAGCGGAATAATGGCGGAAGCCAAGAAGGCAGAAAGCGCTGAAACAGAACAGGCGGCGCCAAAGAAGAAGAGCAAACTGCTGGTCATCATCATCGCCGCGGTGGTCGCGGTTGCCCTGATCGGCGGTGGCGCGGCGTTCTTCCTGATGAAATCGAAGCCCACGGTCAGCGACGAGGAAGGCGACGAGCCGCCGGCGAAGGAAGAGAAGGCCAAGAAAGCCAAGAAGGATCACACGGCAGCACCGGTGTTCGTCAAGCTCGATGCTTTCACCGTCAAGTTGACAAGCGAAGGGCAGGAGGCCTACCTCCAGGCAACCCCCGAACTGCGCGTGCTCGACCCCCATCTCGGCGAGGAAATCAAGCTCTACACGCCGGAGATACGTCATAAGGTACTGCTCATCCTTTCCGGCAAGAAGGCATCGGACCTGAGTACGCCACAGGGCGTGCAGAAACTCGCCAACGAAATGCGGGTCACCATCAACGCCATCATCGAACCGCCGGCGCCACGCAAGAAGGGCAAGGAACCCGAAGAACCTTCAGACACCGCTGCTGCCGACGATCCCGTGCAGGCAGTGTTGTTTACCTCTTTCATCGTCCAGTAAGACATGAGCCAGGACTTTCTGTCTCAGGAAGAAGTCGACGCCCTGCTCAAGGGTGTAACGGGCGAGACCGAGGAGGCAGTCGCCGAAGACGCTCCCGGCGGCGTCAAACCCTACGACCTTGGCCGGCAGGAACGTATTGTCCGTGGCCGGATGCCAACCATGGAGTTGATCAATGAGCGATTCGCCCGTCTGCTGCGAATCGGCATGTTCAACTACATGCACAAGAGCTGCGAAATTTCCGTCGGCCCGATCAAGGTTCAGAAGTACAGCGAATTCATCCGCAATCTGGTGGTACCGACCAACCTCAATCTGGTCACGGTGAAGCCGCTGCGGGGCACGGCGCTGATCGTCCTCGACCCCAACCTGGTCTTCCTGGTGGTCGACAGCATGTTCGGCGGCGACGGCCGCTTTCACACCCGCGTCGAAGGTCGTGATTTCACCCAGACCGAGCAGCGTATCATCCATGGCCTCTTGGGCGTCGTGTTCACCGAGTACGAGAAGGCCTGGAAACCGGTGTTCGAAATCAAGTTCGACTATGTGCGTTCGGAGATGAACACCCAGTTCGCGAATATCGCGACGCCGTCGGAAATCGTTGTTGCCATCACGTTCACGATGGAACTCGGCGGCAATTCCGCAGAGATGCATCTCTGCCTTCCCTATTCGATGGTCGAACCGATACGCGACATTCTCTACAGCACGATGCACAGCGAACAGGCGGGGGCTGACCGCCGCTGGAGCGGCATGTTGAGCCGCCAACTACAACTCGCCGAGGTGGAACTGACGGTTCCTTTGGCGGTTAGCGACCTTTCGGTGGAAAAGATTCTCAGCTTGAAGACCGGCGACGTACTGCCGCTGATGATCGGCGATACTGTCGAGGCGATGGTCGATGGCGTACCGATCATGAAATGCCGCTACGGCATCCGCAGTGGCCAATATGCCTTGCGGATCGAAAGCTTTCTGGCCCAGGAAGAGGCCGAAACCGGATAGGAGTAGACGATGAGCGATCAAGTCGAAGAGAATCAAGTGTCAGACGATGACTGGGCCGCTGCCATGAATGAACAGGCAGTCACCGAAACGCCGGCCGCCCAGCCCGCGGCAGCCACGGACATCTTCGAGCAATTCGGCAGCGGCGCCGGCAAGGCGGCGCAGCCGCAAGGCTATGAGATGATCATGGATATCCCTGTACGTCTCACCGTTGAGCTTGGGCGAACGAAGATTTCCATCCGCAACCTGCTCCAACTGGCGCACGGTTCGGTGGTCGAACTCGATGGCCTGGCCGGCGAGCCGATGGACGTCATGATCAACGGCACCTTGATCGCCCAGGGCGAGGTCGTCGTGGTCAACGACAAGTTTGGCATCCGCCTGACCGACATCATTACGCCGCAAGAGCGCGTGCGCAAGCTGAACCGTTAGGAAGACCCCCCTTTCCGCTTCTGCTCCGCCGTTCCCGACAACGGCGGTCTTCGTATGCTGGCAAGGCGCTGTCCCTCCGCCTGCATCGATGTCCATTCGCCTATTTGCCTCGCTGTCCGCCGTCCTGCTGCCGACTCTGGCCGCCGCCGAGCCGGCAACGCCGGACCTTGGCAGCAGCCTGGTCAGCATGTTCTTCGGCCTGGCAGTTGTCGTCGCACTACTGTTCGCCAGCCTCTGGCTGCTTCGCCGCCTCTCCGCACCCCGCGGCGCCGCCGCCGGCATGCTGCGTGTTGTCGCGGCAGCCGCGGTTGGCAGTCGCGAGCGCATCGTCATCGTCGACATCGGCAAATCCTGTCTGGTACTCGGGGTCGCTCCTGGGAGCATCACCGCATTGGCGGAAATTCCGCGCGACAGCCTGCCTGTCGATCCGCCGACTGCCAATCCAGCCGGCTTCGCGGCGCGCCTGAAACAGGCGCTGGATCGCCATGCGCGTTAAGGCGCTTATCACTGTAGTGCTCGCGGTCTTGCCAGGCATTGTCCTGGCTCAGGCCCTACCGGCAATAACGAGCACGCCGGCTGCGGGCGGCGGCACACAGTGGTCGCTGTCGATTCAGACCTTGCTGCTGCTGACCGGCTTGACCTTTCTGCCGGCGATGCTGTTGATGATGACCAGCTTCACCCGCATCATCATCGTCTTGTCGCTGCTGCGGCAGGCGCTGGGCACGCAGACCTCGCCGCCGAACCAGGTGCTCGTCGGCCTGGCACTGTTCCTTACATTCTTCATCATGGCGCCCGTCGGCGACCGCATCTATAGCGATGCCTATCTGCCGCTGGCGGAAAACAAGATCACGTTCACCGAGGCCCTCGATCGTGGCGCCGTACCCTTGCGCACCTTCATGCTCAAGCAGGTGCGCGATGCCGACCTGGGCCTGTTCACCAGGATTGCCAAACAGCCGGTACCGGCCAAAGTCGAGGACGTGCCGATGCGCGTGCTGATACCGGCCTTCGTCACCTCCGAGCTGAAGACCGCGTTTCAGATTGGCTTCATCGTCTTCATTCCCTTCCTGATCATCGACATGATCGTCGCCTCCGTACTGATGTCGATGGGCATGATGATGATGTCGCCGGTCATCGTCAGTCTGCCATTCAAGATCATGCTGTTCGTGCTCGTCGATGGCTGGAACCTGCTGATTGCTTCGCTGGTGACCAGTTTCGGTTAAGAGGATCGCCGGATGACCCCCACCACTGTTGTCGAATTGGGACGCGGCGCGCTCGAAGTGGCGCTGCTCGTCTCGGCACCGCTGTTTCTCGCCGCGCTGGTCACCGGCCTGATCGTCAGCATTTTCCAGGCAGCGACCCAGATCAACGAGAGCACGCTATCGTTCGTACCCAAGCTGGTGGTGATCTTCCTAACCCTGATTGTGTTCGGACCGTGGATGATCACGATCATGACCGACTACATTCGCCGGCTCTATGAATCCATTCCAAGCCTGATCGGCTGATGATCGGCTTCAGTTCGGCTCAGCTTGACCACTGGCTGGCGCTGTTCGCCTTTCCCCTGGCTCGCGTTGGCGGCATGATGATGACCGCACCGGTGTTCAACAATGCCGGCCTGTCGCCGCGGATTCGCCTGTTGATTGCACTGGCTTTGGCCTTTGCCCTGGCGCCAGCCCTGCCGCCGCTGCCGCCGATTGCCGCCGGATCCTGGCTCGGCATCCTGATCCTCGGCGAACAAATGCTGATCGGCGCCTTGCTCGGCTTTGTCCTGCGCATCACCTTTTCGGCCGTAGACACTGCGGGCCAATTGATCGGCTTACAGATGGGCCTCTCCTTCGCGATGTTCTACGATCCGCGCAATGCGGCGCAAACGCCGGTACTGAGCGAATTCATGGGTTTGTTGGCGACCCTGATCTTCCTGGCCATGAACGGCCATCTGCTGCTGCTCGCTGTGCTAGCGGAGAGTTTCCAGCTGTTTCCGATCGGGCTACAGCCGGTTGCCAGCAGCAGCTTCGCGGTGATTCTGGCCTGGGCAACGACAATATTTTCGGCCGGTCTGCTGCTGTCGTTACCGCTGGTCGCGGCGCTCTTGATCGCCAACATCGCCATGGGCATTCTGGCTAGGGTTGCCCCACAATTGAACCTGTTCGCGATCGGTTTCCCGGTGACGATGGTCGCCGGTTTCACCGTGCTGATGATCTCGCTGCCCTATTTCGGCGCCGCCCTGGAGCGCCTGTTCGATCAGAGCTTCTTCGTATTGCGCGAGGTCATGCGGGCGGCAGCTGCGTAGCCGCCGACTTCTGCTTGTGCTGCAACTGGATCACGCCCTCCGCCTTGCGGCGGGAGCCAAACAGGGAAGCTTCGAGGCTCTCGCTGTACTCGACCACCCGGTACTCGTCGAAGTCGTTCAAACGCATCAACTCGCGGGCACGCCGATTGAACAGCGCCCGTGCCTCGCCAGCGCCACCGCTGTAATACCGCTTCATCTGCAGCGAGAAATGGATGTGCTCGTCGCCCAGGGGCGCTTCTTCGATTTCCCAGGTCGGCGCCAGGGGATCGAGAACCGCGTAGGCGATGCCACCAAGAACGCCCCAATAGACGATCTTTTCCAGCGCGATGCTAATCGATGGCGACACCCTGATAACCTTGTTCGCAATGATCGAGCCATTCGAAGGCACGTACGACTGAGCGTATGCGGCCGCCGGCATGCCGGCAGCGACGGCAAGCGCGATAGCGAGCGCCTCAGCGATCGAGCGCTTCACAAGTAGGTGAACAGCGACAACTGCGATACGGTCGCAAACGACTTCTCGGCGGCCGTCAGGTTGGTTTGGACCTGGGTCTGCTGCGTCAGCGCCTTGACCATATCCAGATCCTGAAGTGACGACAGTTGGGTCGTATACTGCAGCGTCAGGTCGTTGGTCATGGAACTGGTCGTCGTCACCTCGTTGCCGCGTGATCCGACCGAAGCGCGGACATCCACCACATGGCTGTTGGCCTGTGTCAGTTGGGTGACCGCGGTGGACACGTTACCCGCGAGCGACCCTTCGAGCACGCCAACAAGCGTCGCAATAGTCTTGAAGACGCTCTCGCTGTTGCCGGTGCGCATGAAGACATCGCTGCCCGAATCGCTGACCGCGATATAGCGCGAGGGCGCGATTTGCATCACCCGCTGACCGTCGTCGCCGCTATAGGTGATATCGGCATTACTGGGGTTCATCGTATCGATGTTGCCGGAAAAGGGCGCTGTTTTCCCCTGGAAGCCGGAGAACAGGTAGTTGCCGGCGCCATCGGTACTGTTGGCGACGCCTTTCAAATTGTCGAACAGCGAACGAATACTGGTGGCGATCGAGTGGCGAGTCGTCGCGCTCAATCCCGGATCGCCGGCCTGGATAGCAAGATCCCGAATCTGGCCGATGATGTCGCTCGCCGAGCCGAGGACCGAATCTTCCTGATCGAGCGCTGAAGTGGCGCTCTTCTGGTTGGTCGAAAATTGGTTGCTGGTATCCAGCGATTGTTGCACCTCGATCGCCCTGGCGGCTGCAACCGGATCATCCGATGGCGTGAGGATCCGCTTGTTGGCACTGATCTGTTCCTGCAGATGGACAAGTGACGACATCTGCTGGTTGATACCAGTGACGGCGGCATCAAACATCATACTGCTGCTGACTCTCATGGCGTTCTCCGTAACAGCTTACTGCCCCAACGCGAGTATCTGATCGAACAGCTTCGAGGCGATGCTGATCACCTTGGCCGAAGCCTGATAGGCCTGCTGGTACTTGATCAGGTTGGCGGCTTCCTCGTCGAGATTGACACCGGACACTGACTTGCGCGCCGAATCCGCCTGATCGGCCGCTGCCTGCTGGCTGGTGGCCATGCTGGAGACTTCGCTGGCCTTGTTGCCGACTTCGCTGACCAGCTGGGCATAGGCTTCCTGATAGCTGGCGGTGCCGCCGATCATCGTGCTCTTGGTCTGCAACGCGGCCAGCGCCACCGCATTGCGGCTGTCAGCAGTACCGCCGGTATTCGCGGATACCGTAAAGGTGTCGCCGGCAACCGCGGCGCCGGTGATTTGCACCGTCCAGCCGTTGTAACTGATGTCGGCCCCCGACGTATAGGGAACATAGGGTGGCGCTGAAGCAGACGCCGGAATGCCCGTGCCGGTGACGCTAAAGTGCGTCGGATCGGTGAAAGCGATCATTACCGGCTGCTGCAGGTTTGGGTTGGGCGGCGGCGTATCGACCGAACCGGCGCTGATCTTGGCGGTACCGCTGTTGTCCAGCGCAGCAGCCGTACGGAAAGGCGCCGCGGCGGCGATCTCGCGCGGATCGGTGATCGCCACCGACATTCCGGCGCTGCCCATTCGCGTCGGCTCAATCTTGAACACGTCGCCGGCGTTTGTCGTGCCGCTGGTGATCGCCAGGTCGAATCCCTGGCCTGCACTTGTCGCCACCGCGGCAACACTCGCAGCGCTCCATGACGTGCCGTCAGATAGACGGGTCAGCGTGTAGTTGACTCCATCGTATGCCAACTGGTAGTCGCTGGTCGTCAGGTCCGATGCGGCTGTCGACGTCAAGGCTGCTGACAGGGTCGCGCTCCCCGTGTTGTTGCCGTCGACGATGACCGTGGGGCTGCCGAGCTTGAAGATGTCGGTTCCCGCCAACCCGTTNNCACGGCAACCACCGTGCGATTGGGATCATCACTGGCCGGCTGGGTGCTCAGCGTGTAGTTGGTATTGCTGACCACCAGCGGTTCGCCATTGCCGAAGAACACGCTCACGGTTCCGTCGGCCTGGGTCAGCGTACTGACACGGATATGCTTGTTCAGCTCGGCGATCAACTGATCGCGCTTATCGAGCAAGTCGTTGGGCTGCTGATTGCTGCCGCTGCCGGCGCTGGCCAGGTTGATGCTCTGGTTGAGGTCGGCGATCTGTTTCGAGTAACTGTTGATCGCCGTTACTTCGCTGGTAATCTGACTATTGACGCCCGTGCGAATCTGCGACAAGCGCTGGTCCATGGTTTGCAANNTCAGCGGCAGATGTCTGGGCCGACATCACTTCCTGGGACAGGAACTGGTCATAGATCCGCTTGACGGTCTCGACATTGGTACCCTGGCCGATATAGCCGGCGCCGGTCAGGGTGGCGAAATTGGTCCCCTGGACGATCGTCTGCCGGTTGTAGCCGGTCGTCGAAGCATTGGCAATGTTGTGGCTGGTGGTCGAAAGACCGATCATCGCCGCGTCGAGGCCAGTGACGCCGATGCTGAAAATGCTCATGATGCCTCCGTGTCGATACTCATTTATCGGCAAGATCTGCCGATTTTTGAGGGTTCACGAAGCTATTTGCAACACCTGTGCCAGCGATTAGTCGGCAAGCGCCAAACGCAATGTCGGTCCGCCGATAATCCGTGTCAGCTTCTCGGCGTAGGCCGGGTCGCTGGCGTAGCCCGCCTGCTGCAACTGGCGGGCGAAACTCTGCCCGTCCACCGACGCAACCACACCGGCGTAGCGGGGATTCGACGACAGCAAGCGGGTATAGTCGGCAAAAGCCTCGGCATACGATCCATAGGCGCGGAAGCGCTCAGTCCGTTGCTGGGCAACGCCATCCACATACTCGGTCGTCGCCGCTGCCACCGTGGCACCGCTCCAGCCACGTCCCGCCTTGATGCCGAAGATGTTATAGCTCGGCCGACCGTCGGCACGCCTTGGTTCCGAGCGCCCCCAACCGGTCTCCAGGGCCGCCTGCGCCACCATGAAGGCAGCCGGAACGCCGGAGGCGCGGCTGGCTTCGACGGCATGGGGAAGGATCTGATCGACGAACTGCCGCTGCGTCGAGGAAGCAGCGGCTTCCGGCTCCCTGGCAGGCCGGACGGGTGTATCGCTCAACGGACGTAGCACGGGCTGCTGCACAGGCGTCGCCAGCGGCATGGCCTGGCTCTTCTGCTCGAGCGGATAAGGTTGCGCCAATGGACGCAGGGGCAGATCGGTTTCGCCCGCGGGTGGCGCCACGGTATTGCGCGTCAGCTGCTTTTCGATCATGGCTGCCAGGCCAGTACCACCCTTCGCGGCCATCACCTGACTCAATTGCTGGTCAAGCAGGGATTCGTAGAGGCGCGTCTGATCACTTTCCATCAAGCCTTCATGCGGCGTCGCATCACGCATGGATTTGAGCACCATCTGCAGGAAGAGTGCTTCGAACTGCTGCGCGGTGGCTTTCAGCGCCGCAGGATCCTGGCTCTTGGCCTGGCTCTTGAGGGCCGCCAAACCGCGAACATCAAATATCGTGGGGGTGGTCGAAGTCTGCATCATGTGGATGTGCACGATCGCATCTGCCGCGTTGTCACGACAGGCGGAACACAGCGGCAATCCTTGCCGATATCAGATGATTTCCAGTTCCGCGCGCAATGCACCGGAAATCTTCATCGCCTGCAGGATGGCAATAAGATCCTGAGGATTGGCACCGACGGCATTGAGCGCCTTGACCACGTCCGCAAGCTTGGCGCCGGCGCGCAGGTTGACCAGCCCTCCGCTCTCCTGCTTGATGTCGATCTGCGCATTGGTCACCGCGGCGGTTTGTCCGCCGGAAAGTGCCCCAGGCTGGCTGACTGTGTTGTCGGCCGTCACCGACACGGACAAGTTGCCGTGCGCCACGGCACAGTTTTCCAGGGTCACGGTCTGGTTCATGACCACCGAGCCGGTACGCGCATTGACAATGACCCGGGCGCCGGCCTGCGCTGGCGCCAGTTCCAGCTCCGAGACGCGACCGAGAAAGGCCACTCGTTCGTTGGCATCCACGGGCGCCCGGACGCGGACGCGGCGGCCGTCCACAGCGACCGCGGTTCCCGGTTCGGCACGATTGATCGCCTCGACCATCTTTTGCGCTGTGCCAAAGTCGGTGGCGTTGAGTTCGAAGTGCACATACTCGCCCTGCCCCACGGCAGTCGGCACTTCGCGTTCGACCGTAGCCCCGCTGGCGATGCGGCCGACAGCCAAGTGGTTCACCGTTACCTTCGAGCCGCCCCCGGAAGCACCGGCACCGACCACGACAACATTGCCCTGAGCCATTGCATAGACCTGGCTATCGGCACCTTTGAGCGGTGTCAGGATCAATGTGCCGCCTTTGATCGACTTGGCGTTGCCGATCGATGAAACCGTAACGTCGATTTGCTGCCCGGATCGCGCAAACGGCGGCAGGTTCGCCGTCACCATGACCGCCGCCACGTTCTTCAACTGAAGTGATGTGCCTGGTGGCAAATTAACACCCATGCCGGACAGCATGTTGATGATGCTCTGCACGGTGAACGGCGTCTGCGTCGTCTGGTCGCCCGAACCGTCGAGGCCGACCACGATGCCGTAACCCACCAGCTGGTTATTGCGCACGCCGGCAATGGATGCCAGGTCCTTGATGCGCTCGGCACGCGCCGCATCGGCGATCATCAAGCCGGCCAGTAGCCACATCAAGAGTATCAGTACGCGTTGGACTCGGGTCATGGCATCAGAAGGGCAGGAAAGTCAGGAACAAACGGGACAGCCAACCCATTACCTGGGCAGAATCGATGAAGCCATTGGCCTTGAACTCGATGCGCGCGTCGGCGACCTGGGTCGAGGTAACGGTGTTGGCACCGGTAATCGTGTTGGGATTGACCACACCAGAGAAGCGGACAAATTCCTCACCCTCCTTGAGGCCGATCTGCTTCTCGCCCGACACCAGGAGATTACCGTTCGGATAGACCTCGATAACGGTCACACTGATGGTTCCGGTAAAGTCGTTCGACGAATTGTTCTGGCCCTTGCCATCGAACTTGTTGCTGTCATTCGCCGACACCGCCAAACCGAGCACGCTCTTCAGCGGCAGGCCGGCCACGGTCGGCACCGAGGCATCGACGCTTTGCGTGCGTTCTGTCTTGTTCTCGGAAATCTTCGACGCCTGGGTCTTTTCGGTAATGTTGATGGTCAGCGTGTCGCCGATGAAGCGGGCGCGCCGATCTTCGAACAGCGGCCGGCTGCTGGCGACGTTGTAGATGGCGCCATTCTCGGCCACCAGCGCCGGGCGTGCCTCCGGGCGAATCGACATCGGCTGGTGCACCGCCGTCGACGGTGTGGTGCTGAAGCAACCCGCCAGGGTCAGTGTCGCGGCCAAAACCAGAAGCGGCTTTTGCGTCGTCAAGATCATAACTGAGTCAGCCGGGCCAGCATGGCGTCGGAAGTGGTGATCACTTTCGAATTCAGTTCGTAGGCGCGTTGCGTCTGGATCATCGTCACGAGTTCCTCGGCGACGTTGACATTCGATGTCTCGACATAGCCCGGGCTGAGCAGGCCGGCGCCATTCGACCCGGGCGTATTGGGCGTCGGCGTGCCCGATGAAGCAGTCTCGACGTACAAATTCTCGCCAGTGCTCTGCAGGCCGCCCGGATTGACGAAACTCGCCAGCTGGATGTTGCCAAGTTGGGTTGGCGTCGAGCTGCCGGCCACGACCACGGAGAGGATGCCATCGCGACTGATGGTGATCGAAGTGGCCGTCGACGGAATGGTGATCGCCGGCGACAAGGGATAACCGTTCGAGGTCACGATCTGGCCAGTGCTGTCCAGCTGGAACGAGCCGTCGCGCGTATAGGAGAGGGTACCGTCCGGCATCTGGACCTGGAAGAAACCCTGGCCATTGATCGCGATGTCGAGCGAGTTGTTGGTGTTCTGCAGGCT
>PMIF01000287.1:23887-26973 GCA_003157035.1 Rhodocyclaceae bacterium
ATGACATCGAGCTGGGTCTGCTGGGTGTCGAGGCCGGTCTTGGCAATCCACAGGGATCGGATCATGGTTCAGTCCTTCTATCGCGCCGAAATCACTTGAGTTGCCGACTGGTCGTTCTGGTTGGCTCGTTGCAGCAGTTGCATTTGCATTTCGAACTGGCGACCAAGCGAGATCATGGTCACCATCTGCTCGACCGGATTGACGTTGCTGTCTTCGAGATAGCCGCCGGCAAGACGGACACCTTCGTCCGCCGGCGCCGGGTCACCGCCACGCAGGCGAAACAAACCGTCGCCGCCGCGCACCAGGTCCGCTTCCGGCGGATTGACCAGCTTGATGCGACCGATGACATTGACCGTGTTTTGCGCGCCAGTCTCGGGAATCACCGAAACCGTGCCGTCGTTGGCAATGGAAACCTTGACGTCAGGCGGGATCGTGATGGAGCCACCGTCGCCCTGCACCGGAATTCCCGTCCGGGTTTGCAAAACGCCGTTCACCGACACCTCAAGGCTGCCGTTGCGGGTGTAGGCCTCGCTGCCGTCCGGCATCGCCAGGCCTATCCAGCCCTGGCCGGAAACGGCGACGTCGAAGGTGCGACCGGTGTAGTTCATCGCTCCTTGCGAATAGTCCGTATGGGTGCTGGCATCGACGGCGAACGCGCGAGTCGCCAACGGTGCCGGCGTATTTGCCGACTGCACTTGCACGGCACGCAACCGGTGCTCCTCGGCGCGATAACCGGTCGATGTCACATTCGACAGATTGTTCGCCACCGCGGCCTGGCGCCCCAGGGTCTGCGAGGCGCCGGTCATTGCCGTGTAGATGTAGCGATCCACGATTCAACCTATTTAGCGGAGATTGACCAGGGTCTGCAGGACCTGGTCCTGGGTCTTGATCGTTTGCGCATTGGCCTGATAGGCGCGCTGCTGGACGATCATGGCCACCAGTTCCTTGGTCAGATCGACGTTCGAATCTTCGAGCGCCGCCGACTGCACCGGACCGAACTGGCTGCTCGATCCCGGCGGTCCGATCATCTCGGTGCCGGAATCCGAGGTTGCAGTCCAGGTGTTGTCACCGAGCGGTTGCAGGCCTTGCGGATTGCGGAAATTGGCCAGGATGACCTGCCCCAGATCCTTCGACTGGCCATTGGTATAGCGGCCGACGATGACGCCGTCGGTACCGATGCTGAAACCGGCCAATTTGCCCGAGGCATAGCCATCCTGAACCATCGAATTGACCGCGAACGCAGAACCGTACTGGGTCGAGCCGGTCAGATTCAGGTTGAACGCCAAGGGCGTCGTGGCACCGGTCGTAACCGCGAACGACTCGGCGANNCGTCGCGGCAGAAACAGTGGCCGGGTCGTTATCGAGCGTCGTGTACAGATTCCACGCGCCAGGGCCGGTCTTCTGGAAATACATGGACATGGTGTGCGAATTGCCCAGGCTGTCGTATACCGTGACCGCGGTCGACTTCGTATAGGTCGACGCGATAGTCGGATCGAATGTCGCCGTGATCGCGGGTTGGGTCGAATCCAGGTTGACGTTGGCCTGAACACCACTAGCAGTCGCGCTGCCACCGGTCGTCTGCGGCTTGGCATCGGATGCCGTGGTCGGGTCGAACAAGCGCAGGGGCGCCAGGGCCGAAGAAATCGCGCCATTGGTGTCAGCGTTGTAACCCATCAACTCCTGACCCTTGGCATTGACGATGTAGCCATCCTTGTCCAGTTGAAATTGGCCGTTGCGCGAATAGAGGATATCGCCGGTAGCATTCTGCAGCCGGAAAAATCCACCACCATTGATCGCCATGTCCAGCGCGTTGCCGGTCACGGAAACGTTGCCCTGGGTAAACTGTTGAGCGACGCCGGCAACGCGCGACCCCAGTCCAATCGGAGCTGTACCGGCGCCGGAGAGCGACGCAGCGAAGACATCGGCAAACAGCGTCGTCGACTGCTTGAAGCCGACCGTACCCGAGTTGGCAACATTGTTGCCGATCGTATCGAGTGCGGCAGACGCCGTATCGAGTCCACTCAAACCTTGTTGGAAGCTCATGTTCTATCTCCGATTACAGAATCTGCATGACGTTGTCGAGTGTCACCGTACCCAGCGAACCGACATCGACCATCATGCCGTTGCTGTCGCGAATGACGCTGCGTACCATGCCGAGGCTCAATGACGAGGCGGTAACGGCATTTGCCCCCTGGCTCGCCGCCACGGAAACCGTGTAGCTGCCGTCGGTTGCCTGAGCACCGCTGTCCGTCTTGCCGTCCCAGACGAAGTCGTGCACGCCGGCATCGAGTGTGCCCAATGACAAGGTGCGCACGGCGAGGCCATTGGCATCAGTGATCGTCACCGTCACCTTGTTGGCCGCTGATGACAAGTCGACGCCGCCAACCGCCGTGCTGTTTGACAAGGCCAGCGCACTGCCCGGCACCAGGACCGAATGGCCGACCAGGCCGGCCGCCTGCGTGCTCTGCGCGTCCTGATTGCTCTGCAACAGGGTTTGCAGCGTGGCATTGAGCTTTTCGATACCGCTGACGGTGCTGATTTGCGCCAGTTGCGATGTCATCTGCGCGTTGTCGAGCGGATTCAGCGGATCCTGATTCTGCAACTGCGTCGTCAGCAGCTTGAGAAAGCGGTCCTGGGCATCGGAAGCTGCACTCGAGGTCGAACTGGTCGTGCTGCTGGAGGCGCCGTTGACCGAATTGATCAGCGACTGGTAGTAACTGGAATTTGAACTTACGTTGCTGGTTGTCATTTCTTCACCTCGATTACTGGGCAATAGCCAGTGTCTTCAAGAGCAGCGTCTTGGCGGCGCTCATGATTTCGCTGTTGGTTTGATAGGCGCGGGATGCGGAGATCATGTTGACCATTTCTTCGACGACATTGACGTTGGGCATCTCGACGTAACCCTGTTCATTGGCGGCTGGACTCTTCGGGTCGTACATCATGCGTCCGGGTGCCGCACTGTCGACCACTTGCGTCACCCGCACTCCCATGCTGCCGTCGCTGGTGACCGGCGTCGCCTGGAAGACAACCTGCTTGGCGCGATAGGGCTTGCCGTCCGCGCCGACGACGCTGTCGGCGTTGGCCAG